>NZ_DFQK01000032.1:63205-265619 GCF_002377745.1 Exiguobacterium sp. UBA3491
TTGGCTCAAGCGGACCATTGCTTCATAGACCGATGAGTCACCATGCGGGTGGTAGTTACCGATGACGACGCCGACCGTCTTCGCCGATTTTCGGTAAGCACGGTCGAACAGGTTGCCTTCCGTATGCATCGCATACAAGATCCGGCGTTGAACCGGTTTCAGACCATCTCGGGCATCCGGTAAGGCACGATCTTGAATGATATATTTCGAATAACGACCAAACCGGTCGCCGACGACTTGCTCGAGCGACAGGTTCAGGATGTTTTGTAGATTAGACATGTTCGTTCACACTCTCTTTCGTCACGTGCTCATTCTCGATGATCGAGAGGTCTTCTGCGAGACCGAAGGCGACATTGTCCTCGATCCACGTCCGGCGGTGTCCGACGTTATCTCCCATCAGGACAGAGACGCGTTTTTCCGCTACGGCAGCATCGTCGATCGTAACCCGAATCAACGTCCGTGTCTCGGGATCCATCGTCGTTTCCCAGAGCTGCGGTGCGTTCATCTCCCCAAGTCCTTTGTAACGCTGGATCATATAACCTTTACCGAACTTCTTCGTCGTTTTCTTAAGCGTCTCTTCGTCCCAGACGTATTCGAACTTCTCCGATTTGCCTTTCCCTTTTGAGACACGATAGAGCGGTGGTAAGGCAACGAAGACCTTCCCAGCGTCGATCAACGGACGCATGTAGCGGAAGAAGAAAGTCAGCAATAAGACTTGGATATGCGCGCCATCGGTATCGGCATCGGTCATGATGATGACTTTATCGAAATTACAATCTGACAAGTCGAAATCAGCTCCGACACCGCCGCCAATCGCGTGAATGATCGTGTTGATCTCTTCATTCTTCATGATATCGGCAAGTTTCGCTTTCTCTGTGTTCAAGACCTTCCCACGAAGTGGAAGGATTGCTTGGAACGTCCGGTTTCGTCCTTGTTTCGCAGAACCACCTGCAGAATCACCCTCGACGAGGAACAATTCATTCTTGTCCGCGTTTTTTGAAGCCGCAGGCGTCAGTTTTCCGTTCAAGATGCTCGAACGTTTTTTCTTTTTCCCGTTTCGTGCTTCTTCGCGCGCTTTCCGTGCCGCTTCCCGGGCTTGCGCAGCGCGAATTGCTTTTTTGATTAACAGCGTCGCCGTTTGCGGGTTTTCCTCCAAGTATGTCGAGAGACGACGACTGATGACAGCGTCACAGCTCGTCCGCGCTTCCGGTGAGCCGAGTTTCGACTTCGTTTGTCCTTCGAACTGGAGGAATTCTTCTGGGATCCGGATCGAGACGATCATCGTCAACCCTTCGCGGATATCATTTCCGTCAAGGTTCTTATCCTTTTCCTTCAAGAGCGTGTTTTTCCGGGCATATTCATTCATGACCCGTGTCATTGCTGTTTTTGCCCCGACTTCATGTGTGCCGCCGTCGCGTGTCCGGACGTTGTTGACGAACGAAAGGACGTTTTCCGAGTACGCATCCGTGAACTGGAAGGCGATATCGACTTCGATCTCATTTTCCGTTCCTTCGAATGCAACTGTCGGATGAAGCGTATCTTTATCATCGTTCAAGTACTGAACGAATTCGCTGACACCGTCTTGGTACTGGAAGATGTCCTGTTTGTCGGACCGTTCGTCCGTCAACGTAATCTTCAGACCTTTTAGCAAGAAGGCTGATTCGCGTAAGCGTTCCGCAAGCGTATCGTAGTTGTATGTCAACGTACTGAAGATCGAGCCATCTGGTTTAAAGTAGACGCTCGTTCCTTTTTGACGCGTCGTACCCGTTTCAAGCAACGTCGTCTTCGGAATCCCGCCGTTTTCAAACGTTTGCTCATATTGTTTCCCGTCACGGAAGATCGTTACTTTCAAATCCGTTGATAAGGCGTTAACGACCGACGCCCCGACGCCGTGTAAGCCACCGGACGTCTTATATCCACCTTGACCGAACTTACCACCGGCGTGAAGGACCGTGAAGATGACTTCAGCAGTCGGTTTTCCTGATGCGTGCATCCCCGTCGGCATCCCACGTCCATGGTCACGGACCGTGATCGCATTATCTTTATGGATCGTGACATCAATTTGTTCCCCGAATCCTGCGAGTGCTTCATCGATCGCGTTATCAACGATCTCGTAGACGAGATGGTGAAGTCCACGGTGATCGGTAGAACCGATATACATACCTGGGCGCTTCCGGACTGCTTCGAGTCCTTCGAGCACCTGTATGGCATCATCATTGTAGTTATTTAAGTCTGTCGCCATTCATTTCACCTCAAAATTCAAAATTACGACGTCGTTTTTACAAACGTTCGTTCGTTATTTCAAGTAGTCTGTCTCTAATTGTAGGCATCTTCTTGCTTCCTGACAAGCATAACCTGTAATGGGCATGAAAAAAGACACCTTCACGAACGGGTGAAGATGCCTAAAGTCGTGCGATGATTCACAGGTATTGATGCTCGATTTTGATGCAACGATTCTCAATATATGGAATGCCAGCGCCGAGCGCCAGGCTCTCTGCTTCGACACTTGAGAGACCCAGTTGATTCCAAATCATCCCGACGTCACCGTGAGCGACAGCATCTTTCGCGACATCCGCCAAAAACTCAGACCGACGGAAAACGTCAACGATATCGATGTGTCCTGGAATGCTTGCAACACTTGGATAGACTTTTTGACCGTTCCACTCGTTTAACGTTGGATTGACCGGAATGACTTCGTACCCGTGTTGAACCAAGTAGTCAGCAATCCAGTTCGCCGTCTTCCCAGAATCACTTGAGACACCGACGACGGCAATGCGTTTTGCATCCTTCAAATACTGACGTGCTTCTTGATCGGTAATCATTTAGAACTCCCCCTTATGAAAATAACTCTTACCTAACACTCTATACCCGAACCAAGATGAAGTATGCGAAATCGAGCACGTTTTCGTCGTTTTTCAGAAATCGTCTTGAAATCAAATGAGTCGACCAATGACCCATCAGACGTCTTCTCGATGCAACTGAGAGCGAAATTGACTATTCATTCTTTTTTAGTGATTTAGGTGACATAATACTATTATTGTTATTAAATAGACTCTACAACCCTTAAACCTCTAAAAATAAGTTAAATTCTCACGTGCATCGAGTTGACCAACGACCCGTCTATCACCTTGTCGATGCAACTGAGCGCTCCCTGTCTGACAATTTAACATTGCGTGAAATAACTATTTCACGCAAACAAGTGTCTGACGTACCAACGTTTGGTATACTACTACTAGAGGGGTGATTGTCGGATGAGTTTATTTAAAAACCTAGGAAAAACGATACATAAAACGACCGTTTCGGCTACAGCACCAGCGATTCCCGGTTATGAGCGGATGCCACGCTTCATTCAGTCCTATTTAGATCAGTTAACAGCCAAACATTTCTCATTAGCAACGATGCGCCGCTACGTCTACGATTATGAGGCGTTCTTTCAATTCGTCGCTGCGGCGTCAGGTGAAGAGGTAACAGCGCGAGATATTCCGCTTGAAGCATTCGTCGAGATCGATGCAGCAGGAATCGAAGCCTACGCCGAATACCTTGCCTTAACGAAACAAAATGCACCGAGCGTCATCAACCGGAAGTTATCAGCGTTACAGTCACTGTTTCGTTATTTGGTCGATACCGGTCAGTTGTCGGAAAACCCGGTCGCCAAAGTCAATCGACCGAAACAAGCGAAACGGGAACCGGTTTATCTGACAAAACGCGAATGGGACGAATTGATTCAGTTATTACCGTCAAACGTTGAGATGAATGCCCGTGAAGCGTCGCATTATGAACGGGATCGTGTTCGCGACGTGACGTTATTCCAATTACTTGGCTATAGCGGGATGCGTTTAAGTGAGATGACGCAACTCGTCTGGAACGATGTCGATTTCCACGAAAACACGCTCCGCGTCATCGGGAAAGGCAATAAAGAACGATTGATTCCACTTGCGAAACCAGCACGAATTGCCTTACGCAAATACGCGATCCATTATCAGATGCCAACGAGCGGCGCCGTACCTGTCTTCCAAAAACACGGGAAACCACTCAGCCCACGGGCAGTCCAGCATATTTTGCAGCGGCACACGGAACGGCTGAAGCCAGTCCTCCCCTTTTTAGAGCGCAAAAAAATTACGCCACATAAACTGCGGCATACGTTTGCGACACGACTTGCGACCGGCGGGGTCGACGTCCTGACGATCCAGCAGTTACTCGGTCACGAATCCGTCGCAACGACGCAGGTCTATGCCCATATCGGTGATTCGGAGAAAAAACGCGCCGTCGATTTATTTGATGGTGAACGATAATAATATTATGTTAACTAAAGGAGGGATCTCATGAATTACGGGCTCAGTGAACGCAAAATCAAACAGATGTCTGATGCCTATGCCTTTCGACGGGGAAAGAAGTATGTCGCTGCCCGAAAGGTCACGTTACACAATTACCGGATGGGTGACGAGCTAATTGAAGCGAGCGTCGACGGCGAGGAACGATTCACGGTGACGGTCCGCGTCAAGGCGCACGGCGTCGACGCTGGCTGTAATTGTCCGTCGCTTGCGATGGATACGTCATTTTGTGGACATATCGTCGCTGTTTTGCTGGCGATGCATCATGTACAGGCACACGGCACACCAACACCGCTCTCACCACAGATTCGTCCGTTCTCGGCGATTCAAGTCGACGACGCAGGCGCGCGCAACTATTTACGCAGTCTCACACCTGATCGTCGGGTGGCGATCCATTTCGAACTGACCGGACCCGTCGTGACGCTCAACCGATTGACGGATAAACAGCAGCATCAACTGTCCTTGCCCTACTTCGATCGTTTGCTTAGACAGACGGAGTATTTACAGCGGGTTGCGGATGTTTCGTTCAGTCCTGATTTACAGGAACGGATCGTTTCCGGTACCCCGATCGTTAAGCTCCATCTCGACCGAACGGCTCAAGAAGTCGAAGTCCGCGTGTCGTTTGATTATCAAGGGATTCAACTGAATCCGCTCGATGAGACGATTTATGCTGGACGGGATCAAGTAACGGAGCAAAGTGTCTTACGCTATTTACGTGAATTCCAAGCAACACCATCGAATTCGCACTATGTCATCACCAGTGACGCCGCGCAGTATGCTTTTTTGCGGAGTCTGCTTGACGAACGGGTTGCGCTTGGTCAACTAGAGTTATTTGCAACGCAAGCCATCCGAACGACGTTACCAAAAGGACCATTTCATCCGCGGATCGAAGTCGACGTGACAGACCGCCTCGACTGGCTTGTGTTCAACTTTTCGATGGACGGAATTCCGGAAGACGAGCTGAAACGTGTCCTGAAGTCGCTCGTCTTACAAAAACGCTATCACCGCTTGAAATCCGGACAGTTCGTATCTTTAGAGGCACGGGCCTTTCAGCAGTTGCAACGGGTTCTCGCCCAGATGGAAGCGAGTGAACGCGACTTACGCGACGGGCGACTCGTCTTACCTGCCGTCCGGAACATGAAGCATCTGATCGGTGCCTCCATCCTGCATCTCCATGCCGATTTGCTCGAGAAATGGATCGAATTGAAATCCGGACAAGGATTCCGGCTCAACTTGCCGAATTCGTTAGAGTCACGACTCTATCCGTATCAACGGACGGGCATTCAATTTCTGAAGAATTTGGACGCGCAAGGTTGTCACGGCATCTTGGCCGATGAGATGGGGCTTGGAAAGACAATTCAAGCGATTGGTTATATAGCAACGATTTCGGATAGTCGTGCACTGATCGTTGCACCGGCATCACTGCTCCGCAACTGGGAGGCGGAACTGAAGCGCTTTTTACCCGGTCGACCGGTTCATGTCGTGACGGGATCTCAAACTAGCCGACTTTCCGAACTGAAGTACTTGGCTGAAAACACAGTGACGATCGTCTCCTACACAACGCTTCGGACCGACGTCCGTCGCCACCCCGTATATGACGTCGTCTTCTTTGATGAAGCACAGCACTTGAAGAATCCGCAGNNCTACGACATCTGCAAGCAAAACGCCGGTTCGCCTTGACGGGAACTCCACTTGAGAATCGACCGCGCGACATCTGGTCGATTTTCCATGTCTTGTTTCCGGAATTACTGCCGGATTTAGCGACGTTTGAGAAATGGTCGTTTGATGACATGCAACAATTCATTCAACCATTTTTATTACGGCGTGAGAAAAAAGATGTCTTACAGGACTTACCAAAGAAGCAGATCGAGCATCATTATGTCGAGCTTGGACCGAATCAAAAACGGTTATATGCGTCGTATCTCGCCAAATTGCAACTCGAGACGTTGCAGCATTTAGACGAAACGAAACGTGAAGATCGTTTGAAGTTACTGGCGGGCTTAACGCGGTTGCGGCAAATTTGCAACGATCCGGGATTATTCGTCGAAGGGTACACAGGGGAAGCAACGAAACGAACGCGTCTGCTCTCACTGATTGCAGAAAAACGGGCAGCCGGAAAACGGATCTTGATCTTCTCGCAGTATACGCAAATGCTCGAGCGCATTCGCTCGGATCTCGCGCAACGTCACCTCCCCCACTTCCTATTGACGGGTGAGACACCGCTCGAAGAGCGGGTCGCGTTATGCGACCGGTTCAATGACGGTGAAGTCGATCTCTTCTTGATTTCGCTTAAAGCCGGCGGAACGGGACTGAATCTCGCAACTGCTGATACCGTCATCCTGTTTGACAGCTGGTGGAATCCGGCTGTTGAACAACAGGCAGCCGATCGCGCCCATCGGCTTGGACAACAATCCGACGTGACCGTCATTAAATTGCTGACACGCGGAACGATCGAAGAGAAGATGACCGAATTGCAAGATCGAAAAGCCAAAATGGTCGATGCCGTCCTGACAGCTCCAGACAGTGACGCCTTGACCGTCAAAGAACTCGTACATCTCGTAGAAACAAAGGAGGAACAACGGTGATCCTTGATCTCCTGCTTGGTTATCTCATCGGTAGTATTTTAGGTGGTACGCTCTGGAAGTACGTCAGTCGTACCGATTTGGCTCAGGTTGGTTCCGGAAACATCGGTGCCCGCAATGCCCATCGTGCCGGTGGGCTTCCGGCTTTTGTATTCGTTTATCTGTTTGATGCCGCGAAGACGGTCCTTGCACTACAGATCACAGACATGTTTTATCCGGTCGCCCTCACCGTGCTCATCGGTCACTTGTTTCCGTTGTTTCACCCACGATGCGGCGGTAAAGGGTACGCTGTATTTTCCGGAATCGTCTTCGCTATCACGCCGTGGGCATATCTTGCCGGATTAGGCATACTCGGTTTGTCTTATCTCGTAACGAAAGATAGTGTCAAAGCGGGGCTTATTCCGGTCGTTTTACTTCCGTTACTACCCGTCTTCTTAGACGCAGGGTCAGTCAATATCTTGTGTACCGTTGCCGTAAGTCTACTTGTCCTGTGGGCTCATGATGCACTCCACAAGCCAGCCATTACATAAGGAGGACGTCTCCATGATCGACTTTTCCATTGCAACTGCGGACGACGCGGAAGCAATCCATGAATTGAACTACCTCACCTTCACAGAAGAGATTCCACAACATCAACCGAACACCGAACGCAAACGGATTGACCGGTTTCATGATCAAAATACTTATCTGATTGGCAAGGAAGACGATCGACTCGTCGCGATGATCGCCATTCGAAAGCATCGTCCCTTTTCGCTTGAGGAAAAGGGCGTGACGCTAGACGAGACACTGACGGATCCAGCAGAAATCCGCTTACTTAGCGTTCGTCCCGAATACCGCAATAGTCGTACGTTCATGCAATTGATGCGCTTTCTAATGGTCTACCTCGAGCGGGAGACGATTGATCATGTCTATATCAGTGGTACGACGCGAGAAGCAACACTATACGCGCGGTTCGGCTTCACACCGATTGCAGCGACGCTTGGTAGTGGTGACGCCCAGTTTGTACCGATGTTGTTGTCGCGCGCAACATACGAACGATCCGTCATCGCGGATGTCTTACGTCCCCTGCATTTTCTAGCCGGTCCGGTCGAGGTTGCGCCGACGGTCCGTCAAGCGGCGCAACAAGCACCGCGTCCACACCGGACGGCCTCGATGCGTCAGCTCGATCAAGATTTACGTGGCCGAATGTGTCAGTTGCTGGATTTGCCACATGTCTCGATGGCCGTCGGCAGCGGTACGCTTGCCAATGATATTGTCGCGCAACAACTCACTGGGCATGGATTGATCCTAAACGGTGGCGAGTTCGGTCAACGCTTGATTGACCATNNCACGTGCCGGCAAGTCTTTTGATGTCCATACGCTTCCCCCCGGTCACCCGATCGACTTGGGGCTACTCGCTCATCAATTGAGGCAAACGGCATACAACTGGATCTGGTTGACGCATTGTGAGACGTCAACAGGTGTTCTCTACGATCTTGATGCAGTAAAAGTGCTGTTAGATCAACGAACCGCACTCGTCGTCGATGCGATCAGCGCTGTTGGAACCGGACATTTCTCATACGCTGGCTGCACTTTCGTCACGACTGTTTCCGGGAAAGCGATTGGTGGTTTACCGGGTCTTGCGTTCATTGGTCACGCAGATCGCGTCCTACCTTCTCTCTGTATTCCCCGTTATCTGGATTTAGGGCTCTACGCGGAAGGGGTTGCCTTTTCCGGCTCGTCGAACCTGTTGCTTGCCTGTCAGGCAGCGCTTGATGCCCTCGATCTTAATCAAGCAGCAATCAAGATGACCTATCTCGAACAAGCCGTCCGCGCAACTGGATTCCAACTCCTCGCACAACAAGAAGCACAAGCGCCGGGAATACTGACGATCGTTCATCCGTCCGCAACTGATTTAGGCGACGCTCTGCGCATTCAGGGGTATCACGTCCAGTACGAAAGCGACTATCTCGTTTACAATCAGTGGCTTCAAATTTCGACGATGGGACAGACGACGATGCGACAAATTGAACGTCTCGTTCATGTTTTAGTTCGTGAAAATCAACGAATCACCATAAAGAATGAAAAAAATGAAAGACCTCTCAACCCCTGATTTCAAGCAGTTTGGAGGTCTTTCGACTTCAAAAAGATAAAAAAAGAGGTTTATGGATTTAAAACATAGGGGTATAAAATCACTAGCACCGCATCAAACCGGTGACTTACTCACACATGTTTCTCAATATCAGCGTAATGACCTGGGAGAGAAATGCAAAGTCACGAAAGCGTCAGACTCATAAGAGTCTGAAACCGATTGTCTTAGCATGATTCATATTGTTCAGGATTCGTCCTGCTCCTACATTCATTACCTTTTGAGGGCTATACCAAATTCAAGGGGGAAATGAACATGTCAGTTAATTTAACAGCCGAAAAACGCGAGGTACGTCCACGCTCACTCCGTAAACAATTGCGTCATGAAGGAAAAGCTCTTGGCGTCGTGTATGGTTACAAAGTGGAAAGTACACCAATCGCATTTGAAGAAAAAGAATTGCTTAAAATCGTCCGAGAAAACGGTGAAAACGTCTTGATTTCACTCAAACTCGACGGTAAAAATATTAACGTCTTGATCAATCGCCGTGATATGGATGTCTTCACACCAACCGTCGATCACGTTGAATTCATCGCTGTGAAAATGGATGAAGAAACAGAAGTCGAAGCAGACGTTGTACTCGTTGGTGAAGCAGCCGGTGCAAAAGTTGGCGGCTTCCTATCACAAACACTCTTTAAAGTAACAGTCGCCGCTACACCAGATAAATTACCAGAGAACGTCGAAGTCGACGTCACGAACCTCGAAATCGGCGATTCGATTTCTATAGCTGATCTTCCAGAGCAAAAAGATTTCCGCATCGTTACAGAAGGCGATATTCAAGTCGCAGCTGTCGTCGAATCGACACTCGAGCAGGATCTTGAAGAAATCGAGGAAGCAGAGGGACAAGCAGAAGCTGGCGAGGACAACGAAGCGTCTTTAGAAGAAACAGCGGAAGAGAACGAAGACAACAAATAAGTCGTTTAACGATACGCCCTTTGCGGCGTATCGTTTTTTTATGTCTTGACAACAGACGCTGGATTGCCTAAAGTGAACAGCGTATCACCTATTACCATATCCACTAGGGGAGCCCAATTGGCTGAGACGATTCACTTCGGACCCTTCGAACCTGATCTAGTTCATACTAGCGTAGGAAAGTGGAGCGATCACATCCAATGACTCCTGCTGCGCGCAGTTTTTCTGAGGACCGCTCTCTTTTTTACGGAGGGCGGTCTTTTTTGGCGTCTCCCCCATTCAAAGGAGGACGTATCTGATGCAACACTGGAAAATGAAAGAAATCATGGTCATGATGATGCTCGCCGTCGCTTGCGGCGTCATCTATCTCGGTTGGTCAACACTCTGGTTACCGATCTCAGCGGTCTTCGGACCTGTCGGTGCCAACTGGATGTTTGGTATCTGGATCATTACGAGTCCGCTCGTCGCAGCAATCATTCAAAAGCCAGGTGCCGCTTTAATTGCGGAAGTCGTCGCGGCAGCCGTCGAACTGTTCACGGGAAGTCATTTTGGTTTATCCGCTCTTCTGATCGGAGTCTGCCAAGGACTTGGTGCGGAACTCGTCTTCGCGATGACGCGTTACCGTCGTTATGACACATGGACCTTGATGTTATCGGGTGTCGGAGCCGCGATTGGTAGCATCGTTTATAGTCTAATCGCGAACGGATTCGGTTACTACACAACGACGACGTTGCTTGCGACAACTGGCTTACAATTGATCAGCGGCGCATTACTCGGTGGCTTGCTTGCAGCGATTCTCGTCCGTCGCCTTGTTGCGACCGGTGTCTTGAACGGGTTTGCGGCAGGACGTGCGAAACGGGAAGTCGCATGATTACTGTCGACGACCTCAGCATCCGCTATCCGGGTCAGATGAAATCGGTGCTCAATCATGTATCGCTGACGATCGAGCACGGGACGACCCTTTTGCTTGGTCGCAGTGGGAGTGGCAAGACGACATTACTTCATGCCCTTGCCGGACTGACACCGGAAACGATTGAAGTCGAACAGACTGGAACTGTTACCCGCTCTGGTTCGGTCGGAGTGCTGTTCCAAAATCCAGAAGAACAGTTTTGTATGGAGACGATCGGACGGGAAATCGCTTTTAGTTTAGAAAATCGCTCGATTCCACGCGTGGAGATGGATGAACGAATTGAACGCTTACTCGCACTCGTCGGTCTCCCTCTCCCCTTCTCTACACCGATCGCGAGTCTATCCGGAGGAATGAAACAGCGTCTCGCGCTCGCAGCGGTCCTAGCACTTGAGCCGACGATCTTATTACTCGATGAACCAACGGCTCAGATTGATCCAATCGGACAACATGAGCTGATGGCGTTGATTTTTCGGATTCAAAAAGAACACGATTTAACGATCGTCTTGATTGAACACCAACTTGATGTCTGTTTGCCGTACGTCGACCAAGTCGTCTTACTTGAGGACGGATCGATTACTGCGACGGCGGATCCACGGGATCTGTTCCCGCAGGATTACAAAGAGCTTCAAACGAAAGGTATTTCCGTTCCCTCTTTGTATCCGTATACCTTAGAGACGTTACCCATAGATGGACCGCAAGCGGCGCGACTTCAGGTGCCTTCCGCTGTCGCTACAGCTGGGCGCTCTTTGTTACACGTCGCTGCATTATCGACGAAAGCGCCATATCCGTTGACCGATGCGACATTTTCCATGCAGACAGGAGAATGGGTGATGCTGCTCGGGGCAAATGGATCCGGGAAAAGTACATTGCTTGCGACACTCGGGCGGTTGCTTCCCAATCGTGGAACGTATCAGCTCCAGGGGCGTCCGGTTCATCGTTACTCCCGGCGTCGCTTTTATGAGCACGTTGGCTATGTCTTTCAACAACCGGATCTGCAGTTTCTTAAGCTGACGGTCGAAGCGGAAATCGACTGGAGTCACCGGGCAGCGACGAATGTTAAGCGCGCGGCGTTGCTTGAACGGCTGGAACTGACATCTGTCAAACAGCAGTCACCACTTGCTCTTAGTACGGGGCAACAACGACGGCTCAGCGTCGCAACGATGATCGGACAAACGAAAGACTTGTTGTTGCTCGATGAACCGACCTTCGGACAAGATGGATTGACGACACGACGCTTAATGGAACAGTTACAGATGGAACAACAGAACGATACGACACTCGTCATGGCGACGCATGATATGGAGCTCGTCGCCCGGTATGCGGATCGTGTCCTCGTCATGGAGCAAGGACGGATTGCTTTTGATGGTCGCCCAAGCGAGTTATTCGCTGACGTTCCATTACTCGAGCGCTGTCAGCTACAACGTCCACTTTCGTACCAATTCCAGGAGGTGAAACGTGATGCAAACGAACGTGTCCCCGTTCGCTGAACTCAATCCCGTCATTAAGGGAAGCGGATTGTTTTTGATCATGTTTGCCTTGATTGCAACGAATGACTGGGTCAAAACGTTAGTATTCCTGAGTTTTGCTATCGCACTGCTACTCCTCTCCGGATGGGGTCCTTTTGATTTCTTGAAGCGACTTGCGCCGTATAGTCTATTATTCTTATTGACGTTCTGGATGATGGCGGCTTTCGGCAAAGGAACGAATATTCTTTGGTCGTTCGGTTGGTTTCATGTCACGTCGGAAAGCGTCGCGCACGGCTGGTTACTTGCCTTGCGGATGGCCACGTTCGTCTGCCTGAGCCTCGCTTTCGTCACGACGACCGATGCGACCCGTTTCGTAATGAGCTTGATCCATCAGGCGAAGTTATCGCCCCGCTTTGCTTACGGATTCCTTGCCGGGATTCGCTTTCTGCCGCAACTGGTCGAAGAAGTCCGCGTTTTGCGGCAAGTCCGGATGATTCGCAATGTGCACAGTCGCTTTCCTGGTGATGGATTTCTTTCAATTGGCTTACCGCTCTTCTCACGGTCGATCCAGCGGGCAGAACGGATGGCGATTGCTCTCGAAGCCCGTCACTTTTCAGCAGAGCGAACGTATTACGAGGTACCGGTCGTTCAGCGTCAGGATATTATTTATCTCGTGGTCATCCTCCTATTCATTAGTCTTGTCTTTTGGCTATGATTACCGCCACCCGTATCCGGGTACACTCTAGCAAGACAGATTGAAGGAGAACGACATGAAACGTATCCTCTTGATTGGTGCAGGTCACGCTCACCTGCATTGCATTACACACGGACCAACAGAAGACGTCGAATGGCTGGTCCTGAACGCCTCGACGTACCAATATTACTCGGGCATGTACTCTGGACTTGCTGACGGAACATACGACATGGATGAGATGCGTATTGACGTCGCCGCCTTATGTCGTGCCTATGATAAACCATTCATCAAGGAGACCGTCATCAAAGTCGACCCTGTTGAAAAGTTCGTCTTCGGTGCATCCGGCAGACGTTACACCTATGACGTCGTCTCAACGAATATCGGCTCATTCGACTGGTCGGAAGATACGACGCGATTATCGATTAAACCGAATTACCGGTTACCGGATACATTAAAGCGACTGCAACAAGCAAAGCGTCCGGTCGTGATTGGGAGCGGACCAGCTGCCGTCGAGATGGCAGCGTCCTTGAAAGCGGCGGGGGTACCGATCACATTGATCACGGATCGAGATATCCTTTCTCGTCATCCGGCAGCGGAAGCCATTACGAGACGGTTAAAAGAACTCGGAGTGTACTGGATCAGGGAACGTCCTATAGATGACGAACTACCACTCCGCTTTAAGCAACACCCACCAATCGAGTCAGATGCAATCGTCCGCTTGACGGGTGCCGAAGCTCCGGCATTGTTTGCAGACAGCAATCTCTTCACGGAAAACGGATTTTTACTCGTCAATGAACAGTTACAAGCGCTCGATCATCCAAGCTTGTTTGCTGCGGGTGACGCGGCGACCCTCGTCGCCTACCCCGACATTCCGAAGAATGGTGTCACGGCTGTCCGACAAGCGCCAATTTTGCTTACGAACCTTTTACGATACCTCAAGGAAGAAGCACTGCAAACCTATCGTCCGCAAACGAACTATTTGACGATTTTATCGATGGGACCGCGTCATGCGGTTTCCCTATATGGTCGTCATTATTCGACTCACCCGTTCGGTTGGTACCTGAAGCGCTGGATCGATCAACGGTTCATGCGGAAGTATCGCTCTTAAAAGCGTGCGCCGGCGCACGCTTTTTCTGTACACAAAAACACAAGCCATGGACGCGTGTCCATGGCTTGTTAAATTAGACGGTTTGATTTCCTTTAACGTACGTCAGTAATGTCTCGTTGAACTTCTCTTGTTCGTCAAGTAACATCCCGTGTCCACTCTCTTCGAAGACTTCGAGTCGCGCATGTGGGATTTCCTTTTGCATCTCTTCCGCAAACTCGAACGGACAGACTTGGTCTTTTTTACCGTGGATGATCAACGTATCGACTTTGATGTTCTCGAGTTTTCCACGTAAGTCTTCGTCACGCAAGGCGATTGCTGACTGAATCGTTCCGTGGGATGAAGCGGCGATGCTAAGACCATGGAACCATTGTTGCAGCGGTTCTGGATGTTCCTTCGCAAAGAAGATTTCACCGAATCCTTTGAGCATCGACGGGCGATCCTGTTTCGTATCGGCAATCAACGCATCGACTTCTTCTTTCGTCATCCCGTATGGGTAGCCGTCACGTTGCGTAAAGACCGGTGCCGCAGCTCCCGCAAGAACGAGCTTACTGACTTTTGAGTCCCCGTAGTGCAAGAGATAGGACAAGGCGATTCCTCCTCCCATCGAGAAGCCAAGCAACGCGACATTCGTTAATTTCAGCTGTTCGATGACTTCATTGACATCGGACGCCATCGTCTTATAATCGTATCCCGTTGCTGGTGCATCTGATTTGCCATAACCACGATAATCGATTCCGACGTAACGGTACCCTTCTTCGACGAGCAGGTTCTTTTGATACTCGAACATGTTGTTGTTTGCTGGCCATCCGTGTAAAAAGACGACTGGTTGACCCGAACCGACATCCTCAACGTAAATCTTCGTGCCATCAACTGCTTGAATGAATGTACCCACCATAAAACCCCCATAGTAATAGATTGACCATGCATGCCTCTATTATTCCCGAGTTAATGGATGTCAAACATCTTGATGTTGAAACGTTATAGAAAATTCTGTCTATTATAGAAAATATGGTAAAATACAGACAATCGTATAGAGGAGGTTTTTCATGAGACGCTATATACATACCAGTATTCTCGCAGGAGCAGTTCTCCTTGCCGGGTGCGGAAAAGAACAATACTTAGATCTTACATATGATGCCAATTACTGGGGCGGTATCTCGACTACCTTTGATGGTCAAGAAATACCGGATCTCCCGAAAAAACAAACGGCGGCTTTGTTGAAGGTTTGTCAGCAAAAACCAGATAAGATGCGCTTGCCAGATCGACATGTGCAACACGAAGGATTTGATTTATACTTCCTACCTCCGAGTGTCCAAGGGCGCGAGTTCCAACACGTTCGTTTCCTGTCAGACGAAAAAAAGGACTATTTGGCGTGTCAGCCGATTCGCCACGCGGATTATGCGGTCCACCAAATCAAGCGCAGTGATTACCCATTCGTCGATTGGTCGAACCAACCGCTTAAAGCTAAATCGACAGACGTTCACTTTAAGCCTGTCCCAAAAGAAGTGACGGATCAACAAAAACAAGAAAATGAAGAAAGTAAAGACACGAAAGGACTTGGTCGTTACCTTTTCCCATCGTATCAATTGTCCTTACCACCGGAAGGACAATTCGTTCTCTTCATGAAAGACAAAAATAAGGATAAAGAACAAACACTCTTCGAGACGACCGAGTCCCGAGTCGGTTCCGAATTGAATTTAGCTTTTCGTGTCATTCCGAATAGTGGTTTGCAGCACACATCGATTGAACTCATGACCAGTGGTGATCGTATTGGGATTCCATCCGTCATTCAAGACCATGTAATGGGGCAATCATATCAAATCCAGCGAAAGCAACTTCCTGCTACGCTTTCAATGGGACAGACGGTTCCTTTTGCGACTGTTTGGAAGAAAGAAGGAGGCAAAATCGTTCAAGAAACATCGCTATATATGCGTCTTAATCAGACCTACAAAAAACCTGAGAATTACAAATATGGCTTTCTTGATGCATCACCAACCACATATGTCGGCTACATTCACGACTCACCAAAGCAGCTCATCGATAACGATTTTAAATTCATCTCGGCCATTCCGGATAAACTAGCAAAAAAAATGGCTCAAGAATTAAAAGAGACCGATGTGATGGAGCCACAAGGAACAAAGCTGAAACAGAAAAAAATGACCTTGATCCGCAAAGGAAAAAGTCAAACGTTCGAACTATTCGAACGCAAACGAGCTAAAAAGCTTGAAATCTATGTTGTCAAACCGGGATCAAAGAAAGGTGCGAAGCTGTCAGGTACGACAAGTGAAGCACTTAGTGAGGTGCTCAACCAATGAATAAACGTTACTGGATCGGACTAACACTTGGAGCGACGCTAGCATTAAGCGGTTGCCAAAGTGACGCCCAGAATTTTAAATGGGATTACTTATCACAAATGTATGATGGAGGGCAATTCAACGAAAAAGAATCTCGCACTTTGTCAGCTAAAGAGCGAACCGTCATCCAAAAAACATGCGCATCTAAAGCGAGCGATGCACCCGTCAATTACGCAGTCGGTAACATCTATTCCGTCATGATGACGAATCCGTTCGAAGATTATGATAGTCAAACCGTTCGTTACGTGAAAGCTGGGAAAAAGACGTATTTATATTGTCAGACATCGTCTAAAGATGGGTATTATCCGTTACCAAAGAAAGAAGACATCTTCAAGAAGACTACTCTGACTCCACAACGGAAAAACTTTAGCATGAAGCCTGTTGTATTAAAAAAAGACGACTGGTTCAATCCTGATGAGAAGATCGCAGACCATTCTGCTCGAAAATTAGAACTTCCAGGATCAGGTTACCTCGTCATCGAGGCAACGGATGTCACAAAAAAAGATGCACGGACGACGATTTTCGCATACGCGAATTCTCTGACACCGTTCACCCGTGATGTCAATCTCTACCTCGTCTACAATCAGCAATACGATTCGACATACGACGTTTCGGTTCGTATACCGCAGTTGTATGGTGGACGCCGTGCGGAACACCCGATCCATTCAATGAAACAACCAGGAAAGGTCCGATTCGTTCCGGGTGACGGCACGCCGGAACATTATGGAACGGTCATCGCAACGGAGAAAAACGGACGCGAATTCCGCTACGAATTATCGATTCGCCATACGATGCAACAACCGACTGAACTCCAAGGACCGGATCGAACAACAGACGACGACGTTGCGGAAAACCAAAACGAGACACTGTTCCATCAAAAACAGTTTTCGCATATCCGTTTTGAAGAAGATGATCGAGGAAATCAGTTTTCGGAAAAAGATATTGATTGGGAAAACATGATCATGATGACAAGTGATGAATCCGGAAAATTAAAAAAAGCGATCAAGACGAGTGAACAGGCTGATGTGCGGGGCAAGAGGGCGAAGTGGAAATACTTGACGTTCCGAAAAGGCGTGACTGGTCAACAGTACGAAGTCTATCTTGATAAACGCGTCAAAAAGACTGACATCTACTTAAAGGATCCAAAGCGTGACGTGTCAATCCACTTATCAGCAACGGGTCGTGACATCATCCTCCCTTTATTCGAGCAGTATGAAAAATGACTTATGTCATGAAGACGAGGTGTTGCAGTAAATAAATCAAGGAACACCAGAAGATGAAAGCGATCCCCTCTTGCAACCACTCTTTACGTGTCAACGGTTCACGTAAGAAGGAGACGCAAGCAAACAGTAAGACGAAGAAGTAGAGATAAATGAAGCCACCGCTCGTCAAGAAACCCAAGAGCAGGATCATACCACCGAGGACGGATAGGCTAGAGACGACAGGTTTACGATAGACCATGCGATGCCACCTCGTTTCATCTAGTTTGTTAGAATATACCCAGATTACGGTAAAACAATCTAATGTATTATTACACACAAGACCCCCGAGAAGAATCCTCTCAGGGGTCTTGTGTTTATTCTGTTGCTGCGCTATGGTCGGCGACGATCGCATATTCCGTGACGGTATTTGAGATGACGAGCGGTTTGACTTCGGACGTCCCGTTATCCCGCTTATGGTGAACCCCTTTATACGCTTGACTCTCCTGCCATGCATGAAACGCCGCTTGATTCGACCATGTCGTCATGATCGTGACGATGTCTTCTTCTTCCTGACTAATATCGACGAGGACTTGCATCCGGTGGAAACCCTCCATCCGTTCGATTCCCTTCGTCGTCTTAAAACGCGCTGCGACTTGATCTGCTGCGCCCTTCACGACGTGTAGCTGATTCATGACGATCCACATGTTCTTTTCCCCCTTTTTTCGTCTTCAGTATACTAAAAGTCACGGGTCATAGAAAACGCGGATGCGTTTTCGCTTAATGACGTCAAGCGTTGGATCATCTCTTTTCCATTTATACGCGTCGCGATCATTTCAAAGTAGAGCGAATGCGGGAAGGCGTCCGGTAACGGTTGGACGGTATGGAAACGTTCCTGACCTGCGACGGTTAACGAGCGCTGCATCGGACGTAATGGTACTTCCCCATCAGCCGTCGTCTTATACGGCTCGAACCGAATCGTTTTCATTTGTTTTGAGCCATTCATGCCGTAGGCGACGAGATACCGACCTTCCGGTGTCGCAAGCAACCGTCCCTCGAACCAATCCGCCTCCGTCGTCTGCTTGGCACGAATGATTCGATCGATCCGTTGTGCCTCATCGGTTTGTTGCAGGAGCAGAAACAAGCGATCATGTTTCGCTTCAAGATATGCGACGGCATAATGTTCAGACAATCGTTCGACGAAGTAGACATCACGCGCTTCGATCGATGTGTTCGTCATCTGTTTATATAACTTCGTGACCGTTTTTGCCGTGAAGGAAGGGGTCTCGGGACGCTGGTACATCCCCGTCAATGCTCCGAGTACTAATCCAATCACTAAGATAAAAAGGAGTCGGCGTTTCATCGGTCGACCTGCTTGACGAGCAGGTGATAGCTAGCACCCGGTGGATAATCATCGATTCGTCCGACTTCGATGAATCCCTGTCGTTCATAAAACGAGAGCGCTTGAAACGAGAACGTCTCGACACGGATTCTGTTGATTCCTGCTTCTCGTGCCCATGTTTCCAATCGATGAAATAACGTCATGCCGAGTCCACTTCCCCGCTCCTCCTCGACGACAATGAACCATTCAATATGTAACCAGCCCCAGTACGCCTCTCCCGTGATGCCACCGATCGGTTGATCGTTTCGCATCGCCGCAAGTAATGTGACGGCTTGTATTCCATTTAACCGTTTTTTGGCATGAAACGGCGAAGTCTCGACGTTATAGCGTCGCACCTGTTGTCTGATCCAATCTTGTCCGTCTTCATTTTCATTGAGTTGAAATTGCAGCATATCCGGACTCCTTTCTTGCTATAGTAGTAGTGGAGGTGAATGCGATGGAACCCACATTCCAGATTGATTGTACGAAGTGTTTTGGTTTATGTTGTACGGCACTTGCTTTTTCAAAATCCAGTGATTTCGGTCATGATAAACCGGAAGCGACACCGTGTCGCAATCTTGATGCGGATTACAGTTGCCGCATCCATGACCGGTTACGCGATAGCGGCTACAAAGGTTGTACCGTCTATGATTGTTTTGGTGCCGGCCAACATTTGTCACAGCAGACGTTCCAAGGCGATGATGCACCAAAGCGACACCAAGCGATTTATGCTGCTTTCCCGAAGATGGTTCACTTGTTTGAGATGATGTGGTACGTAACGGACGGAAAACGCGATGTCACGCGTGACATTCACAATCAACTCGATGAGATGCTTGCCGCGTTGACCCGATACGCTGCCTTACCGGCGGATCAATTTGCACGGCTTGACCTGATGTCAATCCGTCAAACCGTCCGACCCCTCCTTGGAATGATCGCTTCTCGTGTTCAAGTTCAGTATAGCGGAAGACGCGACCAGACACCACGCGACTGGGTCGGAAAACAGCTACAAGGACGAGATTTTTCAGGTGCCAGCGTTCAGAACCAGTGGTTGCTGGCGACGAACTTGTCGAATAGCCGTTTGTGCGGTGTCAACTTTCTCGGAGCTGATCTGCGAGACTGTAACGTCAAAGACGCCGATCTGACAGACGCGCTCTTTTTGACACAAGCACAAATCAATGCCGCAATCGGCAATGCCGCAACACAGTTACCGCCGCGTTTGCTCCGTCCGTCCCATTGGCGTTAAACAGAAGCGAACGATAAAGAGACACGTTTTCGGATCATCGACCGAAAACGTGTCTCTTTATGTATGCTTGTTATCTTTTTCCGAGCATAAAGCCGTCAAAATAACGCCCGCCAAACGGTGCGAGATAATCGTCGACTAACGCGATGACGACTCGGCGGTCATTCGACTGATAATACGACTCAAAAGCTCTTGTGTGTCGACTGGCATATTCTTCGTCAAACTCCGCAAGAGCACGGATTGTCCACTTCCCTTGTCCGATGTAGCGTTGATTGGCACGAAGGACGAATTCGATGCTCTGTTCATATAAACGTGACGCAATCGCTAGACCTTCTGCGCGGTTCGTCACACTCTCGAAGTCGTCGAGCAAGTCACTTAAAAAATAACGCGCGCGTTGTTGTTCCGGATTCGACCACGCAACAGGTCCTTCCGCCAATTGTTGAACGGCTTCCTTGCGGATAGAGGCAAGGTGTGGATGATCCTCGATCGTCCAGCTGTCAGCAATCATGCGTTGCAGGGACGGGCGACCACGTTCCCGGTCACTCTCGAAAAAATGCGCGATCGTCTCAAAGGAATGGACGAATGCTTCGATCGGGACACCGTCATAGGTAAACGATTCCCGGTATGCCCGTCGTCGACTTGCTTCAAAGATGATTAAATCGACATCTGATTGTGCGGTCGCTTGTCCTCGCGTGTGACTGCCGGCAAGTAAGACGGCACAATGATCCGGATAACGTGACGCGACGAGCGGCATGATCCAATCACACCACTCCATGCGTGTCCACTTAGTCTTCAACTTGTTCACCAATCCCGGAGAAGACAGCTAGTTCGTCACCCGGTACGGCAACGATCGTCGCGTCGGCTCGGTGTGGCGTGAGACCGATATCGATCGCCCACGATTCGTAATATGTATCCGACCCGTTCAGGACAAGCGTTTGTCCGTTACTGAAGGTCAAGAATAAGTGTGGTGCCGTCTTGCCGATCCGGACACCGGTGATCCGTTCCGCGTGCAGTGAGACGATCAAGTGTAGCATCTCTTCCTTTGTCGCATGGCGAACGACCCAATTCTGTGTCGTCTCGACATCGCCATAAAATAGACGGTCCGTCTCGATCCGAAGTCGCAGTTCAGGCGCTGTCGTATCGAACAAATTGATGAATTCGAGCGTGACGTAGCCTGCGACATGGACCGTCGCTAGTTGTGTGCCGATGAAATAGGTCGTCAAGAGCTGACGGGCGAGTTGATGATCTTCTTTGTTCATGGTGAGCACCTCATTTAAAAAGAATGAATGGTATAAGGATGAGTCCGAGAAACTTACTTCCACTCAATTTACCACAAATTAGTCGATCCGAACATGAGAAGAAAGGCATGTTTTCGGTTTTCTGCGGCACGAAGGTGAGAATACGGTATACTGATGAGGAACTGACGTCGATCGTGATCGACAGAGAGGAGCTCTATCCATGCAATATTTCTATATGAGACCCTATCCGGATGATCCTGACTGTTCTGCGCAACAAGCAGAGGCGGATCAGATTGATGTGACGGCACGTGTCGTTGAGACCCATGATTCGGCCAAACGCCGAATGGAACTTGAACAGATGCTTGAGGCGCTGCAAGCGGGAGACGAAGTCATCGTCACGCATCTCTACGTCCTAGCAGACTCGACGCGGCACTTGATTGAGATGCTCGAACAAATGGAGATGCGTGGCGCGACGCTGTGGTCGCTCCGCGAACACATTCGCACGAGCGAACGGGCATCCTTGTCGTTCCTAGAAACGGTCCGCCACCTGGTCCAGTTGCAAAGTGATGTCATCAGCATGTCAACGCGTGCCGGACTCTCAAAAGCAAAAGAGCAAGGAAAACAGACCGGTCGACCGCGGAAACCCGATGAAAATGTCCGCCGCGCGATTGCGATGTATCAAAGCAAAGAGTATTCGCTCGCTGATATCCGAGAACAGACCGGTATTAGTAAAAGTACGTTATACCGATATCTCGAAAGCGAGACGATCGATGCAACGGACAAAGGCTGACTCCATTATGGAATCAGCCTTTTTTGTCAGCTATTTTGCTTTAATGTGTTGCCGAGCCATTTTTGGAGGGCTTTACCGCCTTCATAGAACGAACAGTCCCGTAATTCATACGTATGACCGCCTTGTTCAATCAAGTCGAGGAACGTATTCCCGACGTCCCGGTTTTCCCATTTCCGCTGATCCGTCAAATACTTGAAGCCGAAGTTACACTCGACGTTGAAGATGATGTGGAAGGGTTCCTTGAACGATTGGACGGCGCGGATCATCTCGATCAAAATCATTCGTTTTGGTGACGACGCTTCGAACGTATCGAACAGTGTCGTCCGGCGTCCGTGAAACTCAATGACACGGATTGCGCGTCCGGTATCAGCTTTAAAGTCATAACTCGTCCGAATCGAGACGATGATCTCACGTTGGTCTGGTTGTACTGGCATGGTGTATCGCTTCCTTTCTCTCGGTCGATTATAGCACGGACCTGTTCGCTTTTAATAGATATCAACGACTCGGTCTCAAGAAGGATTGTCGTAACCTAAAATTTGTCTTATACTAAAATTACCAAATACATAAAGGAGCGTTTTCGTGAAACATCTATTTTCGATACTCCTCTCGGCGAGCCTCTTGTTCACGGGTTGCTACTGCACTCTCGATGAACGAACGGACGAGCCACACTTCAAATCACGTGCCCGCTCCATCTCCTCGTATCATACTTTCGATATCGAATACGCGAAAGGACTACGCAAGGAACAGGTCTCAAACCGTACTGTTACCGTGACGGATTCAAATGGTGAGCGGATGCAAACGGAGATTGAAGTCCTAGACGGCAAAGAAATCCGGATTAAACCACCGCGTACTGGATATAAAAAAGGACGTCGCTACATCATCCACATTCGGGATTCAATCGACGCCCGGAAAGAAGTACATACGAATACGATTCGGGAACGAACCTTCACTGTCGACCGCTGACAGCCAAGGTTCGTTTTTATTTAGAGCGAGCTGGAAAAACGGTATAACTCATCGAGATGACGCCATCGATCACAAGAACGAGTCCCCACAATTGTAACGTCCGCAAGAGGCTTTCGGTTTGTTCGGTATTTCCGAGCCAGAGTATCATTGCTCCGAGTAAGGCACCACCAATCAAGAATGCCAGGATGTGCCGATAGAATCCGTTGCGTTCCCGTCGCGCACGCGATATGCGTTCTTTTGCTACTTGTTCCTTGAGGATCACCCGGCGATACACCCCATCCGCCCAAGAAATCATCTGCTTCCCGAATGCGAGCGATACGCCGATGTAAATCGCAGCAAGTCCGTGTGCAAGCGTTGCTGTGCTACCGCGACTTAAGTCCAACACTGTTAAGACCAGTAAGACGATATCAATCACTGGTGACATCGCCATCAATCGAAAACCGAGCTTCTCTCGCCTGAATCCATAACGCACGAACAGTCCTGCGACGATGAATACCCAAAATAGAATTTCACAACAAACGATTGCCCAAGCGACGAGTTGCATCGTGATCCTCTCCTTTTTTAATACGACTGTATTATAAAGATAACATCACTTTCATCACTTGACTAGTCTTTTTAATACATTCGTGCTAAAAAAGCTGATATACTTAATGTATGCCAAAACAAGTCAATCACGAAGAACGAAAACGCCTCATCGCAGAAGCGACGTGGCGCACGATTTCTAATGTCGGTATCGAACAAGCTAGCGTCCGGGCGATCGCCAAGGAAGCGGGTCTGTCCCTTGGTGCCTTACGGTATTACTTTACGACCCAAGAAGAATTGCTCCGTTTCTCGATGCAACTCGTCCAAGAACGGGTCCAAGAACGCATTACAACCATTTTCGAGAGAGGAGGAACACCAGAAGAGACGTTATGCAACGTCTTACTCGAAGTCTTGCCGTATGCACCTGAGCATCAGCTTGAGATGCAGGTCTGGTTCCAATTCATGATGTCTGCGTATGCGTCTCAATCAACAGAGAATCCAGACGACATTTACCACATGTGTCTGGTATTACTGACACGGATTCCGGACGGTACGTTCCGAGCAGGTATAGACATCGAGCTTGAGAGCGAACGTCTCGCAGCACTCGTTGATGGATTAGCCTTTCATGCGCTGTTTCGACCAGAACGCCTCCCGAAAGAACGATTGCGTCATATCCTTGTCCATCACTTGAATGCCCTATTCGTCCGTCCTTTAGCGCTCGACGACAAATAACCCGAAGTTCCTTCATCTGCATGAGGGAACTTCGGGTTATTCATTGTTTCGCTTCTACGAGGATCAACGATAAAGAGCGGATTAAAAAGAACGTCAGAAATGCTACCCAGACTCCCTGATTGTCAAAACTTGATGTCGACAGCAGCACAATCGCAAAACCGATCCCTGCTTGAATCATCGAGTTCCGGACTGGAGTTGCCTCGACACGACCAGCAAAGATTCCTTCGTAAATCATCGCCCACCCGGCAATCAGCGGTAGGATGATGATCCAGAGATAATAGTCGCGCGCCGCGTCTAGGATCACTTCTTCTGAAGTGAACAACTGAAGCAGCGGTGTTTCAAGGAATAGGAGCACAAGTGACCAGAACACGACTGAGTAGAATCCGAACGTCCGTGCCAAACGGACACTCGTCCGGTACGCTTCCTGATCTTGATGCCCTCTCGCCCGACCGACAAGAACGGTTGACGCATGACCGAGTCCACCGAACCAATAAGAGATCAGATACTGAATCTGCAGTAGGATCGCATTGGCTGCAAGGATATCCGGTCCGAATTGTCCTCCCGCTCGTGTAAACCAGCCGGTAACGAGTAACAGGAAAATCGTTCGAATGAATAAATCTCGATTGACACGAAAGAATTGCCGGTAGGCGTGCCAATCCGTCAAGGCACGCAGTTCGTCGCGCGTCATCGACAAATGACTCCGAATCAGATAGAGACTGCAGGCGACAATGCTGATTTCCGCGATGATGGTCGCAAGCGCAATTCCAGCAACACCGGTGTTCAATCCGTAGACGAATCCAATATCGAGTACGACGTTGACCCCGATACTGAATAATTGGACGAACAAAGCATGTTTGACTTGTCCCGTTCCGATTAACCAGCCAAGTAACGCATAACCCATCAAGACGAACGGTGCGCCAATCATCCGGTACGAGATGTATGTCTTGACTGCATCCAGCAAGTCAGCAGGTGGTGCAAGTAGGTAGAGTCCGAGCTGCTCGAGCGGCTGACGGAACAACAGAATGAGCAAACCGATACAGGCTGCTAGGAACAGCGGTCGGTAGAGCGAAATTCGTAAGGCATGGGCGTCATTCGCGCCGCTTGCCTGAGCACTAAATCCTGTCGTACTGACTTTTAAAAAGCCGAACAACCAGTAGATCGTATTGAAAAAGACGGCACCAACAGCGATGCCACCAATCGCGCGCGGATCTCCCGATTGACCGATGACGACGGTATCGGTCACACCAAGCAACGGTGTCGCAATACTTGAGAGAATGAGCGGATAGGCAAGTAACCAAAACGTTTTGTGGTTTGGTTGAGTACTCATCATACTAGTTGGACCTTCATATGTAAGACAAATGATGTAGTAGTTGGTTCAAAAATCATTGGTTCACATCCCTTCAAAGTAATTTTCGAACATACAAGGTGTGTAAGCCCTAAGGATATCAAACTCTTTTTCTAAACACTATGGTTTTAGTAGCATGAAACAATCGTATAGATTAAACTTCATGTTGAATTTAAAATTATAAAAATAAATTTGGTAAGTGAAATAAATAGTGTGATATTTTCCTTATTTGCGATCTTTTCGTATTCTTTTTCTACCTTTATAACAGCATTGCATTGCTGATTGTTTGCCATATTTTTTTGTAAATGCATAAAAAGAAGCCGGACCTAGGGTCTGACTTCTTAAGTCTATTTAAATAGTGTCACTCGTTCATAAGACATCGACGAATTGTTTTGCCTGGCGCTCCAGTTGTTTCGCTGAGTCAGCTAACTGATCGAACTCACTCACTGTATGTTCAAGCTGACCAGTACTGTTCTTTACCTTGCTTGAAATCCGTTCGATACTGTGCGAGACGTCCTCGATTCGCTCAACGATCCCTTCGACATTCTCCTTGATTTCCCCGATCGAATGCGAGACTTTATTCGACAGGTTTCGGACTTCGGTTGCGACGACATCGAATCCACGTCCGTGTTCACCAGCGCGTGCTGCCTCAATTGCCGCATTCAAGGCGAGTAGATTCGTCTGCGCCGCAATTTCACGGATCGTCTTGACGATGTCGGTGATCGAGTTTGCATCTTTACGCAAGGCGACAAGACTCGATAAGTTTTCGATGGATTCAGCCTCGACTTGTTGGACGGTTGCAAGGACGTTCAAACCGTCTTGTCGACCACTTTCCGATTTGACCGTCAAGAAGGCTGATGTCTCGTTGAGTTCGGCCGCCATTCGTAAAACGTCCTGCTGGCGAATCGTGATGTCCGATGCAATTTTCGAGACCCCGACGACCCGGCGTCCGTCATCCGAGTAAATCGGCATGTATGTCGCTTCGAGCCACTTTCGTTGTCCGTCAGCAGCCCGGCGTTCAATCTTATCCTGATACGTGATGCCTTGCATCAATTTTCGCCAAAACAACTCGTAATCTGGACTATTAACGAAAGCCGGATAACAGAGATCACGATGGTATTTACCGATTAACTCTTCCACTTCGTACCCCATCGTCCGGGCAAACAACTCATTTACGTATGCGACTTTACGTCGATCGTCAAAACGAATGATGGCTAGATTTTGTTCGATTGCCCGGATGACTTGTGTCGGTGACCTGTGTTACTTGCCCTTGCATCGACATGCCGATTCCTCCCTGGATTCAAACTGAGGTCATGATTTACCTATTGTCATATTATCCCTTATATCGACAAGTTCCTGCTATTTTAAGGCTCATCACCATAAGGTGTGGTTGACACATAAAATCCATCGGATTTGAATTGAACATAGAAAAAAAGCGAAAACCCCGGTATCGTAATTGTTGCCTAGACAAACCACGATTGGAGTTTTCGCTTTGTCCCACGTCAAAGATGCTTCTCTTGTGATTTGACGTTCGTATATGACTACGGTCTCGGGCTCGTCCGTACCTCCACCGAGGTGTTCCGGAAAGGCATCGCAGAACGTTGCCACGGTAGGACGATCTCAGATGTAGCGCGTGAATACGGGTTACCTTACACGACGGTGGAACGATGGTTTTATCGGTACGCCTCAGTAGAGATAGGGAAGCATACGACAGACGTCCTCATCGACGAGTTCGCCACACGAAAAGGACATCACTATGCGACAATCGTCCTCGATGCCGAGAGTGGTCGGCTCCTGTCCATTGTCCCGGAAAGGGACGTCACGGCCATCACGGCTGCACTCCAAGGCATAGCCGGAGACATCCGTTCTGTCGTCAGTGACTTTGCACCGGCGATGGCGAAGGCCGTCGCACATGTCTTCCCGGATGCGAAACATGTGCTGGATCGTTTCCATCTCATCCAGTTCTTCACGGACGCCCTTCGCCGCCGGCGTCGTTTTTGAACGAGGCGAAACGTCACCATCATGTCCGTGTGATTGACCGTGCTCTCGCCTGTCGTCCGGAGACGCTGTCCCCCGAAGACCGGGAGGTCGCCGATTCTTGCCTTCGGGAAGATCCGTTCACCCGGGACCTCTATCAAGGACTTCAACATATCCGATATGTGCTGAAGACCACGTGCCATGGACAGGCGAAACGTCGACTGACCGATTGGTTGGATCGTTATCAGTCCCATCCTTGCGGGCCTCTGGCGAAGATCGCGAAATCGATCCAGAACCGAGAGGAAGCGATGCGTCGAACACTCGTGTCCCGTCTATCAAACGGAAAGATGGAAGGAACGAATAACAAAATCAAGCTCATCAAACGCCGTGGTTATGGCTATCGAAACCTTGAACGGTTCTTTTTAAGGTTGTATCTAGAAATCGGTCGTTAAAATAGCAACCACGAGTTATGGTGATGAGCCAATATTATTTTTAAACTCATTCATTTTGAGGAAATTATGAAAAAGTCATTAGAGATCTAGAACAAGATCATTAAGTATCTGATGATGATAGGTAGCTAAACATCTAGAGCATTTTCGTAAGCGAACTTAGCAATGTGACATTTGATAATATCGATTAGGAAATACCCTAACATATTTGCGTAACTAGATAAAAACAAAGAGCGAAAATAAAACCCACATTTGCTTACCTCTTAAAGAAACCAATCTCTTCATCCACTAATAAACTCCTATCTAAATACAAGTTCCAAAATTCACAAGATGTCTCTGGTATATGTGAGCAGTTATAGCATGCAGCGCCATTTAAATTATTTACACCTTGCCCTTGTTTACTTCCAAGTTCTGAACATACTGGATCAGAACTACACCAATCAGCATTATTTATTGCTTTATCTAATAAATGAAAGAAATTCTCCTCTAAACCTAAGCGAACTAGCCCACCTAATGTTCCTTCAGAATCTCCCGCAGAAATATAAATAAGAACACCCGCTTGCTCACTACCTAGATATAGTCTTTCTCTGATAGATGCACGGTTATACCCGCAAACATTTGCAAGTTCGTCTATTAAAAAATGAGATAGTGTATGCAACATTATATTACTGGGCTTGAGAATCGTTTCGTCGCGGTGCTCTACATCTTTAATACGCTCTAGATATTGATTAAAGTATTTCTGTACTTGAGGAGAAGATTCCCATTCTTCAATTCTACTCAGATTCAATTGTAAAAAGATACCCTCTCCATATACTTCGTTAACCGGTAACCATTTTTCTGGAGCATTTTCATAATCTTTATAAAGTGAGGGATAGTAAGAACTATACTCGGTGCTATTTTTATAATCACGACGATCAAAACCATACAAGGCCGTAGTTTCTTTTAGTTTAATTACTCTTGATAAACGATTTAAATATGGTTTGTAGTAGTGATTCTTGTCATCAGCTTCATCTTCAAATATCCATTCTGTTCTTACTTTTAGTTCTTCTGAATTGACTTCAGAAACTAGTTTTTCAAATTCTTTTTGTTTGATTACTAACCCTGGCTTTTCTAATTCGTCTTCAGTATACTGATATTCTTCTCCGGCCTCTAGATACATTAAAGCGTCCTTTATATCTTCATCAGTAAGCTCTGTTATAAATTCCATTTTCAGCTCTTCTCGCACTGCCTGAATTTTTTTCTCTAAACTCTCTATCACATCAAGTTTGATACGCAATGTGTATCTACTCTGTGATTGAATTTTAGCTACAATTGCATCAACATTTTCACTGTAGTCTCCAGGAATAGCTAATGCACTGATTTTTTTCGCCATGTACACATTTACAGAGTTACGCAATATCGCTACCGGGACGCCTGTACATTCTTCTTTTTCATTACCACACCAAGGTTTTTCCCCTTCACAAGTATATTTTCGAGACCTTTCTTCATTTAACGAGTCTCCTAAAACACTACTATTTCCTTGAGTGGAATTTGATACTGTCACTCCTCTTAAACTACGACTTTTATTACACCTCTCACATTCAACTACCCATGAGTCTAGTGTTGTCCCACCGCTCATTCGAATTTTCAAATGATCAGTACATGTAGTATCTTCATTATGGTGAACCCATTTTGCCCATGGGAAATCAGACAAGTGCCCATGCTCACAAATAACTACAAAAGGAACTTGTTTGAAATACCTTTTCGTCTCACATTTACTACAATTTAAGTAAACTGAAGATTGATCAAGTTCAAGTTTCTTTAATGACTTGCAGTAACTACAATAATGCCATCTTGGAAAACGCATTAGCGGCACTATTAAATTACTATTTGGACCTTGTTCTAGACTATTTGTTATTTTTCTAAAATCAGGTGGTGTATAAAACTTATCTACTTTTAATACTGATTTTAACCTAGGTTCATTAACTATGAATTCTTCAATGTTTTTTGCTTTTTCACCCTTAAAGTCCCTGAACCAAAGATCTAAAGCCCCTACCACAGCCGTCTCTCCTTCTGGGCTAATTACTAATGATCCAGGTCCTTCTGTCCCAACTAATTTAGAACGCCTCATTGGTAACTGTCGCATCAATTCATCACCTTTCTCACCAGATTCAATTTTTTCACCAAATAAATTCTTCCTCACTTTCACTTTCAAGTTCGACGATAGAACCCCTGCTTTCAGCATCTACACTTCTTAACGAATTTATTACAGGAATACTGTTTATATATTTTTCTCCATCTTTTAACTTGCCTGCCTGATACATTAATCCTCTTTCCACCTCAGAAACAGACCAGGTTTCATAGCGACCTTTTAATAGTCGGTTCATAAATATAGTTAAGGTATCATTCCAAATGGTTAACTGAGCTGGGTCAATTAAGGTTACTCGTTCTTCAAAACGACGCAAAAAAGATTTGAAACGTTCATCTTTTATAGCACGTTGAATTTCTTTAGATGTTGGAAAATTTGCGATTGGGCTGTCAAGCCGTTGACGCATAAAACCTATAATAACAGCTGTTAATCCTCTTTCTAATGCGGATGTAGAAAAGGGGGTTAAACTTGTTGTTTCCACTTGTGCATATAATCTTTGGTGATACTCATTAAAATGTTCAAAGTGTGATTTATCACGTGAATTTTGGTTTGAATATACAGTCACAATTAAACCTGGTCTTTCATACGGTCTTCTCCCAACACGACCGCTCACTTGAATGTATTGAGCAGTCATTTTAGGCTGACCAATAATACCCATTAAAGATAATCGGTCAATATCAACTCCAACTTCAATAATATTCGATGCTAAACAGGATGAGAGCGCCTTAGTTCTCTTTTTATTATCTTTTTCAGCATAAGACACATTTAAATCATCTATTGTTTTAGCAATTTCGTTACTCTGCTTTCGGGAAGTCAATTCAAGTGGTGAAGCTAAATATCTACTATTTTTTAATTCTTCTCGTTTTACTAATGAATTTATATAAGTGGGTATATCACTGTTAAATAAGTTTAACCCTGCTCCTAGATCTCTCAAGCTATTGTAGAAAGAAAGTAATGTCCAAAACGGATCTCTTTCATCTTCAGAAAAACTCTCTACTTCTTGCAAGATTGCTGAATATGTCATGACTTGTGCCATCAACAAACGTACTTTTGATGTAAATACACCAACGTATTTTCGACCTGGCATTGGTTTACCATTCTCGTCAATTGCCACTTTTGAGAAAAACGAATCATCTATATCGATACCTGGGCTTGGAAATAAACTCGAATTATCTCTTCCAAATAAACATTTTGCTTGCTCCTGAAAATCTTTAATGGTTGCAGTTGCTGCAATAATTTTTGGTTTAATTGGTGTCTTACCTCGATCGTCAATACATAATTCTTCAATTAATACTTCATATAATCCGGCAAGAGTTCCTAAAGGACCTGAAATTAAATGCAGCTCGTCTTGAACAATTATTTGTGGAGGAGAAACGACGCGTTCTCCCTTCCCATCTAATCCAAATAACTGTCCCGCCTCAGGTCTCCATGTCAACTGAACAAATTTATCGATTGTTCCAATTAAAAATGTTGGCTTTTTTTTATAGATTGTTTCATCTACAAAGTAAACTGGAATTTCGTTATGAAAATCACATTTTTTATCAGGACATCTCACTAGAAGTTGATTATTTTCCTTTTTAAAGCCTATTACTTCACTTTCATTACGTTTCGAATTTTTTCCTCTAACTTCAACTTTCCCAATCTGGCAGCCACACCACGGGCACCTTGTTACGACTAAATTTTCAGGACCTTTTGATTTGCTCATTGCTTTTACTTGGGCAAATGCTTCTTTATTTGTATTGGGCGAAGTACTTGATCCTACCCAGATCCCAATAGAATAAGGAGTTTCTCCCAGTTCTTTTTCATTTTCTCGTCTTACGTATTCCATTCCACATATTAACCTTGATGCTCTCTGGAACTGATCAGCTGTCAATAAACGAAGTGTATAACGCATCATAATATCTACACCTGTATCAGCATTATCTAGCAACCGTCTGTAGAACATTTGAAACGCTGCAACTCCAAGATATGCTTCCGTTTTACCACCGCCGGTTGGAAACCATATCAAGTCAACTATGTTCCGATCATAAGATTCTTTTTCAACTAAAGATTGAATAGATAACAATAAGAAAGCTATTTGAAAAGCCCGCCAGCTATTATGATATGAACTTAGCGCTTGAATATTCACTTGTGATTCTGTCAATAAGTCCTCGATAATTAAATTTAGTGTATTATTTTCTTTTTCAAAAAAAGCTTTTCGCGGTGCCTTACCTTGTATTTGCTGCAATAAAATTGCACGATTAGCTAACTTAAATGCTTTCAAAACCTTAGGTCTTTCTAATATTTCAAGTCCCTTTTCAATTCTTCTCAAACTATCTTTACAAAGTTCTAAATTAGTATGAGCTGCTTTTTTTAGTTCTTGTTGTAAACCCGCTACTTCATTTTCACGCTCGATAATCCAGTTTTTATATCCTGAAACTAAAGGTTGTAATATATGCAGTAATTCATCATAATTTTCCACATTCATTAAGGCTTGCATTTCGATTTTTAATTTTTCTTCTTTATTATTAATATTTATCGTAACGTCTGGGGTCATACTCTCTGTTTCATAAGTTGGAATAAATGTTGAACTTATTTCTTCGATACCATCAGAATATTGATCCCAGGTAACGGAACATCCATGACCAAAAGCGTAGTTATGTTTATTTTTGAATAGTAGCTCATTGTTCCATTCATCATTCGTTAAATCAAGATTCCTTTGTGAAATTTTAGGATAATTCAAAAAGCTATTTCGATTAGCTTTTATACTTAAACATGATTGAAATAAAGTAAACTCGTTTACATTATATTTTTCCGTGGGAGCAGAGACATTTATCACTGTCACTGATACTAACTGATATTGGTCTTTCACCCGCAATTGAATATGTAATTCTAGTTTTATTTTTTCAATCTTATTTTCCCCGTTGTCATAAACCACTAAAGGAATTCTTTTTATGCTAGTCTGTTTTTTTAGATCGAAGTCTTGTAGCTGTATTTCTTCATCAGCGAAAACTGAGGTACGTAACCACCAGTCTTCATCATATTTATAGCGATTTTTTTTATTGCTGGCACTATTGCTATTAATATCCACATAAATTTTGTGTCTATCATAGACACCTGCTGTGAATTTAATTTTGAAGTTATTTACCTCTTTGGATAAACAAAAAGTAATCCCCATACTGGAAGGCATACTTTCATTTTGTTTGATACTAGAAAGAGAATTTTCTACTCCAGAATCTTCAATTATGTCTTCCTTCTTTACATCATCTAATTTTGCATAAAATTCAGGTACTTCTTCATTCACGACATCGATTACAGTCTCTTCTTCTATAATGTCCAGTTCTTTGAGTTTTATAGGATATAACATTCCTGCAGCATATCGTCGCGATGGATTATCTTTTCGAATAATCTCCTCTTTTAAATTTGCTTTATTCCAATAATAATTAGTATTCAGTTCTTCAAAAGTTGTAAAGGTAGTATTTCCAATTATATTTAATGGCTTCGTGGTGTGTTGAATATTACTTGGACCTACAATTTCTTGTTCAATTGCTTCAATTAAACGTTCACGGTTTGATAAAGCACGATCTAATATTGAATTCATTTTTCCACCTATCCTTTTATAATTTTTAATATACTGTCTTCTGAAATAAAATAAGTCGTTTCAGAAATGCTTTTTATTTCTTCAATGTTTATATAAGAGCCTTCAAATTCTTTAGATTTAAATGAATAATATCCATTTTCGTCAATTATATTTTCCACATTGTTATTTAACTCACCTTTTAAAGTACGAGAAATATAGTGCCCAGCCGCAATATGGGCGCTACTGATCTCAGACGCTGCTTTCAATATTCTACTTTTTTCTTCCGAATCAAATTTAAAAGCATCTAACAGGTCACTTAAGCACGAAGGTTTAATAGAATCAATTTCCATCCAGTTTTTAATATTTTCTTCTTTTGCAACTTTAATCCCGTATTTTTCCGTCAAGATCTTCGAGACTTTGTTTATTCCTTTTTGTTTAACATTAAAGCGTAATCTCATCTTCCACTTTTCTAAGCTCTCTCTATATGGGATGGCTTTATGACCTAGTATTTTATCTGCTTCTTCTCGAACTAATGAAGTAGCGTTTAAATCTCGAAAAATTAAGAGATCCCCTATATTAATGTCTTTAATATCTTTTTGAGTGATTTCCAGAGAGTCTCTTATGATTACATTAATCTTTTGTTTTAAAGGTAAGAAAACAAAATTATTATGGGAGATTGTTGCTAATTTTACTTCTATACTTCCTTCTGATGTACTTTCTAAAGATTTATCTAAATCGTTAATAATAATTTTTTTTGATTGTTCTTCATTTCCTTTTAAAAAAGTGTCTTTATAGTTTATTCCTGAATAACCTTTTTCTACAGTTACATTCTGGTATATAGTGTTTATATAGTTATCAGGTGAAGTTAAATCTGAAAATGACTGTTTTTTTATTAAACGATTTTCAAAGCAGCTATATCCTAAAAAGAAAATTTCCTCCCCATAGAACACTTGCGAAAATTTAGAGTCGAAATAACTCGGAGTGCCTATAAATATAAGTGTTTTCGCATAAACTCCTCTTTCTATAAGCTCTTTATCTCTTAAAATTTGATATCTTTTTCCATTAAGGTTTATATAATTTATTGTTAGTTCTTTTTTTGTCACAATATATGTGTCATTTTCAAGAAAGTCGTATTCTATAGTCAAATCAGTCAGTTGTTTAATGTAAGAGTTTGTTTTTTCTTCTCTTAAAGTTCTTAGAATATTTATTATCGGCTGAATATTGTTATTAAATAAGTCTTCATATTTTTTTCTCTTGGTGTTTGAAAAATATTCTCTAATTATGTCGTCATTTTCTTCAAAATAACTACTATAGCAAGAAAAAGTATCGACTACTTTTCGACATGTTTTTATAAAAACTTCTGTTTTTTCTATCAGAGCAAGATCATATGTATAATATTTTTCAACCTCATTTTTCAACTGTTTTAATTCATTCATTAATTGCCCTATGAGATTATGTTCTACCTTAACGAATTCAATTTTCGTTGACGACGAATGGAACTTATTTGCTAAATCAATATTAACTCTTCGAGACCCACGCAAAGACTTCAACCCCTTTAGGAATTTCTACTGATTTTCTTTCCATATACTCTCTTAGTTCATTGTTAAAGATTAGTGCATTATTTGTTAGAACATCATTTTTGATTTCGTTTTGCAACTCTTCTACTCTTTCCTCTGACTCATGTTGATCGACAATAATTATGCATTTGTGATTTACAAACTGATGCAACATCCTCAGCCCTCGGTTACTTCCGAGTAATATAAATGCTGCATCTACATGAACGTCAGAAGTTACATCTCTTTGAATGTATTGAAAATTTTTAAATGTTCCTTCTGTTCCATCAAAAAATAACTCATTCATACTTATGATGTTTTCACTATTTTTAAGTGCTATAACAGATAAATTTTCTCTCCATTCGTTTTTGTTGGCAAACAAGAGAGTATATGCTGTATTTTGCATCATCAACAAGTTTAAGTTTTCTTCTGAATATAGCTTTCTTAATTTTTCATTATCTATTATATTTTCTATGTTTTTTACTCGCCGAATGTTTTTGATTTTATCTGTTCCATCTACATGTATTCTTACATGTGTGAACCATCTTTCTTCAGGTATATAAGTTATTGAATTAGATCTATCCTTAATAATAATTGCTTTTTTTTCTGTATCAGGAAACGTCCCGACTTTTATAACAGAATGAGCAATCCACTCTTCCCCTGTCCTATAAAGAATTCTTTGACCTTCTTTTAAGCCCAAATAATTTTTTAGTAATAGCTCTTTAGTAGGGTTCTTAAAATCATATTCAATACAACCCAACGCAAAAAAATAAGAAAATAATAAACCAGACGGTACAGATATGTATATTTTTAGTTGCTTATCTTGTGTCTTTGTATAAGTGGCCAATTCCATGCTAAAATTCATCCAAGACTCTAACTCAACAAACCTTGAGTTAGAGTCTTTATATTTCCATTGATTCAAACTCATGACATACTTCCTTCCAAATGCTTTTTCACTTAATTTAAAAGTAAACATAGTGATTACATGTTTATAAAGTAGAATTTTTTATCCACTTGATCACTGGATAGAATTACCTCTCTATTATCTTACATTTTCTGATTTCTGGATAGAAATTCTCTATTAGCTTTTAGCGAGATTAAAATTGTAAATAGTCGTAAAGCTTTAAAAGTATGCGCCGGCGCATATTTTTAAAGCTTTACGGTATTTGTGCGAAATTATCAAGAGAATCGTGGTTATAACAAAGAACTTCGAGCCAAACACGACATGATCTCAGCCTATGTAAAAGTTGCAGGTCTTGAAGGACTCTACAAAGAGTTTCACGTGAAAACAATTGAAGACTACATGAATCTTTGTATCAGCGAGATTGAAGAGTGGGCAGAAGACCCAAACCAACTAATCCACACATATCCGTACTGGTCTCAAAAAACCGTCAATCAAAAAACTACGACGTTAAAAACAGATGTGCTCATGATATTAGGGGAAGTTGCAAAGGAAATTGATTCAACTAAGCGTGTAGCACATCATTCACCGACACTTGCTGTTGATATTCCATTTTTCGGGATGTCTGATCGCATCAAAAATAAAACAGATCAACTTGATGAGAAGCTCAATGAAGCATCACAGCTTAACCTCGAGCTTTTAAACTACGACTCGGTCGTCCCGAAATATAAAGATGGCGTTCCACAGAACCTTTCTGTTCTAGTTAGTAAAGAGTTTATTCAAGAGTTAAATGGTAAAGTACCTGATCTAGACGCAAAAGACTTCGAGACCTTCACCGAAATCTTGTCATACCGGGATATCTCGTTCCAAACGAGTCGCAAGATCATCTTCCCACTCGTTCAATTAGTTGAAAAACTCTATGCTAACAAAAGTGGAAAGAGCTATGACTTAACAACAAAACGCCTTATGAAACTTGGTTATTATAGAGTAGCTGGGCACAATGAAGAAGGCGATTTCTTTATCCGTGGCCTCTTCTCTTCCGTTACCATCAAGAACGCCACAACCCTTGCGGATAGTCAGGTTATCGTCACATTAGCTGAAGAAGTGTATGATGATCTACTCAAGCAGCAAATCGTCAGTATCTACGGTGAACAGATTGAACAGTTAAAAGGGAGCTTTGCCTATCATTTGGCATTCGTTCTTCAAAAAGAACGCATTGCGTCGCTTCAGACAGGGGAGCAAAGCCCGGTTCGTCGGCATTGGCGTCAATTTACTTATTCGATTCGTTTCAATAAATCACGAAAGTCAGAGAACTTGCGAGAACTTGAGGCAAATCTTGACCGTATCAAAGAACATGAGTTCATCTTGAAAGATTGGCACCGCTCCGGCGACTACTATTTCTTCACGTTTTACCCACTCGAATCATGGGAGTTATTAAATCATCCCGATACATTGCTACTCTAATAGGAACAAAACATAGAAGAAGCGTACTATATTAAAGGCTTCTTCTTTTTTATGCTTACTCTTTAGTTTATGTTTCACATGGAACGTTTTTTTGGTGGATTGATGATTAAATCCAGGTGAGCGCCAGCGTATAACTATCAGTTCCATCCTTTCAATCTACAATTAAGTGATGTGATCAAATCATTTTTGCTAATTAGCTGCATAAGCTTGTCGTACTGAAATGACACTTATGAGTAATTTAGAAAGAACATTCTTACCAAATTGTTCGCTTTAGGGTGAAATGATTCGTAAAAGTGCGTACTGAAACGACATTATAATTGAATTTGGTCGCAAATTGCCGTACTAAAATGACACGCCTCTTAATTTGGTCGCGGATCATTGTACCGAAACGACATTTATTTGGTTTTTGTCGCAATTTGTCGTACTAAAACGACACTTCTCAACTTTTTGATGAAAAACCCAAAAAAAAAATTAAGTGTCTGTCTCTTAAAAATGGTCGCAAACCCTCGTACTGAAATGACACATTTTTATAGCTCTAAAATGGCTTAACATCAACGTTTCATCAAATTTGGTCGCGATACATCGTACCAAATCCACACTTTGACACTATCTCGAAAGAACAAGATACTAAAACTAGCATATTTTAGGATAGAGGAGGTGTAGGGTACGTGGCTTACAAAAACCGTCACATTTTAGTTGCAAACAAACTACTCGTCGCGATGAGTGGCTTAACTCGTTGGACGAAACGAGCTGATCACTATCGCTATGAACAGCATCACTATAACATCCCTACATGCTTCACTTCTTTCAAGTGGACAAAGTCACGGATTCGCCATGTCCTCACACTTCTTTCTTATGCAGATGACCAAGGTAAGATTGAATTTATGGAAGATACTGAGCTTGCTTCTTCCGCTCATACGTCTGTCCGTTCTTTACATAATAACTTAAAAATATTTGAGAGCCATGGCTTGTTACGGCTTGTCCGGCATTTCCCTGGAGTGCTCTCGATTGAACTAACCGATTATCTTGAGAATTATCGTGACCTTTATGTTGACGGAGCCTCTGTTGTTTCGAAGACCGGGTACACGTCTATTTGGCATGATCTTCTTTCCGAACTGCTCACGCTTGATAACGTGAACGCTTTGCGCCTTGCGTTACGTACACTCGTACAAGTTGAAAAAGATATCCATGTTCAATCACATGACCAAGCTATCCTTACCTATGACGAGATTAAAGGTTTCTTGCCAAAATACTGTGGTCACAAACTTGCCATTCAAAAGATGATGGATCGTTTGAAGTTCCTTCAAGTTTCCCTTGTAGAAGGCAGCCATCATTTCTTGAATGTGGTGAAGCAAAATCTCACGCTAAAAAAACGCGTTCAAGATATGACGCGTCCAGTCCTCATTGAATTGACATTGGACAAGTCTCAAGACAGTAAAGTGATCCGAGAAGAAGACGGGACTGATATAATACGGATCGTTTTGTTTCAAAGATACATCCCCTTCTCAAACAATAATTATTACTGTGGCTATCGTACCTCATCCATCCGCTACTTTTGAAAATCACGTCATTTTTTACACACATAAAAAATGCCCCGACGAGTTTGTCGGGTCTTTCGACTTGCTTATTGCAGTTCGCGGCTTTTTTCTTCTTGTTCGTTGTTCGATTTATTTTTCGCTTCGAACTCGGCACGCGTCATGACGTCCTCGACATGCATGTTGACTTCAACGACTTCAAGACCTGTCATGTCACTGATTGATTTTTTGATTTTAGCGACTGTCTCTTGGAAGATCGACGGAATATTTTTGCCGTATTCGACGATGACTTTCAAATCGAGTGCAACTTGACGTTCACCAACTTCGGCACCAATTCCTTTTGTGATGTCTTCCGTGCTCCGAAGACGATCCGTCAGTCCACTCATGAATCCACCACTCATTGACAAGATGCCTGTCACTTCGTTCGACGCGATCCCAGCAATTTTTTTGATGACTTGATCTTCGAACGTCAATTTATTCTCGCGTACCACTTCGTTTTCAGTAGTTGGGTTTACTTCGTTTGCCATTTGAAATCTCTCCTTTTAAATGTTTAGTAAGTTATATATGAATCAGTCCCGTTGAAAGAACTGAATCCACCCTTCAATGTCGAGCGCACCATCGCGCCATTTTCCAATTAAAAATCCAATTGCTGCGAAGGCAACGATAAGGATTGTCGGACCAAAGCCAATCGTCAGGAATAAGATGGCGAGGATCAGACCGGCAAGTCCTCCGATCAGTCGGAACCGATACGGATAGAGTGCTTCTCTTGGCTTCATGTTCCCTCTCCTCCTTTAGACGACACGTTCCGATGTTTTCGTTTTCGTGTCACTGATCGTGACTTTCGTACTCGATACTGGCAACTCAAGTAAGGATTCGACAGCTTGTTTAGCGCGTTCTTGAATATCCTTCGCAATCGTCGGCAGTCCCTCTTGTCCGAAGACTGAGCAGTCGACTTTTAAAGCGACCGTCTCTTTTTTCGAATGGATATCGGCATGGACACGCGGTGTCCGTACACCACCGATGCCACGAATCGACTCTAAAGCGGTCCGTTCGATCGTCTCCTTCGAAATCGTGATCGTTCCGTCACCCGTTTGAATCAACAGTCGTTGACCTTTTGAGCGGCTAAATAATCCTGTGAATAATAGAATGACGAATACGAATGCTAAAAATCCTCCAATGGATAGAACGGTATAGCTATACCATTGCTGATCCTGCCACTGCTCAATTAATGAACTAAGCCGTGGAACATCATACACACCGAGCACAAGCAGCCCGACACTGATTAGTCCGAGTATGCCTATGATGACGAGTAAGAATCGATTGAACCCATTCATCTGCACCTCTCCTTTACGATTATTGACATCTTACATCTAGGTGATTCAACACATGAAATATTATGTGTATGGTGTGTTTATTCCCGTTCATTAGAACCCGAAACATTTAAATACACTTTCATTCAAATGTTCATATATTCTGATTATTCAGACTAAATAAGTCGAAACTAGTGCTTTATTTACTATATTTCACGAAAAAAACCTCTTCCAACTTAAGAAGAGGTCAGCATTCGATTTATTTATCACTAAACATATATCCTGTCAATATGTTTTTGTTCATTATTCATTTTACATCAATCGGAAAGGCAAAATCGCCATCACCTTCTTTCCAATCGGCTTTAATCTGATAGACATACTTTCCAGGAGTCGAAGGGATGGTAATCCGCTCAATCTTCTTATATGTTTTCATCTCTTTATGATCTTTGACCGACCATAAGACAATCGCGACGGACTTCGGAGCTGGTCCATCTTCAAAACGAATCGTCAATCGATCTTCAGGATTTGCTCGCGTACTCGGATCACCTTTTACTAAATCGACGGCTTCGGCCTTCGCATCAGCTGTTTCTCCGCGAAACATCCCTGACCAACTATAGGTACCTCTATATACCTTTACTTCACGGTCTTCGATTGTCACGGTAGGTTCTGGTGGTTGATGTCGAAATGGATCAAGTGAAAAAACCCATCCGACTGCAATCGCAATCACAATCAATCCAATAAATAGAAAACGTTTCAAAGACAAACCTCCTACGTGATGTTTTTAATTCAACAAAAGCGGCAATATCTCTCAAGGAGTACGTTATTCAGAAGGAGGAGTTCAGATGATTCAAGATAAAGTCGTCATCATTACAGGGGCATCAAGCGGTATCGGGGAAGCAACCGCGAAAGAACTTGCGAAACAAGGAGCAAAACTCGTTCTTGCTGCACGCCGGGAAGATCGTTTGCAAGAGCTTGTCAAAGCGGTTGAAGCGGAAGGTGGTCAAGCCGTTTATCAAGTGACGGATGTTACCGATCGTGAGCAAGTTGATGCGCTCGCAAAACTTGCGAAAGACAAGTTTGGTTCTGTTGATGTCATCGTCAACAACGCTGGATTGATGCCACTATCGCACCTCCATAAGAATCAGCAGGACGAATGGAACACGATGGTCGACGTCAACATTAAAGGCATCCTCCACGGAATTGGAGCAGTCCTACCATACATGCGCGAACAAAAAAGCGGACATGTCATCAACATCTCTTCTGTCGCCGGTCATGAAGTCATGCCGTCGAGCGCCGTCTACAGCGGTACGAAATTCGCGGTGCGCGCCATCACGGAAGGTCTTCGTAAGGAAGAATCGGTCGACAATCACATCCGTGCAACAATCATCTCACCGGGAGCGGTCGATACGGAATTGAAGGACCATATCTCGGATGAAGAGATCAAACAAGGAATTGGTGACTTGAAAGCCATTGATGCGAGCGCGATTGCGCGTGCTATCGCCTATGCTGTCAACGAACCAGAAGATGTCGCGGTCAACGAGATCTTAATTCGTCCGACAGCGCAACGTTAATTGAATGTAGATGTGTAGACAGGACCCCTCATTAGCAAAACAGCTATTGAGGGGTCCTGTTCTGTTTAAAGAAGTCGCTCCGCTATGAACTGGTACGACTGCAATCGCTTTTCTTGATCAAAGGCATTGTTGATAAGTAAAAACTGATCTGTTTGATAACGCGTTGCTAATGCTTCAAGCTCCTGCGCAACAACGTCCGGTGTACCGACAATCGCTCGCCGTCGATCTTTACGGATCCGTTCCGCTTGAACGTCATTCCAAACCTTTGCTTCAGTCGAGGCAAACGACGGAACGATTGAATTGCCGAGTCGAACACCTTGAATCCAGGCATCTTGAGTTCGAGCGAGACGTTCTGCTTCTTCTTGCGTCGGGGCACAGATGACGAAAACGCAGACGATGACGTCTGTTCCTCCTGCCTCACGATAAGTGGACAGTGTCTCTTCCCAACGATCCGGATTGATGAAGTGACCAAAAACGAGACCATGGTCTTGTTCTGCAGCAATATGCGCACTACGTGGCGACAGACCAAGGATTGAGATTGGAGACGCTTGTCGATCACGCGGTGTCGTCTTGACGATCCGGTATGGGTGTCGATTCGATAGACTATCTGTCAAGAAGCCAGCCGTTTCCTGAACGAGTCGACTAAACTCAGCTGCCCGATTTTTTTCACCATCTGTCAAAGCAAGTCGTGTCCGCTCACTTCCACCCGGAGAATTGCCGATCCCAAGTTCGATCCGTCCCGGATAAAAGGCATCGAGTGTTGCAAAACTCTCGGCAACTTTTAGCGGATGATATTGCGGTAACAACACGCCACCTGAACCAAGTTTGATTTTTGAAGTCTGCGCACCCATTCGGGCAATGAACAACTCCGGTGATGCACTGAGCAAACCGTTCGTATTATGGTGTTCTGCGAACCAGTACCGTTCGTAACCGAGTCGCTCGGCTTCTAAGATGAGTCGTTCCGTCGCTTCCATCGTCGCTTCGACCGTATCGCCCTCATGCAATGGTACTTGATCCAGTATTCCTAGTCGCATCACGCATTCCTCCTCTACCCTCTTAAGTGTAAAGGGTGGAGGAACGGAGTTCAAAAACGAGGCTCAGACACGGACGAGACGATCTTCGATAATAACGCCGTCTCGCATCTCGATCGTTCGATTCGCTCGTTCCGCAAGTGCCGGGTCGTGGGTGACAAACAAGACGCCACACCCTTTCTCTTCGTTTAATGACCGTAAAAGATTGAAGATGATTTCTCCCGTATCTGTATCGAGGTTCCCTGTTGGCTCATCGGCAAGCAACCATTTCGGTTCATGAACGAGTGCTCGGGCAACGGCGACCCGTTGTTGTTGTCCACCGGAAAGTTGCGACGGCAAACTGCCTGCTTTATCGGCGAGACCGACTTGCGCGAGTAACTGCTCGGCGCGTTCTTTTTTATCATACGGTACTTTCCGACCGAACAGTGGCGCCATGACATTTTCAAGCGCCGTCAGCGTCGGAATCAAATGAAACTGTTGGAAGATGAAGCCGATGTTTTCGAAGCGAAAGTCTGATAATTCTTTACTGTTCAATTTGTTGATTGGTTTCCCGTCATAATGCAACTCCCCGCTCGTCGGTCGATCGAGCGTGCCGATTAGACTAAGTAACGTTGATTTTCCAGAACCCGATGGTCCGATGATCGAAATGAAGTCTCCCGCTTCAAGTGTCACGTCGATGTCTTGTAACGCATGTGTCTCGACACCGTCTCCTGAAAATGATTTTCCCATCTGTTTGCATTGAAATGTTCCTTCCATAGGTACCCCTCCATTGTTCGTGATAACGTACTATTCAAGAATAGATTGGTAATTCCTTCTAAATGAAAGGAAATAAAAAACAGCACTCTTATAGAACAAGAATACTGTCAGGAAACTCTCGGTTGAATAGAAACGAAATTTTTACGATAGACGATCTCATACGGTAAGACGAATAATATACATGCAAGAGTCGTGAACTGAATCATGCTACCGATTGGTGGTAGTGGAGACAGCGATGCTTCGTGCCACACTTCATATAGACCAATGAACAAAAACAGAACGACGCTACTCGTCGTCACGTAGATAAGCAATCGAAGGGTCAATGGATAATGTCGGACAATCCATAACATCGGTAACCCAAAGATAAAATAGGATAACGTCATCGCAAACGTCCCGAACTGATAGACGATCTCAAAATCAATCGTTGTCAGGAACGAATACGCCGTGAACGCTAAGAACGAAAGAATCGTCACAACAGCCGCATAACTGATCCAGCGCATACGGTTGGCTCCTCTCCTGAATGTTATTCCTGTACACGCGATCGTGACAGAAACCAAATATGTACAATTAGTGTAGGTAGTTCGATTTCATTTGTCAATTATCTTCAGATTGACTTATTCAGTCTATGTACGATTGCAATGAGAGCGAATTCATAGAATAATTAAAAAAGAGAATAAGGAAGTGAGGTTTTATCGATGGATGAACAATTAACGGTGTTTCGTGATCGCTTTGAAGCTACACCTGATTACCACGATGGTCTTTCGTATATTGAGGTCGAGTCACGCCTGACACCTTTAAAACGATCAGCACTCGCTTGGATGGAACAAACAGGAGGAGAACCGAATGTCGTAAACCTTGATGGACGATTCGTCATCATCGATACTGTCAAAGAGAGTCCAGCTGGTCGACGGAGTGTCTGTTTCGACGAAGTCGCTCGACTCGGTCGAAAGAAAAATGCGCCCAAAGCTAGTGTCGAGTCAATGATTGAAGCACTCGAACTCCACCTGTTGACACCAGAACAATATCAAGAACTTCAGACACAGTTTTCGTTTGACGAAAAGACCTCCAGTTGGCTCGCAACACCAGACATGATTCGTCAAAAAGGTGGCGCTTTGTTCGGAGATCGTCGTTATGAGACGACATTCACCTATCACAACGGAGCGGACTCCTATTATGCGAGCCGTGGATTCCGTGTCTTACTTGAATTGGAATAAACCAAAAAACCGCTTCGTAGCTCAAACGAAGCGGTTTTTTACAATTATAGGAAATAATACCCAATCATGATATGATGGACGTTGAGTACAGGAGGTGGACGTCATATTTGTATTGGGATTGATTATGGGTAGTCTTTTAATGTTGCTCAGTTTCCGGTTATTCCGCCAGCAACAACCAGATACAATTGCGTTATGTAAAGATATCTTCTATGTGTTTGAAGTCCAACCGGAATATCGATTCCGATATATCAGTCCATCCCTCGATGACCATATCGGCAAGGGAGTGGCAGCAGCCAGCTATATGGATCCAGATCAGTGTTTTGCAAGGATTCATCCGGAAGACATCGAAGTCTTGATGTCGAAGATTTCGGGCGACTGTGACTACCATCAACCGTTCCGGCAACGCTGGCGGACAAATGACGGGACGTACGTCTGGTTCGAAGAATATGCGACGCCGATTCGCGAAAATGGACAGATCGTTGCCATCCAAGGGGTGATCCGTAACATTGACGAGCAGTTGAAATCACAACAGGCATTACTCGATCAATACCGTATCGATGCCTTGACTGGTTTAGGGAATCGCCATGCCTTCAACGAGGCTGTCCGCAATCTCGATCAAGAGAAGACGACGTATGGATTGATCCTGCTTGACTTGAATGAACTAAAGGAGCTTAACGACCGGTTCGGTCACGCGGTCGGTGACGCCTTGCTTGAACAAACTGGACTTTGCATCCGCCGCTTAACAGATCATGGTTACCGAATCGGTGGTGATGAATTCGTCTTGATCGACGATAGTCCGTCGATTGACACGTTTGAGGCATTCGTCGAACACGTCCGCTCGACGTTCGCAACGCACGAGATTGGACTCGCGATTGGTGCCGTTCATTCGACAACAGGACGCCGGATCGACGACGTCCTGCATGAGGCAGATGCACGGATGTATCAAGAGAAGATGAAAAAACGCTTAAGTCGTCAACATGGATTGATGCGCTTGAAGCAGTAAGGCGTTGAAGCGTTCTGGTTGATCAAGATTTGCCGTATGCCCGGCTTCCTCGACCGGTAAGACGATGACGTTCGGCACGTGTTCCGCAACGAACGCGGTTGCGTCGACTTCGTACGTTTCATTCGTCCCGTTTAGGATGACGACCGGAAGCGTGATTGACTGCAACATCGTTTCCGTCAGTGCCGGGAAACGGAACGTCATCAAATCGAGGACTGCCCGTGCTGTCGTTTTCCAGGCAGGACCATGCAACTGTTCAAATTGGTCGGCAATTTCAGGTGCTTGCTGATCGATATTAAGGAAAAACTCTCGTTGTTCGCGCATCAGCGGTTCCATCGCTTTAGGAATGAAAGGTGAAAAACCCGTGATACATACCCCTTCGAGTTCGTCCGGTGGGTCGAGCGCCAGTTGCATCGCAAGCGTCGCGCCGAGCGACAACCCGAGAATCCATCCTGGACCTTCCTGTGCCATCCGTTCGCGGATGGCACGTGTTGCTTGTTGTAAGTAATCCTCCGTTGCCGGTTCCGTCGTCATTCCGTGACCAGGTAGATCGATCGGAATGAACGTAAAATCATCCGCTAGAGCGGATAGTTGTGGCGCAAAGTGTGTCGCTGCCGTTCCCATTAACCCATGCAGTACGTATATGCGTGTCATACGGTAAACTCCTTCGGTTGATGTAGTGTCAAAATCGCGTTTACGATGACGTCCGGACGATCGCGATGCATCAGGTGTGATGTTCCCGGAACGAACGTCACGTTCGCCTGATAGGATAGATTCGCCTGTCGCTGAATCAATTCCTGCCATTTTTCTTCCATCCGCTTCAGTTCGTCTTTTGGAAAACCAGCAGCGCTCATCATTTCGATCGACTGCGCTTTGTCCCGTCCGAGAACGGTCAGCGGGAACCCAAGGTCACGCATGAGTGGCTGAAGCGCCTTCGCATCACTCTTCCACTTTGAAATGATGGCATGCATCGCCTGATAGTACGCTGGGTTCCAGTCCGTGCGGGCGTCACCATCCGGGAATCGAACGCGAAGGTCGGTTGCTGTCGCTAATTCCGCGAATCGTTCGATCCAGACGGAGTCATTTCCTTCTTGATCGAGCGTCGGTGTATCGAGCTGATCAAGTTCTGCTAAGTCAACAGATGTCGCCTCAACAAGGACGAGACCGGCGACACGTTTTGGATAATGTAAAGCGAAAGCTTGTGCGACGAGACCGCCGTAGGAATGTCCGACGAGTGTGACTGGGGTCGTGATATTCATTGCGCTGAGGAACTGGTCGATTTGACGTAAGATGCCGGTCGTTCCGTCCATGTAATCGTCTGACCATTCGTGCAGATGAAAGCTGACGACGCGATAGTGCGGTGTTAGTTTCGTTAAAATGTCCGCCCAGTCCTGATACGTTCCACCGAGTGATGGTAACACTAACAACGGTCGACCTGTCGAACCGTCATCGTAATACGTCACTTGTTTTTCTTGTTGCTGAATCATTCGTTCCAATGAAATCACTCCTCTATAGTATGAAAGGTGTTGTTGATCTTGATTCGTGCACTATTGTTTGATTTAGACGAGACGTTACATGACCGGAGCGGGTCTCTTCCCTCCTTTCTCGAGAACCAATATGAGCGTTTTTCAGCTCAAACCTCGCCTATTGCGCTAGACGAATACGTCAGCGTCTTCTTAGAGCTTGATCAAGGCGGCCGGGTCTGGAAAGACGTCGTCTATGCCGAGATGATTCGGCTCTTCCAGTTGTCGCTTTCTATTGAAGTACTGCTACACGACTACGTGACGCGTTACCCGACCTTCGCACAGAGCTTCCCTGGCGTTACGACCTTTTTTGCGCAATTACCGCCCGAGCTACCGATTGGTTTGCTCTCGAACGGTAGGACGTTGTTTCAACGTGCCGTCCTTGACGCGATTGGACTCACTTCTGCCTTTACGCAGATCGGAATCTCGGAACAAGAAGGCTTACGTAAACCGGATCTGGCGTTTTTCTTACGTGTGACAGAACGTTTAAGTATTCGTCCAGAAGAGGTGCTGTTTGTTGGTGACAATTACGATCACGATATCTTACCGGCACGCGCACTCGGTATGCAGGCGATTTGGAAGCGCACGGGCGATATTGCGTTGACCGACACGCAATTTTCGGACTGGCGTCAGTTGCCGCTTCTGTTACAAAATCTTATTCCGAAGGAGACTCGTCTATGACTGAACAGATTCGCCGTTTTCAACCTGAAGATTTTGATCAGATTCATCGCTTGAACGAACAAGAAGGCTGGCAGGATCTCGTTGCTGATCAAGAGCGGACCCGCAACGCGTGGATGAATGCCAATGCCGCTTACGTCCTCGAGTGCGACGGACAAGTCCTTGCTTATGTCCGTGCTTTGACGGACGGTTTCGTGACGACATACGTCTGTGAGCTTCTCGTCAGCCGAAAAGCACGCAAGCGTGGGTACGGACAACAGTTGCTCGATCACCTGAAGCACACCTACCCGACACGAATTGATTTACTGGCAACTCGTCAATCCTCTTCTTTTTATGAAGAGCAAGGATTTCGTGCTTTCCATGGTTTCCGTCAATCACGATGAAGCGAGTGATTTCGAATAACTCGTGCTCGTTACGCCGTAGCCCATTGCTTGGTAAAAGTGATGGGCTGCTTCGCGTTCTGGTCGATTACCACTGTTCAGCAAGACGGCAGTTGCTCCTCTTGCGTGCGCCCAGTCTTCCGCTGCTCGGATCAAACGGCGTCCAATTCCCTGCCGACGATGTTTCGCGTTGACGACAAACGCGACGATTCGGACATAGGTCGTATCATGCTCGAACGCTTGCGCCTGAAACAGACCGACGCAGCCGAGAAGAATATCGTCGTCTTCTAACACAAGCAATTCATAATCCGGATGACGAGTTATCCGCGAAAATCGTTCGCGTAAGACGTCTTCGCTTGCCGGATAACCAAGTTGCGTCATCAATCCAACCAATTGCGGTAGATCATCTGTTGTCCAAGACCGGATGGTCATATTTCTCTCCCCCTTATCGTGTGGGCGACAGAATCATCACCCGTTCTCGACCCTCTTCCTGACCGACGACTAACACGTGCTCAGATACCGGATCATCCTTGATTTGATAGACGGTAAACGCATCAAGGTTCGACGCAAAATCAGATGTGTCCTGTTCTAGTTTCGTATCGGTTAAGACATCATCCGTGACGCCAAGTCGCTTCCCTTTCAGCTGTTGCCACTCTGTATCCGTAATTTTTTGGGCTACCGTGTATAACTTTTCATCATAATACATGCCGACCACCATCGATTGCGACGATTGCTCGGGAACGGTCTCATGCAAGGAACTAAAGCCGATGATCGTCAGACCTGCTGCGAGACAAGCAGCTTGTAACGAGCGCCGGCGCCGTTTCGCTTTGTGGATGCCCTGAATTGTTCGTTGCCTGACGGATGACGGTACATCGATCAAGATTTTTGGATCGTGATTCATAGACTCATCCCCTTCTGTCGTCGTACTTTCTCGAGTGCGCGGTACAACGTGCTTTTGATCGTACTCAGTGGCACGTTGAAGGTTTGCGCAATCTCTTGCAATGACAAATCTTCTTCATACCGGAAGTAGACGATCGAACGCTCGGTCGGTTCGAGGACTTCCAGTAAATCGTCCAGGTACAAGCGATCGACGAGACGCTCTTCAAACAACGTCGTTTGACTCGGTTCGATCGCGAGCGGCTGAAACGACGCTCGATGTTGCTGGAAAGCGCAATTCATCGTGATGCGCGTCAACCACGTCTTAAAATACGAAGCATCCCGTAAACTCTTTCGCCCACGCCATGCCCGGTACGCGACCTCTTGGACGTTCTCAAGCGCTGCCGCCTCCTCTTTCAGATAAATGAAGGAAATACGGTACACATAGTCTTCTTCTGCGAATAAAGCTGCTTCAAAAGCAGCGTCGGATAATGCTGCACTTGGCTTTCGAAACACATCGGCATCCTCCTTTTTTGCAATCACTCCCCTATTAGATACGCGGTACGTCAAAAAAGTTTCAATTTTTTCAAATTTTTCTTATAATTCCCTTTTCTTGAGTGAATGAATTCGATAGGATGGGACACAGAGAGATAAAAAGGAGGATGTACGACGAATGAAACTCTATATCGCTTCTCGCTTTGACCACATTTTGACCGTCCGCTGGCTCCGGGATGAACTCCGCTTGCGTGGTCACGATTTAACATACGACTGGACGAAGAACGACCGGGCAGAAGATTCTGAAGCATTAAGAAAAATTGGTCTTGCGGAATTCGAAGCTGTCAAGCAAGCGGACGCCTTTGTCCTCGTGTTACCAGCAGGAAAAAGTAGCCACGTCGAACTCGGGATTGCGCTTGCGACGAATCGACCGATTTATTTATGTATGCCGGATGCGACTTATTTCACCGGACCGTTAGCAAGCACGTTTTATCATATCGGGCGAACGACTCCTTGCTTCGGTACGAAAGAAGACTGGCTCGCGCAGATTCTCGCTGATCGCTTACCCGAGGAACAACTAACGTCATGAGGACGGTCCTGTTGACGATCGGTCCGACACATGCCGGGAAAACGACGTTCGCCAAAAAGCTTGCTTATAGTCTCCCCTCAAGCCTTGTCATCGATCAGAATCTACAAGCACGCTTTTTGCTCGAACATTATCCGGACCTCGTCCCAACAGAAGGTCCGAATCACATCAAACATGACTTGACGGGATGGTTGATCGAAAAGGCGATTACTTCATCCTTTGAGACAATCATTTTATGTAATGCCAATACTACACGGACCGGTCGGAAACAGCTGTTAAATCAATTTCCCCGTTCGACGTTCCGCTCGATCCTCGTCTAGTTCGATTTACCCGAAGCCATCCTTTCAAACCGACTGACTCACTCCAAACGCGATGGACGAGAGATTCGTGGTGACTCGACGTACCACGACATCTATCAGCGGCAACGAATCGAGCCGCCAGTTACAGGTGAAGCGGACAAAATCGTTCGTCTTCGTTCGACGGAAGACGTTGACACATTCCTCGATCATGTCACGAATCCGACGCTTGATGCTCTCTTCGATGCAGTGTCGACGATTGAAGAACATGACAATCGTGCGTAAAGCATTCGCTTTTTCATAAACGCATGCAAAAAGACTAGCCGATATGTAACCGATTACAAACGAAACAAAGAAAGTAGGCGCGATTATGTCTGAAGAACAACGATTGACTGGCGGAAATGTCTCCGCTGTCTATCAAAAAGGTAACTATGTCTATCGTACACAAAATGAGAACAGTCCAAATGTTCACCGTCTATTACGCCATTTAGAAGCGAAACATCTATCCGGTGTTCCCCGCTTTGCCGGCATCGACGAACAAAATCGAGAGATTCTGACCTTCCTCCCCGGTGAGACGGCTGACTATCCGCTAAAAGCGTACATGTGGCAAGACGACGTGTTGGACGATGTCGCACGTCTGATGCGCAAGTATCATGACGCTACAGTCGACTTCAAAACCGAAAACTGGGAGCCATTGCTTAATACCCCTACTCCATACGAAGTCATCTGCCACAATGATTTTGCCGTCTACAATACGATTTTTCAAGATCAAAAACTGAGTGGCGTGATTGACTTTGACCTCGCAGCACCCGGGCCACGTGCATGGGACATTGTCTACGCGCTCTATACGTTCGTTCCGCTCAGCAGTAGACGGCAAGCACCTGACGGATCTGTTCTTGCCTATTCACCGGAGCAAAATGATGCACGCTTCGCCGAACGAGTGAGTCGATTCCTTGATGCTTATGGTTATAGAGGTCCGCGTTCCGAATTGCTATCGATGTTATTGTTGCGCGTCGAAGCGCTATATCTGTTGATTGATCAACGAGCTGTCGACGGCGATGCTGCCTTCATGAAGATGAAAGAAGAGGGTCACGATACACATTATCGGGCAGAACATCGTTTCATTGCCGATCATGGTCCGAAATGGTTCATCGATAAAGATTCATCAGAAAAATAACAGTTTATCTTTCACGTCAGATGTCCGTGATCTTCATAGAGGAGTGATTTCCCGTGAAAACGATTGATCTTGATTTTTTACTGACGACTGAAGAATACGAACTCGAACTGGATAAGATGTCGCTAAAAGCAAATGATCATTATGCAATTGATTTCTATTTTTATGGAGCTGACGAAGCGTTCAAGCTTTTGATTGACGATCCTTCGCGTGATTACTTTTTGATGCGTTTTGAAAAGTACGCCGTTTTCCTAGGGACATTGCAAGAGCATGGCATCATCGACGAGAAACTCCGAAATCCATATCCAGTCGTGAAATCAAAAGAATCGATATTTGGAGAGTTCGCCGCGAAGTTTATGAAAACGGACGAAATCTATACTGAACGGGGAGACTTGCACTTATTTGCCATCAGGACACATGAACAGGATTTTTACATTTTGTCCTACAGCGATCCGCTCGTCATTGATCATATGGCGAAAGAGGAATGATTGAACAGCAGTTGTTACATCATAAAAAAAAGGAGGATGAACGTAGCTTGAAAAAATCACTGATATTACTTTTAACTGCTCCCCTTCTGCTTTTATCCGCTTGTACAGAAGAGCAAAAGACAACACAGCCTACTAAAATGATGTCAAAGAGTACAAAAGTACAATCCGAATCTGTAAAAATTGATGTCGAAAGCAAATTGAACATTGTTTTTCTCTATGAACCATATAAAAAATATCTACAAGCGTCCTTAAAAACAAATGATCCTGAAGTAGATAAAAAGAATTATGCGAAGTATGTCTTAAGCTATATCGACAAAATCGGGGAAAAGGATCAGTTCGCGACAGCCGACTTAAAAGGTTCTCTGATGCTGCAATCAACCGTATACGAACAAGAGCTCCTCGATAAAATCGAGAACTTGATGAAACAACAAGATGACATTACAAAAATCATTAAAAAAAATTACATCGCTTCTCATAAGATCCTTCCCAAAAAGAAAAGTACCATCATCGTCGCTCCGGTTAATCCTGAATCCTCTTTCGATCTTCAGTCAATGAAAGGTGTTTCAGGAGCAGCCTATAAAGATGCATTCATTCTCTACCTGGATACAAACTACGATAAAGACGTCCTGGCATATTCGACGGCACATGAATATCATCACTTAGTCCTCATGGATACACCTGATTTTAGTTTAAATACGACTCTTGATTCCGTCATTGTAGAAGGAAAGGCAGATGCCTTTGCCGATCGAATCGTCAAAGGCGTTTCCATCCCTTGGAATGTCGAGATGGATGAAGCAACGAAGAAACATGTCGTACATCTGGTCAACAACTATGAAGTATCACAACTCGACTTCGTCGTAGGTAACGAACAAAAAGAGATTCCTCGCTGGAGTAACTACATGTTAGGGCGTGATATCCTCAATCATTATTTTGAGTCGCATCCCGACCAGTCCATCGCTGAATGGACCTATACGGATCAAGCAGATATCTTAAAAGGATACAAGTATCAAAAGGTTCTTGAGCAATGAGGTGCTTTCATGAAATACATATGTCCCGTCTGTGGATATGACCGAATGGACGACGTTGCTTATTATGAAAATGGTGACGCTTCGTTCGAACTTTGTTCTTGTTGCGGCTTTCAGTTCGGAGTAGAAGATGATGTCGAAATCGATGATGGTATCTTCTTATCAAAAAGTGAAGCACACGACTTGTATCGTGCGAACTGGCTCAAGGACGGTGCTAAAATCTTTAGTGATTATGCCTTTGAGCGTGGTACAGGAAAGGGTGAACCTTTAGCGAGAACGGCTTTGAAAAAACAATTACGAGCAATTCATATCAGACTAGAAACATATTAAAAGAGCGCCACACTTCACGAGGACCTCGTGTGAGTTCGCGCTCCTTTTTTATGTCATCATGCTCGAATCCCGTGCATCATCAACAAAACGGTCACGATAGTTCCTTGATGCAGATGATTCTCAATCGTTACCTCACCATCATGTGAATCAATCATCCGTTTGACGATGACAGACATGCCTAGTAAATCAAGGGCAGGTCGAAGTGATTTCTTCGTCCACTGTCGTTCCTGAGCAGTAGAAGAATATTTTTAATGTCTTCGACTCCACTACTCTTTTCGTTCCTTATTCCTCTCATCGTCCTAAAAGATGGCGGTATCGATTCTCAGGAGCTTCAGCATGATTCTTCTACTGATGCATAGCCATTTCTTCCGTCTTCGTTTCATTTTAAATACCTCCCTAGATTGGTGTTAATCCAATCTTAGAGAGAAGTTATGAGAAAAATATAAATGAGTAAGGATTTCAAAAATAAAAACACAATAGACAAAATTTTCTAAAAATAATACACTATATTTAACCAAATTATGTAAAAGGAGTGGTCACATGAATATTACCTTTCAAGATGTTTCGCACTCGTTCGAGCGAAGAGGTGTCCGGACCGATGTCTTGCATCAACTAAACGGACAATTTTTGCAATCGGAAGTAACGGCACTCGTCGGTCCATCCGGGTCCGGAAAATCGACGTTCCTTAGTCTCCTTGGTTCGCTCGATCGTCCGTCGTCTGGTCAGATTTTCTATGACAGACAGGACATTACGTCTTGGAAGAACAAACGGTTATCACAATTCCGCTCGCAAGAGATTGGCTTCATCTTCCAGCAGTTTCACTTATTACCGGCACTGACGGTATCTGAAAACCTAAAGGTTGCCTTGTTAAAACAAAAGACGTCGTTTAATCAAGACGAGCGAATCCTTGAGCTGCTCGAACGGGTCGGACTTGACGACAAACGAAATGCTCTACCTGCTCAACTATCCGGCGGACAGCAACAACGGGTCGCAATCGCCCGCGCCTTGCTGCATCATCCGCAATGGATTCTTGCAGATGAGCCGACTGGTAATCTTGATTCCGTGACCGGTGACGCGATTTTCGAGTTATTACTAGAGCTGCATCGTGAAGCCAAGTGTGGTGTCTTGTTTGTCACGCATGACTTGGAACTCGCCGAACGCGCTGACCGCATTCTCTTCATGCAGGATGGACGAATCGTCGAAGACCGCCGGAAGCGCACCGTGCAAAGTGTCTAAGTACTGTTTATAGGGAGGTGTTCCGCGTTGCAATCGTTTCGCGCCAAATTAATCACGAGCTTCATCGGCTCGATTGTCGTTTTTCTGTTGCTGTCGGTATCGACGCAGTCCGCATATGAAGCGTTTCGGAATGCGGACTTCTCGGAACAGGAGACGACGATCGTGCGGGGATGTAATCATAACGACTTATCCAATTTATTCTTCACAAAAAACAGTTGTAATTTCGATGACAACATCGATGAAAAAGAAGACGGCGTCGATCTGGGGACGTCCGATGAAAAAAGTAAAAATACGGGTGGCACACCACGCGGTCGAAAAGTAAAGGATCTTCCTCCATTTTCTATTTTGAATGTTGTAGAAGGCACATCCTCCAACAACATTCTATTCTTTACCGCTGTACTTGTACTCGTTGCTTTCGTAGCATACCGGATTCTTCGTCGGCGGCGACGTTCATCACAGTCACTAGAAGTTGACAGTGAAGCAAATCATTGGGTCCAACCATCGTCTGAAAGTTATGTCCAACAAACAAACCTTCAATCGATGCTTACTCCGCCTGAAGAATCATTACGCCTGATGCTATTTGATTTTAACCAACGATTACCACGCGCCCTCAAGCGACGAAGTCACGAATCGTTGACAGACTGGACAGAGCGCATCCATCTGGTGACGCCACTCTCTCCTTATTTCGTCACCCGCTACGCGACGCAAACAGAAGTAGAAGCACTCGATGCACAAGCGATTCACCATTTCGAACAAGATCTTGCGCGTTATTTAAAGACGCAGCTCTCCCAATAACAAGCAAAGGAGACTACATATGTTACGCTTCGTCATCAATCAATGGCGTCGGCAGCGCGGAAAATTCATCCTGACGCTTGTCGGTGCCCTCATCATCAGTGCCGGACTCAGTCTGATGTTCAACTTGACGGACTCGAGTCAAGGGACGGTCGAACAGACCTTACAGAAAAAATGGTCATCCGCCTACGATATCGTCGTCCGACCAAAAGGCAGTCAGATGTCGACGGAGTCGAGTAAGTTACTCGAACCGAATTATCTCAATGGAATCAACGGTGGGATTTCGTTTAAACAGTACCAACAAATCAAACAGATGAACGAGATTGATATCGCAGCCCCAGTTGCTGTCATGGGATACGCTAATATCGGCATCTCGATTCCAAATCAAATCCACTTTCCGGACAAGCCTGGTATTTATCGACTGAGTAATTCACATTATGGTGCTGGTGGATTTTCGAAAGAACTCATCGCGCAGGATGGTGCCTACTTTTCAACCATGGAAGAGCCGCTTGTTCCTCCGAACACGCGATTGATCCATCTTCAAGATCCGAAAGGTTTTTCATCCATACAACCCTTTACCTATAGTCTTATCGTCGGAATCGATCCGGAGGCGGAAGCGCAACTCGTCGGTTTGGATAAGAGCATCCTGAATAAAAAGAAGTTTCGTTACTTCAACCAGAAGGATGTCCCCTCAGCCAGCAAGAAGAGTTCCAATGAATTCAATATTCCGGTATTGATTAATCCAAAATCCTTCAATACGGGATATAGTCAATTTAAGTTAGAACAAGTTAACGTCGATCTGAAAACGAAACAAGCACGCGACACATTTTATCAACGACTAGCTCAATCGAACGCTCCTCAACCTCTCGATCAAGAAAAACGAAAGATCATCCAAGACATTAAAGTCGATGCCTCTAAAGTCGAGAGCGCTTTTTTTGATTCCCTACTCGGTCAAAAAACTAAGGTACTTCCGCATTCGGAAGCAAATACTAACGCTCAACTCGTCGCCCAGACAGGCTCATTGACTTATCAAACGATGAAGAGTCCGTTCCCTACACGATGGGAGAATGCTTATGAAGTACACACAGCACCTACTGCATTCAAAAACACGATATTATCGTCCTCTTATCTTCCGAAACGCGGCTTCCGGACGGTAGATTCTTATGAAATAAAAATGAAAAAATCAGATGGATCTGCTTTTAAATCAATGAATCCTTATCTGACATTTGATGTCGTCGGTTTGTATGATCCAAACAAGATCAATGTCTCCAAAGATCCATTAAACGAATTACCGATGGAGACCTATCGACCTTCGGCTGCGAGTATCGTACTTGACTCAAAAAATGAACCGGTCAATCCTGCCCAACCGATCAACACGACCGGGAATCCAATTGGTCTGTTGACGAACTCTCCAAACGTGCTCACGACAATCGATAGTGTCCAAAAGGTGATGGGTGATCAATCGATTTCATCGATTCGATTAAAAATAAAGGGTGCTTCTTCTGTCGGTGAACAGTCGGATAAAACCTTACAACGCATCAAGTCGGAAATCGAACGAGATACTGGTCTTATCGCTACGATCACCAAAGGTTCCTCTCCTCAACCGGTCGTCACGAAGGTCGTCGATGAAGGGAAGACGCTCGGTTGGATCGAACAGCCATGGATCCACATCGGTGCTGCGATCACAATCTTCCGCGAGACGAGCGTCGGATTTTCAGGTGTCATCTTCGCGATGCTTGCGGTCGCGATCGTCTATGTCCTCGCGACGAGTTATGTATCAATGCTCGCCCGCCGGAAAGAATTCGCTGTCTTACTCGCTCTCGGCTGGCGAACGAAGGACCTCTACAAAATTGTTTTGATCGAGGCGGCGATCCTCGCCGGATTCGTCTCAACAGTCGCCTTGATTGTCGAAGGCATCTTCTCGCTCGTTCGGAGCGAAGCGATGAACGGCTGGAGCCTTCTCTGGATCGCGCTGTTCAGTCTCGTCATCTACCTGGCAGGTGCGACGTGGTCAGCGTGGACGATTCGTCGGATTTCACCATACGAAGCAATCAAGACCGGTGAATATGCAAAGGCAGCTCGTGTCGGACTAAAGCTTCGTTCGACGGTGACGCTCGCACTGAAGGAACTGATCGGGAAGTGGAAACGCAATAGCCTGTCCGTTCTCTCGATTGCTCTACCTACGGCACTGCTGACGTTCTTCCTGTTCGTGACGTTCCATTTACAGGGTGTCCTCTATACGTCGTGGCTCGGTCAATTCGTTGCCCTCCAAGTCGGTCCGATGCATTACGTGACGATGGGTGTCGCGATCACGATCGCTATTTTAACGACGGGTGAAATCATGTGGCAAAACGTCACCGATCGCCGTGCCTCACTTGCCGTCTTAAAAGCACTCGGTTGGACGAACGGCGCGATCCGGCAATTGATTGTCCTCGAGGGATTCCTTGTCGGTTTAATTTCCGGATTCATTGGACTGATCGTTGCCTATTCGACGATTTATGTTTTGTACGATCTCGTACCGTGGAATGAACCGTTGCTGATTGGCGTATCACTTGCCTTACCGATTCTGTTCGGTGTCATCGCAGCTTTCATGCCAGCACAACTAGCAGCACGTGTTCAACCGTACCAAGAATTAAAAGATGCTTCGTAAACTAAGGAGTTGTACACATGAATTCTATTCAAACAATATTTCTTGACCGAGACGGGACGATTGGTGGAGATAACACCGTCCACTATCCTGGAACATTTGCGTTATTTTCTTACGTTCCTTCGCTAATCGAACGCTTACGTAATCAAGGGATTTTACTGATTGCGTTTACGAATCAACCCGGTATCTCAAAAGGATTGGCGCGTGAAGAGGAGTTCAGGACAGAATTACAGGATTTCGGCTTTGATGACATGCTGATTTGTCCGCATGCAGCGGAAGATCGTTGCACTTGTCGCAAACCATCACCAAATTTATTATGGCAGGCACAAGCAAAACACGATCTCCGACTCGACAATGTGTCGTCATCGGGGATCGCTGGAGTGATATGATGGCTGCTGCGCACGGCGGGTGTATCAAAATCTTAGTTCGAACCGGTGCCGGAGAGAGCTCCATTCGTGATTACGCTGACCGAATGGAACAAGCAAACGTTGACTATATTGCGGACGACTTGGCAGATGCGATCGCTTGGCTCGATACGCAAAATTGAATAAACGAAAAGGCGCGCTTCCACAATCGAAGTCGCGCCTTTGTTATTTCTTCGAACGTTTTGGTTGAGAAGATGCGTAGACACTAACCGCTAACACAAATAAGATGGCAAACCATGTCCAAAATGACATGTCATCACCTCCTTTTGATGATGCGTAGGTACTTAAACTGTCTTCTTGTTCTTACCAAAAAGTTCCTGCAATCATTTGTTAGCGATTTTCCGTAATAGATAGAGTGCATAGATGATCGATGGGACCGCCATCGCCATGAGAATGAGATGGACACTCCCAAATAAAAGATTCATTGCTAGATTAAAATCTGACACTTTTGTTTCCTCCTACGTATCAATGGTCATTATATTTATTTTACTATAATAATACATTAGTCTATATTATAACCCTTACAATTATGTAATAATTTTCAATTCCGCTTCATCATGATGAGATTCACGTTACACTGAATGTACGAAATAGAGGTGAATAAGTTGCAATTAACATTAGAGTACATGCCATATTATTACGATGATGATCTTCAATTGATTCCAAATGATTTTTCAGACCCTGATAATTTGCGCTTCGTCATCGAACAAGACTACACATCTGCCTTTAGCATCTTTACGAATCCAGACGATGAATTGTCATCATTCGAAAGTTCATTTCTTGAGCAGTGGTTTCATCGATTACAAGCTTTCCCACTATTCGTCTGTGTAGAGGTGAATCGTTATGACGAAGAGGAATTTGAAGCGTTATGTCGATTTTATTCGATTACATATAATGATTTAACACCACTTGCGGACAAACGATTCATCGTCGCTGAACTGAAGCATGCTGAAGACTTTCAACGATTGTATTCTTACATCTATCCACACGCGAGTTGGAATGATCTTGTCATCTGGTCGACCAAACCAAATGTCTTCCGGATTGAATACCGAACGTACTACTACTCCGAAAGACCAGAAAAAACGGTCATCGTCTCTATGCAGGAAAACATGTCTGTCTTTGCGTTCAGCCACGATGCAGATGTCGTGAATGTTATCTCCAATCAATCGTTTTTCGAGACAGCCGATTGTTTATTTAAGACCTTACCTGACTTCGTCGTTCCGACTTTAGATGACGATACGGAAGACGTACAAAAAAAGGAGTGAATTCCTTGCATGCCCTAACGAAACAACTGACCGAACACATTCAAGAAAAATATCAATTAACTGATTCTATTCTCCATGAGTCATCCTACGTCCAAGACAAAATGAACGATCAAACCGTCTACTCGTTTGAGACGTTTTGGATTCCCTATGGTACATCGATCATCGAGGAAGACGATGGTACGATGCTTCCCGAAGGAACCGTGCAGATCGCGATAAATCCTGTCACGAAACGAACGACGACGTTATCCTTACACGGCTCGATCCTAGTTCACTCCGTACCGAACGACTTACGTGATATCAGCACTCGGATCGCTTGGCTCGAGTCAGAAACCGGCATGATTCATGGTACACATTTCATGCTCGAAGAAGAAAATGAAACTTTTTTCAGTTATGTGAGTTGTTACGACGGAGTCCAGTTGTCTCCCGGTTGCTTCATCCATCTGACGTTAACTGAAAATGGTCAACTCGACGAGTTGTTCATATACGGTCCTCATCCGCTTGAACACCGTGTTGAATCAAAATCTTTTACCTTAACGCTTGAAGAAATTAAATCGCTCATACAACAACAAATAAAATGGTTTTCCTACCTTAAAACAGGACATCAATACGCGCATACTGTCGCCGAGACGTTCGTGACGCAAGAAGGAACTATCCTTGTTCCAAGTAAACTAGATTTCACGACCTCCATCGAAGTGAATGATGTGTTAACCTGGACAGGTTTATCGTCTAAGACGCATAAACGGCATCCGTTTCAATCAGGAGAAACCGTGACCGCGAATGACGTGATCACGCAGACCCAACATCCGGATTTTCGTCCGATTCCGCAGGAGACTGTTAGCGCATGTCGCGCCGTGATCAACGGCATCATTCAAAGTGAGTACCCTGCCGATTCTGGGCAATGGGTGCTTCGGCACATTTACCGACAAGATCCCTACCTTGCTGTCACGTTGTCACACGCGCATCCGACGTCCTATGCCGATCAGTATCGACGCGTCACGATTCTCATTGACGCAAAGACACTTCAATGGATTGACTTGGTCGACTATCAGGAATACCATGCCGCGTTTGCTTCCGTTACTGCACCGGAGCTTGAAGATCATCAGCAAGACATCATTTTTAACGCACTACGTCCGTACCTGTCTCTCACACCACGTTATGTGTTTGACGCTTCAAAAGGTCAATACGTTCTTTGTGGCTTGCTTGATTCAAATCATGCTTACTTACCGGCAACAAATGAAGTCGTTTTATTACGCGACTTATAGGTCAATTCAGCCATTGATCTATCCGATTTCTTACGGCTTTTGGAAGTACGCGTCCTCTCAGCTGTTCTAGTCGCTCTCGGTCTACTTCCTGATCAGCAAGACAGTGCTCAATCATCGCGACTTTTTGTTCTCGTCCTGGAATCAATTGATAGATGACATACCAATCGACGAGTGACATAAATGGAAGTCCGGTCTCATTAATCGTTTGTTCAGCAAATGGATAGGCGAAAATCCCCTCGTCATGGCGAATCTGCAGTCCGCTCATCAAATCGAGATCAATATCATAAATGATGAATTCCTGAAACACTTGTGTCGCGTACAGTGACGTCTCGTCTTTTTCGACGACAGTTCCCATCTCCGATAACAATTGAATGGCTCGTTCGACGTCTTCTAACGCGACGACGAGATCGATGTCGCGCGGAGTGACAGGCAGTCCATGATGTGCCAACAGCAATGAACCACCGATGCCGAAGCGAATTTGCTCTTGTTGTAATGCCTTAACGATATAGACTACTACCTCCTGTAAGTTCATCGTCGGAACCCTGCCGCTCGAAATGGTCCTTCCATCGAAATGGTAAAGACGATCCGGGCAATCTCTTCCGGTGTCGTCTCGTTCGGATGACTCAACCACGATTCAATGACACCGAGATGGGCAGCAGAAAGATAGGCGATGAGATAGTCTTCCGGAACGAGCCATTCTCCCTGTTCGTGTAACCCTGAAAAAAGAATTCGTTGCATGTAATCACGGACCCGATTCCGAAACATCCGTCGCTCACCGGACTAAGTAAGATCCGCATTAGTGTCCGGTGCTCATAGAGAAACGTCAGAAACGGAATGATTCGCCGGTACGGAGAGTCCTCCGTTTTGTTGATTAGGACAAAGGGAATCTCCCGTTCGAATGTCGCTTCGATCTTTTCAAAGATTTCATTCGTCATCCGTTCGAGCAATTCGTATTTATCGGCGTAATGATGATAAAATGTCCCGCGATTGACTTCAGCGCGGTCCGTCAATAACTTGATTGTCACAGCGTCAAAACCGACTTCGTCGATCAGCTGAAGGAACGTCTCACGTATTCTCCGATCGGTTCGAATGATGCGTAAATCTTGTTTTTTCATCGAAATCGCCTCTTTCTTCAACAGTTTGTCGGGATGTGTCGCTTAAGCAACAGATGGACGTCAATTGGTCATTGCTCCCATTTTCTCTCCCTTCTATAATGAAAATAATCAACACGTTGTTCAATAATTATTTTATAAAAAGGAGGGGAATACGATGGATTTACGACTCCAAGGTGTATCGAAATCGTTTCATCAACAGAACGTCCTCCAACAAATTGATCTTTTGATTCCGTCTGGTGAGATTTGTGGATTGCTTGGTCCGTCAGGGTCTGGCAAGACGACGTTGATCCGCTTGATGATTGGCGCGATCCAGGCAGACACAGGTTCGATTCAGATCGGTGACACCTTGATGCCGAACTTTAAGATGTTATCGCAAATTGGGTTCATGCCACAAAATGATGCCTTATATGAGGATTTATCAGGGCTTGCGAACCTACAGTTTTTCGGTTCCTTATACCACATGTCTCGTCAAGACTTGGCAAAACGCATCGAAGAAGTGTTGACGCTCGTCGATTTAACGAATGACCAAAAAAAGCTCGTCCGTCATTATTCCGGTGGGATGAAGAAACGGTTGTCCCTTGCCATCTCAATACTACATCGTCCGAGCATTCTATTCCTGGATGAACCGACCGTCGGGATTGATCCCGTGTTACGCCGACAGATTTGGAATCAATTCCAAGCAATTCGTGCGCAAGGAACAACGATCGTCGTCTCGACTCACGTTATGGATGAAATCAATGAGTGTGACCGGGCGGCATTGATCTATAACGGTCGAATCATTGCCTACGATCCCCTTGACCGTTTGCTTGCCCAGACGGAAAACGGCAAAGTTGAAGAACTATTCCTGCTCGCCGGAAAGGACGTGACGTGATGTGGCAACTCGCACGACGGGTCATCCGTCAAACGTTGAACGATAAACGAAGCGTCGGACTGATTTTACTTGCTCCGTTATTAATTTTCACCTTAATCTATTTCTTACTAGGAAACGATGACTACACACCAGTTGTCGCCATCAGTCAAGATGTACCAGCTATGGTCTCACAAGCGCTCGAAAAACAAGATCTATCGATTAAAGCGTATAGCGGCAGTGATGCAGACGCCTATCTCAAAGATCACGAAACGGTCGACGTCGTCTTAGAGATGAGCGACAATCAGCTGTCCTTAAATCTCCGCGAACCATCTACGAAAAGTTCCAAAGCACTACGCGAGATTCAAGCTGGACTGGCATCCCTACAACCGACGATGCAACTTGAGACGAACTACCTCTACGGAGATGTCGATCAATCGACGTTTGACGCGCTCGGATTCGTCTTTTTATCGCTATTCTCGTTCTTCTTCGTCTTCATACTTTCAGCGATGGCACTCGTCAAGGAGCGTAGTGGCGGCACACTCGAGCGATTGATGATGACACCGATTCGCCAAACGGACGTCATCTTCGGCTATACACTCGGTTATAGTGTCTTCGCATCCATCCAGGCCATTCTTGTCGTCCTGTACGCGACGACCGTTCTTGATCTGCCATCTGAAGGCTCGATCATCTGGGTCTTCTTGACGATGCTTGGACTTGCCGTCGTCGCAGTCTTATTCGGGGCGACGATCTCGATCTTCGCCCAATCTGAATTACAAATCGTCCAGTTGATTCCTTTTACGATCATTCCGCAAATTTTCTTCTCCGGCTTGATTCCGCTCGATTTAATCCCGTACGGACTCGGTAACATCGGATATATCACACCGATTTTCTACGGAGCGAGCGCGATCAAAGAGGTGCTCGTCTACGGCAACGGGTGGTCAAGCATCTGGCCGTACTGGCTCGGATTATTCCTTTACGGCGCAGCACTGTTCCTCTTAAATATGCTCGCCCTCAACAAGTATCGCGGACATCAAAAAAGACACGGCTGATTACACGAGCCGTGTCTGATCTTGCTTAAGCTGTTCGAGGAAAGCAGTCCGTTGAGAAAGATCGAGTGTCTGTTCCGGCACGTCGGCATATCGGACGAGCTGATACATCTCGCGTGGAACTGTGACCTCTAAACGTGTAAACCACTCCGTCAGCGTCTCATGTGTCCGCCGTCGCTGCGCTGGAGCAAGTGATCGGTTGAACGTGCGCACCGCTTCACGAATTTCTGAATCAAGGATACTTTCTTCTGATGAGGACTGGACTTCAGGCGTTAGCGGAAGCGATAGAGCGGTTCGCTTCCTTTGATGCCCCGAGGGGAATGACCACTGCATGCGGTTGAATCGTTGTCGACGATACAGATAGATGAGGATGACTAGAGCGACCATCCATGGAGTCATGCGAACGATTTGATTGATCGCATCCGTCCATGATCCCTTTCCAACTTCAACAACAGGTTTCTTATCCGGCTCTTTCCGATATCCTTTGTGCCCATTTTTTGAAGAGTCCAGTGCCTTTGTGATCAAATCTTTTTTCGCATAGATGACTTTTTTAGTCGGTAAGATCGTGCTCGGGACATGCACCCAGTCTCCTGTCGATTGATCGATCGGAGGATCGACTAAGGCTTGATACGACAGTTTTACACCCACGACGCCTAAAAATAGTACTAAGCATGTCATAAAAGTCATCCCAATCATTCGACGTCTCATTTCATCCTGCACCTCCAAAACGAAATTGAAATCCTTAACACAAGATCTTTTCCCATATGTTACCATGAAAGGAGGCGATTCAGATGAGTTATGAAAAAGTATTTCAAATGCCTATGCAGCAGCTGTACAACGTCTACCTACAAAAAGTAGAGCGCAAGCAACGGACGCAAGCGGAACTCGATGATGTTCTGTTCTGGTTAACGGGGCACTCGAAACCAACTCTCGACCAAGCCATACAAACCCAAACCGTCGCAGCCTTTTTCGAACAAGCACCCGAATTGAACGAACGTCGATTTTTAGTCACTGGTGTCATCTGCGGGATTCGAGTCGAGAACTTAACGGATCCACACATCCGTAACATCCGCATTCTCGATAAACTCGTTGATGAACTGGCAAAAGGAAAAGCATTATCTAAGATTTTACGATAAGGAGGAATGCTGATGTCTACGATACTTAGTACACTGGCCATCCTCATCATGGTGACCAGTGTGGCTTATTTCATCGTTTATCAAGTGAAACGAAACAAAGGAACTCATCGTTCACCTGTCTACCGACTCGCCTTTAGTGGTCTATTGGTCGGTTTAATGGTCAGTTATTTTTTGTTGACGTGAGTCGTTTTTTCAGTTTTGGTTTTAAACAATAAAAACATTAATACAGTATTTGAAATAATAAAGGAGGTATACGGTTGAAGATTCGAAAATGGATCCTTCCACTCTTATTACTCATCTGTCTCGCCTCACCAAATGCTGCGACATCATATGTGAAATGGACGGTCGCTCCGACTGTTCACTACCTTGAACGTCTTCAAGCGGCTGACATTCCTTATAAAGTCCGCCATCACACGCTTTACATTCAAGAAAAGGATCTGCGCCGCGTCACGTCGTGTTGTACGTAACAGCCATCCAAAAATCCCTCATTTCAAGATGAAATGAGGGATTTTATATAGTAACTAATTAGCGAATCGTTTTTAACGCCGTTGCCCACGGGATGACTTGATCGAGCATTTGGTTGACCGACGTTTCTTGAACGGCTGCCGCTTTTAGAACCGATCCGTTTTCGAAATCAGTGAACAACGATAACGCCGGGTGCACCCGAACGTCGGCAATCAATAACTCTCCTAAGATGCCGCGCAAATGTTCTGCTGCCCGCGCCCCACCGACGGAACCGTAGGAGACGATCCCTGCTGCTTTATTGTTCCATTCGACGCGGAGATAATCAAGCGCATTCTTAAGTGACGCTGCGATCGAGTGGTTGTACTCCTGAACGATGAAGACGAATCCGTCCTGCGCTGCGACATCTTTTGACCAAGCAGCAACACCTGACGCATCCCCGTCTTTTTCACCAAGCAACGGTAATTTGTAGTCCGCGATATCAAGAATCGTATAGTTTGCATCATTCCGTTGTTCAGCCAGTTGTTTGACCCAGTTCCCGACTTGTGGGCTGAGACGTCCTTCACGTGTGGATCCTAAGATGATCCCAATGTTTAATTTCTCCATTTTCATTTCCTCCTCTAGTTTAGATGCTGTCAGCTTACTTTCCTATTAAAGATATTCTTTTAAAGATATTCTTTTTCGATTTTGCGTGTGCTTCGGACCGTATCGATCGGACGAACCATTTGTTCGATCTGTGCTCGTTGCGGCTCGAGGAATGGTGGTAATGACAATTTCTCCCCGACCGTTTCGTATGGCTCATCACCCATGAAACCAGGACCATCCGTTGCCCACTCGAACAAGACACCGCGCGCGACACGAGCATAAAGGGACTCGAAGAAGAAGCGATCGACATAACCGGACGTGTTGAAGCGTAGCTGTTGCATCCGCTCGATCCATTCCTGTAAGGCAGCCGTATCTTCAACGCGGAAGGCGACGTGGTGGACCGTTCCGAATCCTTGACGTCCGCTTGGTAGGACGACGTTGTGCTCGACGATGACTTGGGCACCATTTCCGCCTTCACCCATCTCGAACAAGTGCAGGGAACCCGCTTGATCGACTTCGCGCATCAACATTGCTTGTTCAAGTACCGCTTTTAAATTGTCGAATTCCGCGATCCGGATGTGAATTGGACCGAGTCCCGTGATCGCGAACTCGAGGGGTACCGGACCGTTTTGCCACGGTGTACCGGAAGCGACACCTTGATTATGCTCATCAGAAATCAACATGTATTGTTGCTCATCGAAATCGACGAACGAGAGCGTCTTCTTGCCGAATTGTTCTTTGATGCCACGATGTTTGACGTCGTATTTGTCAAAGCGTTTAATCCAGTACTCGAGTGCCGCATCCGTCGGGACACGAAACGCCGTCTTGAAGATTTCATTCGTTCCGTGTGATCCTTTTTGGATACCAGGGAAATCAAAGAACGTCATATCCGTTCCGGCAGATCCTTTATCATCAGCAAAGAATAAGTGATATGTCTGGATGTCATCCTGATTGACGGTTTTCTTGACCAATCGCATTCCTAGGACGTTCGTAAAGAAGTCATAGTTTTTCTCGGCACTGCTCGTAATCGCCGTCACGTGGTGGATTCCTTTTAATTCATTCATGAAAAATCGCTCCTTTAATGATTATTATCTCGAATTCGAGATATCAGTCTAAAAAATTTTATTGTTTTTTTGCTTGATAGCCGATTGTTTTGGCTGTCTCGATGAATGCTTCGAGGTCTGACGGGGCTATTCCTTGAAATACTTGATTGATCGCTTGCTCGTGCTCCGGAAAAATCGTTTCCATCAATTGTTGTCCTTCAGAGGTCAGTTCCGCAAATGTCACGCGCCGATCCTCCGGACACGCTTTACGGAAAACGTAATTCTTTTTTTCAAGCTTATCGATGACGTATGTGATGCTACTGCTCGTGATCAAGACTTTTTTCCCGATCAATTGAATCGGTTGCCTGCCCCTGTGAAACAGCAACTCAAGGACTGAAAAATCCGTCGGGTTCAATCCCCACTGCGCAACGTCCTTCTTGATGACTTCATGTAACGCATCGACTGCGCGTACCATGACTGTCAATGCTTTCAAGTTCGGATTCGGTCGTGTCATTTCGTTCACCTCTTTTGTATCTTTAATTCATATATCTTTAATTCGAGATAAATATACCATCTCAATTTTTGTTCGTCAACTGTTTTGATTCACTTTTAATCACGGTGATGAACACAACGGATGTTCGAAGCGTTCATCATCATTTAAAACAAAGCACGTACCCTTCGCCTAATCGATAGTGATCGGTCTCAGATTGAATATACGCCGTATCGTCAGGTAATCCGATCGCATAATTCATTTGAGGCAGGTATTCCTGAAAACGAGCTGCTCGTTTTTCCTGATTCAAATGAGGACAGAGACAACCGCTCAGCCAGCCTTGCTCGATGCTTAGACGGGTCTCCTCCGTCATATCGTATACCCCGTGAACGGAACCGGTGTCGACAATCGAATCCAAGTCGATGGTTTACCAAAGACAGACGCGTCATCGAGAAAACGTTCTAAAGTTGCAACAGACGTCGTTTGCAACTTGACCATGAAGTTATAGCTACCGGTCAGGCGGTGGCACTCGACGACTTCTGGATGTCCTTTACAAAATTCAATTAAGCCTGCGCAACGTGTCTCTTCGAACATGACGATCGCGAGTAACCCTAGCGCTAGTGCTTCTGGATTAATGACAGCACGGAACCCTTCGATGATTCCCGCGTCCTCCATTTTTCGGACCCGTTCGATGACGGCAGGTGCCGATAATCCGATCTGACGTCCGAGTTCCGACCATGGAATCCGGGCATCGTCTTGCAGAATCCGGACAATCTGTTGATCAATCTGGTCCATTTTCCATCCTCCTTCTGATTCAAAACCACTTTCTTCAAATTAACATGGAATCAAAGGAAAATATAGCCTTTTACTTTGTTCTGCTGCTGTGTTCATTGAATAGTATTTCTTATACTACTAATAGGAGGTGATACGCATGGAACCAACCTGTGTCCGGTGCCAAGAAACGATTGAAACGACGGTCTATCAATGTTCACATGCTTGTACGTTTTGCGAACCGTGTACAAAAACGCTCAATCATATTTGTCAAAACTGTGGGGAGTTGCTCGAACTCGCCACGCCAGTCACTACATAAAAAGACGGATGCCTCGGCACCCGTCTTTTGTCTATTCAGATCGTTTCTTGTGATTGCCGCTCGGATAGTCGTTCCTTTGCCTGTTCCTGGTGCGGTTTGATTGCCGACTCGCCAATCGAGTAACGCATGTGTCTTCCGAATGCCATAATCAAGTGTCAATAACCAGTATACGGCATCATTCGAGTCAGGATGGGAACGAATCATCGCATCGATCGCTTGATACGTCTCAAGCCGTTCTTCGAGCAATCATGCATGCTCCTGAATTTTATGCAAGGAGACCTCTTTTGAAGCATGCCGCGCAAAATAGAGCTTCAATAACAAGTCGTTTCGTTGCACCGGCAGTTCGATGGACGGTTCAGCGATCCACCGCGCGAGCTCCACATGTCCGTTTTCCGTCAGGGCGAATTGTTTTCGTTCCCCATTCGTGACCTCTTCCACGATCAATCCTCTCGCCTCTAACCGTTTAAGCGTCGGATAGACTTGTCCGAAGTTGATTTTCCAAAAGTGATTCAAGTTCGTGTCGATCGTATGTTTCATCTCATAACCAGACGTACATCCGCTGGCGAGGAGTCCGAGAATCGCATAACGGGCATGTTTTCTTTTGGCATCGGTCCCTCCTCTATCTAAAAGATACTATCTTTTAGATAGAGTTACCGTTCATTTAAATGCCAAACAGGAAATTTACTGGATGGAGCAGGAATTCTCGTTTTAAATCCGAATTCTTGTTCACATACTTAATTAAAAGGAGTTCTCACATGACATACGCTAAAGCTTCTATCTTTTTCAGTCTGATTGGTCTGTTCATTGCCTATATGATTTTCCCACCAATTAACTGGCCATTCGGTGCAAACTCGATGATTACGATTCCAATCGGACTTGTCATTTATCTGTTCGGAATCGGACTTGGGATCGTCGCCATCAAACGACGGGAGCCCGGGATTCTTAAATATGTCAGTCTCGCCTGTGCCATTCCGCTCGGTGTGCTGCTACTACTCTTTCTCGGTTTCATCTTCAGCGGTCAAATTTAATCGTCTTTCTATAGATGTTCATGAGACGCTTTCTTGAGGGCATCGAATGTCAACCGGTGAATCGCTGGACTCGACATCGCATCTAACCATTCGTTCGCCGTTCGCCCAGTATATTTTTCAAGAACTAACGCCAATACAAGTCCATGTGTCGCGACGACCACTCGGTGGTGCGGGTGGGTTTTACGTAGCTGATCGATGACTGTTAGAGCACGATTACGTGCTATTTGATTCGACTCTCCGCCACTTTGCGCGTAATCATCATTTTGAAATGATCGCTTCAACAGTTCTTCTAGCCGTTCAGGCGATAAACTTTCGTCTGTTTCCTAAAAACGCCGTTCCTGAAACGCTACCTCGTAGATTCGCAAACCTCGTTGCTCAGCAAGTGGGCGAACGGAGTCTACCGTCCGTCACATCGGACTCGAATATATGGCGTCAATCGGCAGCGCTTCAAAGAACGCTACGAGTTTCTGCGCTTGTTCTTGACCTGCATCCGTTAATCCCCGCCCTCGATCACTGCCTGTTTTGATCGATTCGCAGTGGCGAATGAAATAGAGCGTCCTCATCGGAACTGGACCCACTTTCCTTCAGAAATTACGTCTACATTCGAACCGATGACACGAATCGCTGTCGCGTCGTCGATTGCGTAAGCTGGATTCGTCAATGTCTCGGCCCAAGACTTGGCAGCTTGTAAGTGATTGTCTGGTAACTGCGGATGATCGAGATGCGGGAAGATTGAAAAATCAACGAGACCTAATGTTACGTCCGATTGCTCCGGCGTCTTTTTCCATTCAACAAAATCCGTTCCGATTCGTGGTGTCAGAATCATGCTACCTGCGCTCATCCCGACATAAACCCCTGTCAAATTCGGTAACATGCGATCAAAACCCGATTCGACGAACCAGTGATGTAGAAAGAGTGGATCACCACCATTAACGAGAATGACATCCGCTTGTTCGACCGCTGGTTGCCAAATTGCTGGATCAATTACCGAGACCGCTGATAATTCCAACAGACCGACTGACTTCCATCCTAAATCGACCATCGGTGCCTCATCTTTTCCTTGAATGAAGTTGACAGCGAGGTCCGTTCCTCTGCCTAATGCGTAGGATGCTGTCGTGATCGCGATGGCATGGCATTCCTCAATCGGTTTTCTGAGCATCTCACGTAACGCGTTGTGAATCGATGGATTTTGTACCCCACCTGAAGTTAATAGATAGTCCATCGTGACACCTCCTGTTCTTTGCTTCAGTTTACAATATTTGTGCGTTTCTGGTATCCTTACTTTTATTCCCACTAGAATAGGAGGAATCATATGTCTTTCGACTTAATGACGTTACCTGAAACGACGTTACACTATCGTCTGATTCTCGGAACTTCCGATCAACCAACGTTTATCTTTGAAAATGGATATGGACAAGATCTTTCAACCTGGCAACCAATCATGGATCAAGTTGAAGGACTTGGAACGATTTTGATGTATGACCGTACGAACATCGGTGGTAGTATGCAGCATGATTCCGAGACTAGTCGCCAGAGCGTGAATCGCCTTCGCCGTTTGATCGATACCTTATCTCTCAAACCACCCTTTATTCTTGTGGGTCATTCCTATGGCGGCACGTTAGTTCGACAATTTGCATCGCAATATCCAAGTGAAATAAAAGGTCTATTGCTCATCGATGCAACACCAGAATCCTATATTCAACGCTTCTTACCAGTAATGCCAAACACGTTCCAAGCCATATACAAAAAAACAATTCACGCTCGAATGTACATACGAAGATTTTAAAGAGAGTATTGAAGCGACGAACGTCGATGTCCTCTATCCCTTTCCAGTCGTTGTTCTGTCTGCTGGTAAAAAGGATCATTATTCGCGTGAGGCGCAACTATTGTGGCACGAATTGCAACGACAAACTGCTGCACAGTCGATCCAAGGGTTGTTGATCGAAGTTCCAAACAGCCGGCACTTCATTCAACAGGATGCCCCCCATATTGTTGTCGATGCGTTACATCATTTGACTTCAGGTGATTCTTAAGCTCTTTTCAAAGGAACTATTTCCCATTTCCGAACGTATACTTAATATAAGCTTGATTCGACACACTGATTGGAGGCACATATGTACTCGATTCCTAGCTACTTCATACTTTACTTAAAAATCATGCTGACGGATAAGATTCCGGTCTTTTGGTCGTTGATCTTCCCATTGATTCTCGCGTTCGTCTTCGGGTCACGACTCGATTTCACAGAGAGCAGTTTCCTATCATTTCTTGCACTCTTTTGGGGCTATATCTTACTTTCGATTTATGTCAACGGCATTGGTCTCCAACTTGCCCGGATGCGGGAACATGGTTTGATGAAGACGTATATCATGATTTCCGGTAGTAAGATTGGTTGTATTCTCGCACTCGTTCTCGTTCAGCTCGTATTTGCAGCCGTTAGTTTAACGGTCTTTACGACAGTCCTGATGCTCGTATTCGGCCTCTTCTCACCTTTGACGTTGTTACTCGCTTTTCTCGTCTTGTTGCTCAGCATCCCGCTTGCTTTTGCAAGCATCGCCTTGACGATGCTTCCGGCTAAGATTTCGAGTATGTCGACATTAATCAACATCGTCATGTATCCTCTGTTCTTGTTCGCGAATAGCCAACCGGATCGCTGGTACAGTTACTTGAATCCTTTTTATGTCATAAAAACACTTGGTCTCGCCGTCTCTGAGCACGTTACGGGAGCATCGTTACTGATCTTGACCGTCGTACTCGTCGTTTATCTGTTACTTGGTCTATTCTCTGTCAAACGCTTTAATCTCATGTCATTACTGACCCGATAGGAGGATTCAGATGCACGTTCAACATGTACGCTTCAACTATCCGAAATCACCTGATCTGTTACACGATGTCTCCTTTTCGCTTGTTCCTGGGAAACTGAACGTCTTGATCGGGATGAACGGTGCCGGGAAAACGACACTGTTTGATTGCATGACCGGTGCCTTACCGATCACATCCGGAGGACTGGACTTACCCGATATCTCGGACATTCTCTATTTGACGCAATTCATCTATTACTCGGATGAACTAAAGGGTAAGGATGTCGCCGTCTTCGTCGGTCGGCTCGCTCGTTTGAAAGCATATCGCAAACAAGAGACCTATACGCGTCATCTGAAACAGCCGCGAGAGCTCGATTTATTCGCTCATCTGTGGGAAATGAAAATCGGTAAGATGTCCGCTGGTGAAAAGAAATGGTTGTTCGTGACCCTGTTGACGACAGTACCACGTTCGCTCTACATCTTTGACGAGCCGACGAGCGGGGTCGACCCGGCAACACGGCTTCATATCATGCGACGCTTCGAGCAGATGACAGCAAACGGTCAAACGTGCCTCTTCTCGACCCATCAATTACATGATCTATTGCATACCGATGCCCATGTCATCTTCCTTCATCAAGGTCGTATTTTGTACGAAGGCGACTTCAAGGATTGGTTGAACCGATTCGAGACGACAGATCCGGACGTCGCGTTCTTCCAAATGCTTGAACTAGCAGGATAACGTTAACTACCTCTCTTTTGGAGGTGGTTTTTTTGTAATATTTGAAATGTAGGTTTTCGAAAAACATGTACAGGATATACACATTATAAGAAAGGAGGTCGTCCGATGAACTTCATTTCCGGTCAAGCATTTATCACGATGATGGATTCACTTTTCAACGAAGATGAATGGAATCGACACGTCTTATACATCACTGCGAATTCAGCAGCGATCCACTTACAAAAACGATCTACCACCATTCTCTCGCAGCCTATGGAATATCAGATTTCGTTTCTCGTGCATTTACCAACGCTAGAAAAACGACTGATCGTCAAATCGAATCAACAGGAGACGCGTCAATTTTTCTTTGATTCAATGGCTTCCATCGATTGTATGTGCACTAGTTTGATGCCATGGACGAATCCAGGGCGATTCAATAAGGAGGAAAACGTTCATGTCCACCAACACTCTTGAAGAACGCATGAATGCCGTCCTCGATTGTTTGGCGGCCGCAAAGGACTACCAACGCATCGCCGGAAGGCATGAGGTGTCGTATCAACAATTGTATAACTGGGTCCGGCGCTATGAGAGCGGCGGTATTCCTGCCCTGACGGATCGCCGTGGTCGGAAGTTACGAAGCGAACGATTTACTTCGACTCAGCATACGCCTTGAACCGATCAAGGATCGCCTGCCAGCCCGCTTGTTGCATTTCAGGCGGGTTGATTGTTTCGGCATCAAACGATTCGACGACTTCGGTTTGTTCCCCGTTCCGAGTGAAGTCGATCTTCACCTGACGACCATCCTCGAGGACATACGCAATGCGTTCGTAGGGAACGATTGCCTCATATGTACCCTTGAAATCAAATCCCATGCTACCGTCTTTTGCTTCCATTCGATTCGTGAATTGACCACCGACCGTCAAATCATTCGTTGACGCCGTCGTATGCCAATCGTCAGACGCTGCGTTCCAGCGTTTGATGTCTTCCGGTGCGTTCCAGATCTCCCACACGGTCTCGACCGGACGGTCAATCACAGCTTGAATCGTTAGTTTCGTCATCTTTTTTCCTCCTTACTAATTGAAGTTCCCTCCCTATTTCGAGGACGATTAAATGAATTCCTTGTTATTTTCGATTAATTCAGGTGTTAATTTGAACGCTTTGTTTTCCATACCATGAACATTAGAATCGCCGGAATGAGACAGATGATTGCATCGGTAACGGTCGGCAGTCGTAACGCGGGACTTGTTAAAAACCGAACGCCTTCCACTGTCCAAATCGTCAACATACAGGCGGTCAACGCTGCAAGCCGCCATCGTCTCGGAATCCGGATCCAGTAAGCGAGGAGTCGCTCCGATAACTTCATCTTCCTTCCACCTTTCGAACCGCTCTCAGGAAGCTTTGTTCCGTCTTATAGGAGGTGTCGCGCCACATGAAACGTTTCGTATGTTTGAACGTATTTTGTTCAAACTGGTTCCTAGAACTCGTCTTGAAGTAATGGGCGACACTTAACGAACCATCGAATGTGTTTTTGATGATCGTGTTGTCATGGACATCATGCTGGACGAGCAATTGACCACCCTCGAGCCCTTTCGTATCATTGCCGATCAGCTGATTTTGCTCGATCCGGACACGTTTTGTACCGCCTCGCTTCGTGTCATACCCACCGATCGCAATTCCGGTGTAGACGTTTTGCCGTACATCATTCTGGCGGACGATGACATCTTCTGCGTATCGTCCGGCATGTTCACTCGTCACTTCAATCCCGATGTCACTCGCTTCGACGAGGTTCTTCTCAATTGTTAAGTTTTTCCCACCATCGACATAGATACCGGCTGCATTGTATTCCTTCCCGTAAGCAGGATTGCCGTAGCTCGACGTCCGGTAAACACGATTTTCCGACACGACGCCCTCACGGACGTAGTCGTCTTTCTTCGACTGAGCGATCCCTTCGTGTCCGATCAAATCAATGCCGATGTTGTCGTTATCACGTACGACGTTCTTCGTCACCCGGAAATGTTTGACGTTCCCGTTTAAGACGAGGGCTTCACTGAAACCGAGACGATTCTGCTCGACTCGGTTGCCGGTGATCGTCAGGTGACGAATCGCTCCCGTTCCGTAGACAGCGATGCCGTGTGCATTTCCGTCTTTCGCGAGCGTCTTGATCTGGCGGACCGTATTGTTCTTCAACGTGATGTGTGATCCTGATCCCGTAACCAAAATACCGATCGGTGTCGCGTCCGACCGTTTCGACTGAACGGCTTCGATTGTCAGTCCTTGGATTGTCACATATTTTTGATCCTTAATCTGGATGATCGGTAAGGTTGCGTCTCGATCTTTAATGTTTTCCCCATTTAAGACGACTCGTTCTTGTTTATAATTCCGAAAGACGATTGGATGTTGTTTCGTTCCACTTTGTCTAACGTTCAGCTTCTCGTGATACGTTCCTTTTCGCAAGTAAACCGTCGTACCCGCAGTCGCTTTTAGTGTCGCCTGTCGGATTGTTTTAAACGGATGCTTCAACGTGCCGGTATTTTTATCACTGCCGTTCGGTGCGACGTATAACGATTTTGCCGTCGATTCGGCCTCTTCCCCCGTCGAGGTACAACCGACGAGCAGGACGGTTGCTAATAACCATTTGCCTTTCATGATTTCCTCCTTTATTTAGCAAGAACATTGTTGGTATAATCTAGGTATCATTTCTAATTTTTTGAATATTTTATTTTTTCTCGATTCACTATGACTATGGAAAAGAGGAACACGTCATGAAATACGCGCTCTTATTCACCCTTCCCTTCTTGCTTGCTGGTTGCACAACGGAAGCAACCGTCCTTCCTAAAGAGACCGTCAAGATCAAGAAGTCGTACTTTTCGATCACACCTTCTACCACGAAGGACGAGTCGCAGCAACAGCGGACATTTTTCTTAACTGGTGCACTCGATCGCCCGCTCCAGCTCAAAGCGGTCCAATTTGACGATACAGAACCACCAAAGGTGCTGATCGACAAATCGATTCCTGCCGGTACATATGATCGCACACCGTTCCAATTGACGTATGATTTGAACCTGCTCAACGATTCGCATGCCTTCACCTATTCGCTTGATACGAAGAATGGTATTCCTGAGACGAAAACGGTCTATACCTTACCTCAAAACGTCCAGACTGACAGCGGTCAATTCAATGATCAGAAACAGACGAATGCTTCATTCTATCCCTTACTCCTCAAACGCTATACGACAGGAGAATCGATCATCGGTCGCTCGATCGACACGTTATCCTCTCCTCACCTAAAGGTCAGAAAACAAGAAGGCGCAATTTTGATCTATTTGATGAAATCACGATAAGGAGAACGGCGGACCGAGAAAAAGTCCGCCGTTTTTTTAGTCCGCTATGACATGCGACATGTCAGCTTCTAATCGAATCACGGCTTCCCCATCCCTGTATTCGACGATCGTCAAACTCGTTCCATGAATGAACGGCGGATCCCATAATGTCGCGAACGGCTTACGTTGAAGATATGTCAGCAAGATGTTAAGGAAGATGCCGTGGGTGACGATTAAGATGTTTTCGTCTTCTTCATGGTCTGCCAGTCGTTCCAAAAACGATAGGATGCGCTCGCGGACCGCGTCAAAGGATTCTCCACTCTCCGGTATGTAGGTATGCGGCGTTTGCCAAAATGCAGCATGAGCTGCACTTCTGAGTCCTCTCGTAATCGTCGTTCGATATCCACTAGATTCATGCATTTCTCCTCCGAATCTACTTCCTAAATGATGACTCTTTCTTCAGTTTATCTCAATTCATCGATTAGGAAATCATTTCCTTCTTTTTATTAAGAACGATTAAACAAACAGCTCGTTCTCAACGTATCTATCCATACGTTAGAACGAGCTGTTCTTAAATGCGGATCAACACGATACCTCCAAGCATGACAAGCAGACTGACGATCTGCACACCCGTGACCGGTTGTTTTTTTGCACCGAACCAGCCGAAACGATCAATCAACAGACTGCCGGTCAGTAAACCAATCGTGACGATCACGACAGCGAGTCCAGTACCGACGAGCGGAACGATGAAGGCATTACCGGCAACGAACAATGCGCCAATCAATCCCCCGATCCAAATCCAAGCAGGTAAGGGTTGCGACCGATCGATGTGCCACTTCGTTCGGAGGATCAGATTCAGCAATAACAAGGTGATCGTACCGATGACGAATGAAATCAAGGCGCCTTTGACGGCTGACCCGAGAACACTTCCGAGATGACCATTGATCGCCGTCTGGGCAGCACTCATCATACCGGTCAGAACTCCAAGTATACGCCAAACGAGTAACGAATTCCCTTGAGATTCTAGTCGTTTCTGACGACGCCGTGCCAAATAGTCACCGAGCGCGACTGTTCCGACGACACCGAGTAACACAAGCATTGCACCGATGATCCGCGTTAACGAAAATGTCGTGACGTTCGCTTCAAACAATCCGAAATGATCAATCAACAGTCCCATGATGACCTGACCAAAAATCGGCATGATGACCGTTTGAACGCCTCCGAGTCGCGGAAACAATAAGATGTTCCCGGTCAAATAGATGACACCGAGAACCCCTCCACCCCAGATCCAGAACGGTTCATCGGCCGTAGCCGTGAGACCTGTAAGATTCCCATCGACGAGCAACACGAGCATCAGTAAGAAGAGTGAGCCGATCGAAAAGGAAATCAGTGAAGCGAGGTATGGCGACCCGACGACGCCCCGTAGCCGTGTATTGACACTCGTTTGAACCGGTACGAGCAAACCGATGATGAATCCAATGATGATCGCAAGCATACGAGGACCTCCTTCTTCATGTGCCTTTCCATCATACGGCAGTCTCGCACGCCGAAGCGACCGGAATGCTCAAAAAGGAGCCGGTTCATCGACCGGCTCCACGAATTAGATCTTTTTCCACGACTTCGGATACGTCCGCAATTCCTTCTTCGTCGGATGCTCGACATCGAGATGTTTTCCGTTTCGTTCAAGTAGCACATCGGATACGAGCAAAACAATCGCAAGAACGACGTAGACGGCAAAACTGAGGAAGAATGGCAAGTTGAATACGATTAGTATTGGAAAGAATAATCCCATTAAGATGACGAACAGAAAATCCGTTACATACTGCCATTGAATGATTTTCTTCATCTGTGGTTCTATCGTTAATGCCATATCACGTTCGACTTCTTGCGAGTGGATCCGCGCAATCCAGACTAGTGCTACAAATAATAAAAATAGTGGCCAGTACATGTCCCGATTGGCGACGACCAACAGGATGCTAAAGCCGTACAGTAACGAGCTGTACAAACGTGGTTTAGCGAGTTGACGTTTTTCTTCTTGAATGAACGCGATACGTTCGGCTTTCGTTTTCATTTAAATCCCCCAACTGATTCAACGTACCTGTTTAATCTGATCGAACGGTTCGTGATCGACCGATGTATTCGACCTTATTCTGAAATACGCGGTACATCCGGTATTCTCCAGTCGGTGCCGATTTCAATTGAACGGCAATCTGGTGACGTCGTGATTTTGATGATTCGGACGCTACGAAATAAGGTTTGACTGACGCGATATTGTCGCGCCCGAACTGCTTCGTCACGTGCCGAACGACTTGCACTTCAACAATCTGCTCATAGGTTGCATCCCGTTCATCTGCGATCATCCACCAACCAACACCGCCAATCACTACAAGTAATAGAATCGCCCCGATCGTTTTTCGCATTTCGATCCCCCCGGTTCACTTGCCCATACTTACTGTTTCAATTCGTGAACGAGGTTTTCCTGCTTCCGTCGGGTGACGAACCAAGCGATGGCTAGGACAAGCACCACCAAACCGGCACTGGTTCCAGCAATCGTCGGGACGTTGAGATAGAATGATCCTGTATCATCAATCCGTGTCACGAAGATTGTCGCACCAAGACCACTGATCAGTCCAAAGATGATGCCGCTCCCAATGAACAAGAGCATTTGAATGAGTGTCAATTGACGCAGCCTGTTTCGAGTCAGCGCAATCGTTCGTAGCAAGGCATACTCGACTCGTTTTCCACTCACGAAACTGAGTAAAGCGTTTGCAAGTCCGAACCAGATGGATCCACTCATGACGACAAGCGCAATGATGAAGACGAACCAACGTTCCGTCGTTTGTTGCTCCGCATCGTGAAGCGCGTCAGATAGTCGATTCATTTGCAATGTCGGATAACTTTCTGTGATCTCTGATAATGTTGTGGTCACTTGCGCCTTCTTTAACTCGGATGGAACGTCGATAAAGACATTTAAGATCTGATCGCTTGTTTGCCGTAGCTGCTCGTTCCGCCAATCCACGAGGATGTCTGGCGCTATCTTCTTTTCGATTCCAACGATTCGGAATTGACCGAGTGAAACACTTCGCTCTTGTTCCCCGTCCCATCGGCCGAGCGGCAACGTATCGCCTTTTTGGAGTCTGTGTTTTTTAGCGAAGGTCCGTGAGACGATGATTCCTTCTGTGTCACTCGTCTGTTCTCCCTTTAAAACGTCAAGACGACGATAGTCCGTCACTTCGTATTCAATCGAGACATCTTCTTGAGGCGACTGGTATTCGAGTGAATTTCGAGACGACAGGAAGGTCGCTTTTGCGCCAGGTAGTTCCGTTTCAATTTGTCGAATCAATTGCAGCGGGTTTCCTTGCGATCCTTCATCTAAACGACTCTTTAAGACGACCTCCGTCGGATATTGGCTGATGATGTAGTTCCGCTCGTTTTGTTGTACCGTCTCAAGGAACGTCGATCCAATGACGACGATAATCATCAATACTTGAACGATCAGCATCAACCAGGCGTTTTTCCGTAGTTGTGGCAACACGCCCCGGAAGGCGACGAAACTCGTCGGTCCCGCTAACCGACGAACGAACGGTTCCGCTCGATGGAGCACTCCCTTCAAGAGCAGTGGCGTCGCAAGATACATTGTCAGTAAAAAGGCAATAGTTGCACCGATCCAGGTCATCGCCCGCGCCCCTTCTGTGCTTGCGATCACTTCTGCGAATAAGATCAAGCTAGCAGTCAACCCACTACTAGCAAGGACGAGACGTTTTCGTCGTGTCGGTCGTGACGCTGTTTTTAGATTTTCTCGTAAGACGTGGAGCGGTAACACATCTCGTTTTCGGTAAGCGGTGCTCGCGAGCAACATCAGAATCAACAAGGCACTACCGAGCGTGATGAGCATCAAGAACTCTCCCTGTTCGATCATGAGAGAGACGATCATTTTCCCTTCTGTTGGCCATACCAGTTGACCAAGTAACGGTAAGCAAATACCACCCAGGATTGCGAGGATCGTTCCCGCTAAGACAATCAAGCCGGACTGGACAAGGAACAACTGAAACAGTTGCCGAGTTGTCGCCCCAAGCGTCCGCATGATCGCAAATTGAACAGCATGTTTACGCAAATACAAGTCGAAATTCGCCATCAAGATGAAGCCGGACACGACAAGGATGAGCATTGATAAGATTCCAATATAGCCGTTCATTGCTGGAGAGAGTGCTTGTCCTTCTGCAAGTTCAATACGAAGCTTCGGATTCGCTTTGACGAACGTATCGGCATAGCGAACGGAACTTGTCTCTTTTTTTAGATCAAGCAAGACGGATTTCATTTCACCTGGATGGTTCTTTTTAAGGTCAGCATAAGAAAGCAAGACTTGATCTTGCGAAGTTTCAGATATTTTCGCATTTGGTAAAATCTCACGGATTCGATACGTCTCTTCTCCAACGCGAAGCGCTTGCCCGACACTATGGTCAAGCGACTTGGCAAGTCGATCTGACACGATTGCTTCTCCCTGTTGCAAATTATTTGTGAAATGATAACGACCTTTCGTCAGGGCATCCGAATGGACCCCAAGTGTTTTCACATCGGCGATTGTTTGACCAGCAACGCGTGCTGTCGTCTGTAAAATCGACGCTTCGCGCAAAACAGCTTGATCCTTTTTAAGTTTTTTATGCACGCTCTTGTCCATCCGTTCATCATGTGATGCATATTTGATTGTCAGATCGACTTGACCGTATCTTTGTTCACGATCTGTCTCGATCGCAGCTTGATTATGTAGTAAAAAGATGACCATCGTTAAGACGAGACCAATCGAAATCATGACGCTTCCGATTGAGGTCAATAGAATCATCGGACTTTTACAGTACAGTCGGTGAGAAAGACGGAAGAGATGTTGTCGTTTCATACAGCCCCCACGAACTGCTCGTATGTCTCTAAAATCGGTGCCACGTCTCCAGTCGACGGCTGATCGGCGACGATCTGTCCGTCATGAAAATACAGTACACGTTTCGCATGAGCGGCAACAGTTGCATCATGGGTCACGAGTAGGATGCTCGTCTGTTGTTCGCGATTAAGTTCTTGTAGCAACTGCATGATTTCAGCAGATGTCTTGAAATCGAGGTTCCCCGTCGGCTCATCCGCTAAGATGATCGGTGGTCGACTGATCAAGGCACGTGCGATCGCGACGCGCTGTTGTTGTCCACCAGACAGTTCTTGCGGTCGATGGTCTTTCCACTTCGTCAGTCCGACGCGATTGAGCCAAGTTTCGATCTCTTGATTGATCGTTTTGTCATCCATCCCCTTCAACATCAATGGTAAGGCGATGTTCTCCTGGACCGTCAAATCATCGAGCAGGTGAAACGATTGAAAGATGAACCCAATGTGTTGTTGACGGTATAACGTCGCAGCAGGTTCAGTGAAGATGTCGCATTGCCGTTTTCCCTTTAGCGTCAACGTTCCGCCGGTTGGTGCGTCAAGTGCCCCTACTATATTCAATAGTGTACTTTTTCCAGAGCCACTTGTTCCCATGATGGCGATGAAACCACCTTCTTCTAACGTGAAGGAGATTTGTTTTAATGCCTCGACCGTTTCTGTTCCCCGCGTATAGGTTTTTGATAATCGTTCTATTTCTAAAAAACTGTCCACCAAGACCCCTCCTGCAACATGATATCATTACAATAACCAATATAAGTATTTTTTAGAAGTAAATACATAAAAAGCTGTTATACACAAATTATCATGGTAATAAAAGGAATTGTACTCATTTGAACGAGCTAGTCCTACTAAGGAAAAGGCAAACATACAAATTAGAAAGTGAGTGAATAGATGATTTGCACGTTAGATCACTTTATTCAAGAAAAAGCTGTTTCTCAATCGATTTCTGGATTTTCGCTAGCGAGCGTCAAAGATCAGGAAGTCATCTACTCCAATGGATTTGGGGTGAAAAATCTTAAGGATAGCGGGGTTCCCGTCACAGCGAACACATTTTTTGAATTTGAATGGAATCGAGATGATGCTGTGTATGCACCAGGACAATCTCTACTTCACTCAGGATACGGATGAAAATCTAATTGTGACAATCGGTTTTGTCGAGAACGTAAACGAGGACGTCCATTATATCGTTCTAAATGGACAAACTTGCAATCGGATTGAACAGGGATTACTCGAAATAAAGGAGAACGAACACTGCAATACCTTGATTGTCCAAGGCAGTTGGGAGTTTGATCAACTGGGAATCAAATCGAGCCTTATCTGAGCTAATCGACTTTTACCTCATAAATACGAAAGGACCTCCCTATCATTTGATAAGGAGATCCAGCGTTTTTCAGTATTGTTACCGATTTACATCATCTCAGCCTCGGTTTCTGAGAATATTTTGCAAAATCCGTTCCACCCTATACTTACTACATATTTTCTGACGACGTTATTTTTTGTTATTACACTTCACAATTCTTACTTCGTACGGTTGTAGTAACACAGTTCCGATGAGTCGTTCTCCCGTCAAATAGTCTTCGACTGGTTTTTTTAGTTCAATCGTTTTGCGTTCTTCCGAAAAATTCATGATAAATCCGTAGATAGACGATGCATCGATTCTCACCTGCACCGAGACACCTTCTGGATGTTCAATCTGAAGAGGCGACAGCAAATTCAACGAAGAGATGATTTCTGCATAAAAATCGTTTTGGAATCGCTCCTCCAACCTTCCACCAATGTACCAAGCGACGCCCTCTCCGTGATTATTCCACGTCACTGCCGCTGTGTCAGCATAAAAGTCTTCTGTATAAACTCCAACTGTTTCAGCTGTCACTACTTTCAAGACTGTCGCATAATCCTTTAGTTCATATGTCTTATCGCGGAACTTCACTCCATTTTTATCCATTGGGTATAGCGTATCGTTTTCAACTGGCTCGATTCCGAACATCGTTGTTAACTCACTTGGCCATCCACCAAAATAAGTTAAGTCAGATTCATCAACTAGCCCGGTCAAATACGTCGATATGAGAGTCCCACCTTGCGCGACGAATCGATTTAACCGTTCGATTGTCTCTTGACTGACTAAATAAAGCATCGGAACGATCAACAGTTTGTAACCATCAAAATCTTGTTCTTTTGTAATGACATCTACCGGAATATCACGCTCGTAAAACGCCCGGTAATGTTCTTGGAGTGTTTGGGGATAACGCTTCGTGTCATTCGAAAATCCTTGCGCATCGTCAAATGCCCAGTTGTTCTCCCAGTCGTATAAAATCGCAACTTCGGCTGGACGATGTGTACCAACGACTTCATCTAAATGTTCTAACAAACGACCGACTTCTGCAACTTCTTGAAAGACACGATTTTCAGAACTTCCATCATGATCGACGACTGCCCCATGAAATTTTTCAGATGACCCTCGAGATTTACGCCACTGGAAGTAAAGTACGCTATCCGAACCATGGGCAATCATTTGCATCGAAGATAACAAATGCATTCCTGGTCGTTTAGCTTTATTGACAGGATGCCAATTAACGGCACTCGGCGTCGATTCCATTAACAAGAACGGTTGTTGTTTTAGATTACGAAATAGATCGTTAATAAATCCGACCTTCATCGCCAAACGACTCGTTGACTCCCTGTCGTTATGCCAAGCTGGATACGCATCCCAGCTCACGACATCAACATATTTCGCGAACTGACTATAATCAAGCGACTGGAAGGGAATCAAATCATCCGTATCTGCCATGAAATTGGTAGTCACCGGTATATTCGGAGTCACTTCGCGTAATGGCTGAATTTCATTTTGATAGAAATTAATGGTTTGATCCGTAATAAAACGACGCCAATCTAAATTTAAGCCGTGGACCATGCTTTCGCCGATTGGCGACGGCGATTCAATCTGCGACCACTCATTGAACGTATGGCTCCAAAATGCTCCCCACCAAGCAGCATTCAGCCGATCAAGTGTTTTATATTTTTCTTGTAACCAGATACGAAAAGCGGATTGGCATTGATCACAATGACACTCTCCCCCGTATTCATTCGAGATATGCCACATCAATAATGCCGGATGTTTCCCATAACGATTCGCCAATAGTCGATTGATGTGTTGCGTTTTTTGCCGATAAACACGCGAACTGAAACAATGATTATGACGTCCGCCATGAAGCTGTCGAACCCGTCGTTCATCGACGCGCAATACTTCAGGATATGCTTGCGATAACCATGCGGGTCTCGCTCCACTCGGTGTCGCTAAAATTACATTTCCACCACTTTGATGAATGTCATCTATGATTCGATCCAACCACTCGAACGTGTAAACCCCTTCTTCCGGCTCTAATGCACTCCAGGCAAAAATGCCGATGGAGTACGTATTCGTATGAGCGAGACGCATCAATTCGATATCTTGGCGTAAGACATGCGGAACATCCAACCATTGATCTGGATTATAGTCTCCACCATGGAGCATTCGCCTAGCAGACGTTACATAAGATTTACCTGATTTCTCCATAGATATTCCTCTCCTAAAAAAACTGATTTCTATCTATTACCCTTTTGTTCCACCAGCCGTCAAACCGGCTACGAAATGCTTCTGGAGCAGAACGAAGACGACAGCGATCGGAATACTAATCAAAATCGCACCTGCTGCAAATGTCGTATAACTTGCTCCCATTGCTTCATTCACTAAGTTAAATAGACCGATTGGTAACGTATAGGATTCTTGCGTTCTAAGTATTGTCGATGCCAAAACAAAATCTCCGAGTGGTCCTGTGAATCCATTCATCGCAATGACTGCTAACATTGGTCGACATAATGGCATGATGATTTGAAGGAATATTCTGGTATTGCTTGCACCATCCAACTTTGCACTTTCATCTAAGTCTAATGGAATTGAGTCCATATAACCCTTCATCAAGTACGTATTCATTGGGATCTGCCCACCAATGTACAGTAAAATTAATAACCAGTGGCTATTCATCATCCCTAAAATTTGCGCTAATACGAACAAGGCTATGAGCGCCGAAAACTGAGGAATCATTTGAAGTAACAAAAATAACATCAATGCTTGATCACGTCCTTTGAAACGAAAACGAGAAAAAGCATATGCAGTGAAAGAGACACTAACGACAGTTCCAATCATCGTAAACACACTGATTTTCAATGAGTTCATGTACCACTGGCTATATTGAAGGCTTTCTTTTCCAGCAAATAATTCACGGTAGTGATCAAAGGTAGGGTTTTTCGGAATGAGCGATGTACTGACTAAACTATTTCCTGGATTAAAACTCGCACCTATCGTCCAAAGAAGTGGATAAAAGATGACGACAGACACGACCAACAAAATGACATAGGTGATGGTCATACGAATGAAACGTAGTCTTTTTATATTCGACACTACCGTCACGCCCCTTCCTTAAACGAATTTGTACGTCTAAACTGCCAAAGCGCAATTGTAATGACAAAAATCGAAAGTAAAATCGTTAAAGCGGCGGCTAATGCATATTGACCCGATTGCATCGTTAATTTGTAAATCCAAGATACGAGAATATCGGTCCCTCCCGCGTTTGATCCAGGTACAGACGGACCGCCACCATTGAACAGATAAATGATGTTGAAATTGTTGAAATTAAATGTAAACTGCGTAATGATAATCGGCGACATCGCAAGTAACACCATCGGCATCGTGATGAAGCGGAATTTCGCAAAGATTGATGCGCCATCGATTGTCGCCGCTTCATATAAATCTTCAGGAATCGATTGTAAGACTCCTGTCGTGACAAGAAACACGTAGGGAAAACCTAACCACCCTTGCATGAAAACAAGTGCCACACGCGTCCACTTTTCGTCCGTCAACCAAGGTAATGCATCGATGCCGAAAAAAGCGAGAACATCGTTGTTAATTGAACCAAAACTGTCATTGAAGAGTCCTGCGAACACTAAAATCGTCACGAATCCTGGAACTGCCCATGGAAGGACGAATATCGTTCGGATGACTTTTTTAAAGCGAACTTCTTTCTGGTTGACGAGAACTGCTAACAAAATACCTACGGAAATTTGCAAGGTCGATGCGACTAAAGTCCAGACAATCGTCCAAGACAACACATCAAAGAATGTCGATCGCCATATATCCACTTTGAATATTTGAGCAAAAGTGGAAAATCCGACCCAATCGGCTAATTTTGCTGGTGGAGAATGGTAAAGATCGTAGTTTGTAAAGGCTAACGCAAAACTAAATAAAATCGGGAAAATGACCGCAAAAATTAAGAGAAATAATGCCGGACCACTTACCACGTAAGGGTATCCCTGACCAATCAAGTTTAAATAATCTGACTTAAATGAACTTATTCGTAATCCTTTGTCTCTTTTTTGTCCAGTTCGGTATGCATCTCGAAGATTATAAAAATAAAGGGTGAGACCGAACAACAATACGATGATGGCGATGATGCCTTGTGCTAGTAAGAAAATAGAATTGTCTCGCGGTACTTCCGTACCAAGCGTGACGATGCCCCACAATCCCATGTTCAATAAGTCGGCGAACGCAATCAAAAATGCAACACTGACCGTTAACAACAAAATACCTTTAATCCACTGACGATGATACAATTGCCCAAGTCCAGGAATCACTGACAAAAGCAGACCTATTCTACGATGTCGCACGTCTTTCACCTCTTCACAAATTATCTATCAGCAGACTATATCAATGGTCTAACTGACGAATCGGAATCACCATTCTCATTTCGAACTGTGTTTCGCTTTAACTTGTCCTTCGATGGTATTAACGGCTTGAGTCATCGCCTGTTTTGGTTCAACCTTTCCTGTTGCGATGGTTTGAAGGGCTGCATCAACTGGTTTCCAAACTTCATTCATTTCCGGGATATTTGGTGTCAACTCAGCAAATTTTGATTGTTCTGCCACGGCTTGAGCTGCTGGACTTTTTGTAACAATCGGATCATTCGCTAATGCACTGATGGCAGGTACTTCTTTTGTGATTTCAAAACGCTTTTTTGAATTTTCTTCGTTCGTTAAATAGAGCGCTAATTTTTCAGTAAGCTCTGCGTGTTTTGAATAGCTACTAACGTTATAACTTTTTACACCTAAAAATGAACTCATATTTTTCCCATTTTCAAGCTCAGGAAGTTTGGCGACCCCAAAATCGATGCCCGCTTTCTCAAATGGTCCAACATTCCATGGACCAGAGATGATAGCTGCTGCCTTTCCTTCCGTAAACAGTGATTCCAAAACGTTAATCCCTTGTTCACCAATAATTCCCGACGGAAACAGCTTCTCCTTGTAGAATTTTTGAATGTAGTTTGCTCCTTCAATTGCGCCAGCATTCGCTAACCCGATGTCTTTTGTGTCGTATACTCCACTTTCCGAACGTTTGAATATGTAACCGCCATACCCACTCATGACACTCTGCGCATAATAAACTTGGTCAAATAATGCTAAAAAACCGAACGACTTTTCAGTTTTCATCTTTTTCGACAATGTGTACCAATCTTCTATCGTTTTAGGTAACGCTTTATCTGAGACTAATTTCTTGTTGTAATATAGAATCGTCGTCTCCACAGCTTTAGGCACGCCGTAAATTTTGCCTTTGACGATTTGTGAATCAAGTGCAACATCCGTATATTGAGACTGGACGTCTTTCGGAATCTTTATTTCTTTTATGATTCCTTCCGTTACTGCCGTTCCAATTTGGTCTCCAGGCATTGTCAATAAATCGGGACCTGTTCCGGCCGGTCCGTCCAACCGGAGATCTTCAATTTGTTTTGCATACGGTTTTTCAACAACTTTGATGTTAACATCATTCTCTTTTTCAAATCGTCTCACAGCAGATTTGATTCCTTCGCTTTTTTCGATATCTTCCCAAACGACTAAATTGATTTTTCCATTATGAGTCTTTGTATCTTTTGCCTCCTCTTGCGGACCACACGCAGCTAACGACATACTCAATACAAAACCACTAAGTACAGCAGAATATTTCAATTGTTTTTTCATAAAAAAACCAAACCTCCTTAGAGAATTGTAAAACACAAATGAAAGCGCTTTAACAAATAAAATATAACACTCTAAGAAGATTTAGTAAATAATTTTAGTAAAAAATTTACTAAAATTAAATGGTGCTTTTTCTCATAATTAACTCAGAACCTATATACAATGTTTTTACTACTTTTCGTTTTTCAATGATTTGTTCAAGTAATAAGTGAATCGCATTTTTACAAATTTCTTCAATATCGATATTGAAAGTCGTCAAGGGAGGCGAAACATACTTCGCGATACTCGTATTATTCACACTGATCAGGCTGACGCGGTTCGGGACATCAATTTGTTTTTCGTGAAGTGCTTGCAGACAGCCGACGGCGATTGGATCTGCCGCTACAAAAAAAGCGGTTGGCATATTTTCACCAAGGCGTTCAATCGCTTGACTCATTAAAAAATAGCCATTATCAACTGAAAAACCATGATGACAGAAGATAAATGTCTCATTTAGCATTCCTTCTTGCTGCATATACTTACGAAAAGCACGTTCCCGCCCATCCATTTCTTCTACATTTGTATCAGCATTCTGAAAAGTTCCACCGATAAATCCAATTTCTTTATGTCCCTGCTGCTTCAGAACTTCTATTGTCTTTCGTGTGATTTGGTCAAGGTCTGGACGCACCGAATCATAGTGTTCAGCATCTGGTGTCGAATCTATGAAGACTCCATTAGTCGTCAACTCTCTTAAATATTCCAGTTCTCGATCCATAAAAGAACCCACTGCAATAAATCCCTCGATGTTTAGCGGAATCTTTTCAATCCCATCCGCTACTTTGTAGGTCGTTAACTCCATGTTATTCTCCCTAGCCAATCTCTCGATCGCAATTCGCATCGTGTGAAAATAAATATCTTCAAGCTCCTCTTTATCTGTCAACCAATACAAAAAAGCAATATTTTTAACGAGTGATTTCATCGTCTTTTTTTTGTAACCAAGCTCTTCAGCTACCTCAAATATCCGCGTTCGCGTCTCATCACCAACCGATAAACTTAAATCATTATTTAATACCCGTGAAACTGTCGAAATGGAACAGCCTACTTTTTTAGCAATATCTTTAATCGTCGCCAAATGATAACACTCCTTTTAAATTTAGATTTAAGTAAAATTTTTAAGTAAAATTACAAATTTTATATTTTTAAATTATACCTTTCTTTTTTTTATATTACTTCATAATTCATAAAAAGAGGAAGGAAACCATAATGAGAAGAAAAGAATGCATTAACGATGTTGAGCTTTTTTTAATTACAAAACTAAGTGTTCTACAAAAAGAAAAACGAAGAAACTACACATCTCAGACGATGATAGTTCCTTCGTTTCTTTTTTAAATCAACGAATTTTATTCCATTCTTATAATCACGAACGAACATATTTAAGTGGAATTAAGTCTGCAATCCGCACTTTCGTCAACTGATCGTCGATCTTCAAGAGGACAAATGCGTCCGGTGCATAATCAGAAATCAATTCGCGACACATGCCGCACGGACTGACGACATGAATCGTTCGGTCCGTCTCATCCGAATAGGGATGTCGAACTGCGACGATCGTCTCAAAATCCGTCAATCCATCCGTGATGGCGGAACCGATCGTAATGGCTTCCGCGCACACCGTCACCCGTCCGATATACGCTTCGACATGAACACCCGTTTTCGTCGCGCCATCTTTTGTCCGCAACGCAGCTGCGACGTGATGTTTATCGTCAGCGTAACGGCTTTGAATCGTTTTGGTTGCTAGTTCGACCAGTTGCAGGTCGGCTTCAGTAATCGGATAAATCTGCATAACGTGCTCCTTACGTGTCTTTTTTCTTATAGGTCAAACCGATGAATTGTGCTTTTTCATTGAATAGTCTACGGTAGGATAGAAAACCAACGAGGACCGATGCCATCGCCGCCGTCGTCAAGATCAGGAATAGAATCAATAGTTGATAAAGGACCGCTTCCATTGGATCCGCGCCACCGATGATCAACCCACTCATCATCCCTGGCAATTGGACGAGGCCCATCGTTTTTTGCGCTTCAATCGTTGGAATCATACTTGTCCGGATCGCGCCTTTTAAGCTCGTATCAATCGCTGTCTTCGCATCTCCACCAAGCGAAAGAATCAGTTCGATGACCTCGTCGCTTCGTTCGACCTCGTCCTTGAACTTATTAAGAAACAACAAGGACAAAATCATACAGTTCCCAATGACCATCCCGCTGATCGGAATGACTTGCTGGGCTTCAAACGGAATGATTTGTAATCCAAGCAAAATGCCCATCGTCAATGCTTCGACCGCAATCAATGTCAACAAGATGATCCACTGGATCCCGGGAATCCCGTCCCCTTTACGGATGACGTTCAGTGTCGCTGCACCGATCATCAACAGAATCATGAGTAACATGAAAATTGGACTGCTGCTTTCAAAGACGAACGTCAAAATATAACCGATGATCAAGAGTTGGACGATTGATCGAACGGTTGCGATGAGGATGTCCTTCTCTAGACCAAGCCGTAACGTCCGCGCTAAGACGAGGGGGATCAAAATGAAGATCAGCGAAGTCGCCAGTTGGAGGTAACTCATATCGATACCCCCTTCAAGAACGCTTGTGTCTCTGCTTGACCACTTGAAACGAGTTCTTTAAAAGCACCAGACTCAATCAATCGACCGTCTTTTAAAAACCAGACGTCGTCGCTGACCCGCTTGGCTTGCTCTAAGTCATGCGTAATCCAAATGATCGTCGTCTGCAACTCCTGCTGTAAATCAAGAATCAGCTTCTCAATTTCTTGTACCATCCGGTAATCGAGACTTGCCGTGATTTCGTCAAGCAACAGGACGTCCGGTCGATTAACGAGTGTTCGTGCGATTCCGAGTCGGCTCCGTTCGCCACCGGACAAATCTTTGACCGGTCGTTCAAGTTCGACGGATAGTTCGACTTGTTGTAGCAAGCGTTCCGCCTCCTCGCGTGGTAACGATTCCCCGAAGATCGATTTCGGTAAATTAATATTATCGTAGACGGTACCTGGAATCATCGGCGCGCTTTGGAACGCCATTCCGATCCGTTTGCGGACGTCGAGCAGATTCATCTGCTCGAGTGGTTCGCCTCGAAAACAAATTTCGCCGCGATCGGGAGAAATAAGTCCGTTGATGTGTTTCAATGTCGTGGATTTTCCGGCACCACTCGGTCCGACGATCGTCGTAATGACACCTTCGCGGAACTCACCCGTTATTTCGTGTAAGATGTGTTGATAGCTGACTTCGTCAAACGTAAGAATCGACATACTGTGTGTTCACCTGACTTTCTACAAATTTCGGGTAAGGCTCCTGTAATGTTGTACCCGAAAATCCGGCACCTTAGTACGTCAAGCGACACTTCCTTACGCGTGAATGATCTCTCCGGCAAAATCATACGGTACCGTTCGACCAGCAAAAAGCGACTCTTTTGACGCTTCCGGTAAATTAAGATGTTTGAACGCTTCTTCACGGTCCATCCAGACGAGTCCGGAAATTTCTTCTGGAACATTCGTCTTCAATTGACCGGAAGTGATTTCTCCCGCGAAGAAGAAAAACAGACAATGTTCCCCCGCTTGCGGGAAGAATGCTTCCGCCACATGGACGATGTCCCCTGGAATGATGGTGAAGCCTGTCTCCTCAAGTACTTCACGCGTGATTGCAGTATGTAGCGTTTCGTCATGTTCGACGGTTCCTCCCGGCAGTGTATAGTAGTCACCGTGTTCGCCACGGTTCTCGACCATCAATATCTGACTGCCTGTAGTATTGAATAACGTCGCATAGACAATGTTTTTACGTATATTCATGTTCGTCCTCCTATCGTTTTGTACATCTGTCGCTCCGGATTAAGACTTTCTCTTTTTAACATCTTCATCGTCTAATTGATCTAACTCATTTATCCAAGCTTCGATTTGACCTTCTAGAAATGTCAGCAACTCTCTCATTTTCGCATCACTCGGTAAGAATGACACACCCGCTCTCGCATAAACCTCTTGAACCGAATGGGTTTGACTGAGCGCTAAAGCTGCAAGGAAGTCCTTCATCGTTTGGGCAGGATCTTTCGTATAACGGTGATACAACTGAAGAGCGGCAAGCTGCGCTATAGCATACTCAATGTAATAGAAAGGCGTCTCAAAGAGATGAATGACACTCATCCATTCGAGTCCTTTCCAATCAGGCGTTTCCGACCAATCGAGGATGTCCGTATCATAGGTCTCCCGGAGACGTGCAAAAGAAGCTTGTCGTTCTTCCGGCAGATGGTCAGGGTGAGCATAGAGCCATGATTGAAAACGATCGACGATGATCGTTTGCGGCAAGAACTCCACTATCGAACGGATCTGTTCGAGTTTCGCCCGGGCAACGTCTCTTCGATCTGGAATCACTTGGTGCCACTCGTTCATCGTCAACAGCTCAAGTGACATGGCGGCGAATTCCCCTACTTCGAGCGGAATCGGTTGAAGTCCATCATACGTCTCTTTCATTGCATCGTTATGGACGGCATGCCCCATCTCGTGCATGAAGATGACGAGATCATCGAATGTCTGCATACGATTCATGAACAAGAATGATAGACGTTCGACGGGAAAATACTCACAAAATCCTCCTCCAGCTTTGTTTGAACGGGCATCGATATCGAGATGAACCGCTTGGCGCATTTCTTGTAATATGTCAGCAAAAGACGGATGAACGCTCTCAAGAATCGCTTGTGCCTTATCTAAAAATGAAGCGTCAGAACCGGTTATGCGATGATCAATCTGCGTATAGGCCGATTGCCGGACGTCCCACGGATGGAGCGCCTGTTTGCCAAGAAACGTTTGTTGCTCGAGCTGAAATTGCTGTTTAACCGGTCGGAAATAAGTTTGAACGATGCTGGCGTAATGATTGACATCCTTGCTTGAATAATCGATACGACCAAGCTCCGAAAAAGCCAATTCTTCGTAACTCGCCTGATGGCTTGCAGAAGCACGCACTTGTCGCATGTCGACAAGTTGCGAAAATAATCGTTGAATGACGGATTCATTCGTCCGGAACGCTTCTTCAATCGATAAGAATGCTTGTTTCCGTGTCGGCTCATCTGCATCAAATAAGGCGGCATAGAGATCAGAAACCGCTTCTCCTGATTGTGTCAGCATCGTTGCCTCAATCCGAAGATACTCTTGGATGAGACGCGCTTCCTCTTCCGTTACACGCGTCGCTCTGAGTGACTGTTTCCAGAGTGCTCGCGTTCGGAGCGGGACATCGTCGCGAGAGATAAGATTCATTTTTACCGAACGTCTTAACGTATCGAGTTTGTCTAATAGCTGCTGACGTCCTTGTTCATATGTATTACTTGCGTCCGAGTCTGTCACGTCTTGGAGATAGGTGATTTTTTGTTTGAGTAGTGTCTCTTCGATTTGTAGAACCGAAGCGATTTGGCACGTACCATCCTCATCATGATAAAAAACATCGTTTACAGATGACTGAGATTTCATCGATATGTTTCACATCTCCTTTCGACTTATTCTAGTATACAATTTATCCCATCGATATGATTGATTTACATATTAATGACCATCATATTATCTTTTTTGACTATTATCGTTGTCAAAAAGACTATGATAAGTTACATTATATAGGAGGTGAATCCCTATATGAAATCCCGCTTAAAAGAATTACGTGCTCGTCACGGATGGAATCAGTCTGAACTGGCGCGGCGTGCAAACATTTCACGCCAGACAATCAGCTTAATCGAGCGTGAAGAATTCATGCCTTCGCTATTGATTGCTGTCAAAATTTCTCGTGTGTTTGATACGCCGTTAGAAGAAATTTTTTATTTCGATGAGGAGGAATTAATATGAAAAAAGAAGCAATCAAAGTCATCATCGCAGCACTGCTCGGTTTCATTAGTAGCTATATCGTTATGTCTGTCTTCAATCATACCAGCTTGTCAAAGTTTGAACTATCGCTCTATCTTAATTACATATTCACTGGTCTTTTCGTTATCTTGACGGTTCTTACCCTCAGTTATATCGTGCGCTATTTGCAAATTCGTCAATTGACTCGACGTCCTGTTTCTTCAGACGACGAGGATGCGATTGACGGTCAAGTGAATCGATACTATGCGGATGGCATGATGATGGTTCAGGTTTCTACTCTTCTCAGCATCGGTCTCGCATCTTTTAGCATCATCGAAAATCATTTCGGACTTCATTTATTACTAAGTGGTCTCTTTTTCATCATCAGTAGTTTTGCATCCTATTATTATCTTAATCTTATGCGTCACATCTACCCAAACCGTGATTTCCCAAAGTACTCGGAAACAAACTATGTCAAAAAGCTATTTGCCGCCTCTGATGACGGAGAACGACACGTCATGTTAGAAGGTCTCATTCGTTCACAATCTTCGTTGCAACTCCTATTGATGGGTGTCATCGTCGTATTGGTCATTTATTCGTATGAAACCGGACAGTCTCAGATCTTCGCAATCAGTTTATTGATTATCGCCTTGATTTGGAGCAACGCGAAATATTTCCTTTATGTACGCAATCGCTAAAAAGGAGCATACAGTCAATCGACCGGATGCTCCTTGACATGCCTTCAAAAATCACGATGATTTTGCTGCTGATGGACATCATGTTGATTCAGTGTATACTCCTGATCGTCGAGCGAGGGATGTTTCGATTGACTGCGCGCTGAAATGAACCAAACGATTCCACCCACAGCGAGAAAAATAGCAATGAAGATCATAGACACCTTTCTTTAGATTCTTTTTTTACTTTATTCTTCCAACATCCTTAATTTTCCTTTACGATAAGGTAGAAGATAAAAATATAGGGAGCGATAGGATGTTTGGTAAAGAACCGACATGCATTCATTGTGGCAAAACGATCGAAGGAAACGAAAAGGTTTATATCCAGATGCGTTATCCAAAACATCGCGGGATGACGGAAGTAAAAGCTTACTTAAAAAGCGAAGGTCGTTTCATTTGTGAGAAATGTTTCGCTGAAAAGACGGAGTCAAAGGAGTAAGCATCATGAACTTAAACGAGAGTACGATTTTGATTACAGGGATGACCGGGACGCTTGGCTCACGTGTCGCGCAACGTTTTCTTAAAGAAGCGTGTGAAGTTCGAGGACTCTATCGTTCTCAGGAACAGGCGGATCACTATTCAACAAATGACGTTATTCCAATCATCGGCGAGCTCGGTAATCCGGCTTCGCTTGTTGCAGCACTTCAAGGCGTCGATCTCTTGATCCACTGTGCTGCCTACCTTGGGGATGACCCCGACTTAGCGGAAGAAGCAAACGTCACAGGTGTGAAACATCTCGCCGATGCTGCAACAAATGCTTGTGTCAAGCGCATCATACATATCTCGACGACTTCCGTTTACGGAGAAGTCGTGAGTGGACATTTTTCGGAAACGTCACCGCTCCTACCGTCAGAGCACGTCTACATTCATACAAAGCAGTTATCGGAACGCCTGTTACAGGAATATACACCCGATTCCGATTTAATCATCCTCCGACCTGGTTCTATTTGTGCCGAGAAACAATCCTACTGGGGGGATCGACAAGTCGAGCGGATGAAAGTGGCAGATCTCATTACTTGGTTACACCCGGAAGACGTCGTTCCGTGGATCCATGCGGATAACCTAGTCGAGATGATTGTTCTTGCTGCAACAAATGCGCAAGATGGGGACATCTTTAATGCGATTGATGTTAATCTGCCAGAAACAGATTTCCGCATGAAATTGATTGAAGCAAGTGGTAAACAAATTCAAGCACCAGATCGTCCAGCGGAACAAGCGACATTTTCGAATGACCGGATCAAGCAACTCGGGTATGTTTCGTTTCGTACTCCTGAATCAACCGTTGAACATCTAGTCAAATCATTTTAATAACGAAAGAGGCATCGAATCGAATGATTCAGTGCCTCTTTCTGATTATCATCTTGCCAATATCCCCTTAATCCAGAGATTCCGGTCGTGAACCTGTAGTTCTTTTATCGTTAAAAGGACCTGCTCTGTTCCGAGCGTTCGTTCCGCTTCAGGAACACTGCGTTTCCCGAGTGAACGATCCAGATTGAACTTCAGCCAATCCAACTATCCTTGGACACTGATATTGATGACATGAAGCCAGTCGACATCAGGCAAACGTTGATTTATCGTATAACCAGCAAGAACTGCGTTAAATCGATCACGATCAAACGTATCGTCTTTACGTTTTGACCAATAACAGGCGGTTTCAAATACGTCGACGGCTCGATGAATCAATCCTGCAGACTCCCAGTCGATCAAGACCGGACCATTCGTTGTCCAGAGAACATTTTTCGGATCAAGATCACGATGGCTGACGATCCAGTCTTCAGGTAGTTGCAGTTTTGCTTCCAGTGCTAATCGTTCCAGTCGTTGTAGCTGTTCCTGTTCTTCGACTAGCAACTGTAGCCAGTCTGATTGCTGTCGCTTTCCTTCTTCTAGGTAATCGTTCCAATCGATTGGCATACTGGAGGTATCTGGCTTTGGAAAGCCAGTCGTCGCCACGGAATGACCATGCAATCGTCCTAATTGAACTCCGATTTGTCGTGCATGTGTCGGTCGAATTTGATCGGCTGATAACGTCTTGCCATCGACCCAATCAAACACTTGATCGTTGACGCGACGTGCTGGTAATGCTGCTAAGTAAAGAGACGCTTGCATCGCAACGTCTTCTGACATCTTAAAGTTGTTTCGTGCTTCAGGACGTCGCATGATTTCCTGATTCAATCGTTTTAAGACATAGAATCCTGTCGTTGTCTGTAGTCGCCACGACTCATGCAGAAGACCACCCGTCAATCGGACAGGTTCGCTGATCGTTTGCCCTAACGAAAAACGTTCACACATCAAATTTATGGCATGTTGCATCGTATTCTCCATTTCTATTACTCCAACTGATTCGCGAAATGCTACACTAGTTCTGCATGATTTCATTGAACACGAAGGAAGGTTTTAGTATGAAACAAATTCATCACATCTGCATTCAGACGACAGATTACGTCGCATCCAAACAATTTTATGAACAGCTCGGGTTCACGCTCGTTCAGGAATCGCCTGGTTTTCATGATCGCGACTTTAACAGCTGGTTACGACTCGGTGATTTCTATATCGAGTTACAGACACCCAAATCCGGTCAACCGTTCACCGATTACACGAAACAAGCAGCGGGTCCTGTTCATTTCGCCCTCTATGTTGACGACTTGCAAGAGGAAGTAACACGACTGGAACAACTCGGGATGCCTTTTTTACCAAAACACGGTGGCAACATCTATTTCGTCGTCGATGGACATCTGAGTAAATTAAAAGCACCGGAAGGAACGATCATCGAATTGCGTGATACGTTTGCGATTGAGGGCTGAATCGTGATCATGTCAGCTTTCATTTTCTTTATTGCTGGTTTAAGTGAGATTGGTGGCGGATATTTGATTTGGCTATGGCTAAGAGAGGGACGACCTGTGTACTTCGGTTTAATGGGAGGACTCGCCCTCATTTTATATGGCATCATTGCTACGTTTCAGCAATTTCCAACATTCAGTCGCGTCTATGCAGCTTATGGTGGTGTATTCATCGTCATGTCCGTATTTTGGGGCTGGATCATAGATCGTAAATCACCAGATACCTATGACATAATTGGTGCTTTAATCTGTTTAATCGGCGTCAGTGTCATGCTGTTTGCTCCGCGTCACTAATTTTTAAGTACCAAGAGAGGAATGTAGCTTTTTCCTCTCTTTGTTTTATCCAATCATCGAGGAATCTTTAGCCCCTAATTCACATCTTCCGATTCACATACAGCAACGTAATCGGGAAGAGTAAGATTTGTCCTCCTAATGCCAACAACAGAGCAAATTGAATGTCTTGAAGGATTGATAAATTGACGAGAACTAAAATCAAAAAAAGATATCCGATACTTACGAGATAAGCGATATGTCCACTACGGATTTTAATCGTTCCTTGACGCTCATCATACGGTTCCGTTGGCGAGAATACCGTTCCTGTGATACGTGACGTGACACCTGCTAAAAAGAGGATGATTCCGAGTGTTTTAGCCGCAGGATCCGTCATTATTAAGTACAGACCTACTCCTATTAAAAAAATATCTAGTAACACATTGACTCGCATCATTCCGCTCCCTCCTCGTTCGTTCGACTCGGTGTAAAAATATCTTCGATTCGCCGCTCAAACAAATCAGCCAGTGCAAAAGCGAGGTCAAGTGACGGATTATACCGCTCTTTTTCGATGGAAATGACCGTCTGACGCGATACGTTCAATCGTTTTGCCAGTTCGCCTTGCGACCAACCTCGTCCCTCGCGCATCTTCTTGACCTGATTTTTCATGGTTCCACCTCGCTTATTCCACTATATGTAAATAACGCACCACCTGTCAAGTTTCCTTTACACCTACTTCAAACGCTCCCACATGATATACCGATCGTCGCTCCCAATCTGAATCAATTCCGCTTTTTCAAGCACCCTGATCGATGCTTGATTCGTCAAATCCGTCTTTGCGAGTACAGCCTTCACTTCGGTTTGGTCGAACACCCAATCAATCAAGGCTCGGACGGCTTCCGTCGCAAAACCTCGATTGAGAAACGCTGGTAACAAACCATAACCGATTTCGACTGCTTGTCGCGAGTCTGGTTTCCCTTTGAATCCAATATCTCCGACTACCTGCCCGTCTTTTGTCATTACGAGCCAACTTCCCCAGTACAGCATCGATGGATCTGACGCGAGTAACGTCAAGTGATGCTGTACTTCAGGTCCGTTCTCGTATTGCTGTTGTTGTAAACGCGTTACGTCTGTCGCTGTGCATGGATAAATCGTCAATCGTTCTGTTTGAAGGGTTACCACCGCTTTCTCTCCTTTTCCGTTACGTCTGCCACCACTGTTGTAGATAATATTGAACATACCAACAGACGATAAAAAAACTCGTTGCACCAACTATACTGTAAAACACAGGAATCCCTAAACGAATGAGCCAATACAAGACAGCTAGCAATAAAAATGTCGCCGGTAACCCGAGTAACACACTCTTTAAAACTGTACTGAGCTCGGTCCGTTCACTTCCTTGTTTGACGAGCCAGGCGAAACTGATCAGACTAACGACCGGCAACGCGGACAATACGCCACCTCGTGACGGTGAACGACGGGCAACTTCGGTAACGAGACCTATGACCACTGCGCTTGACAATACCTTAACGAGAAAAGCAATCATCTGCAGCCTCTCGCAATAATCGAAACGCCTGTTCAATCGTCTATTGGTCTGTTTTTGACATCGTAGCAAGCACTCGATTCAACCGTTCAGGATCAAGTTCTGTATGACGCCGAACGATTGTATCTCCATCGTTTGTTAAATCGATCGTTACTTGACGTTGATCTTCCGGATTCCGTTTTTTTCGATATAACCTAATTTCTCCAACTTTTTGACGTGCTCGGACATCGTATTATGTGAGAGGCGAAATGCCTCGGCAATCTCCTTGATCGTCGGATTCGTCGCAAATTGAATGTGTTGGAGAATACGTACACTCTGGTGAGATAGGTTTTCTTTGAACCGTGACTGTAGTCGGTTGTAAATTTTTTTCAAAATCAGATGAAATCATGATGCTCCCCTTATATCGCATAACCCGAATATATCGAAATTACGATATATAACTAGAAAAAGAGGTGTGTTTCATGAAAAAAGTTTTAGCTACTACAATGTTAATTGTTCTTTGTCTCAGTGGATGCCAGGAAGAGACGACGATTACAACGACAGACCTCATCGCGGCTGAAGCCATCGAACAAAATCAAGATGTGATCCGCTTAAATGACCGTGTTTATCGACTGTATCAATTAGTAACTGTCTCGGATCTCTCCTTAACACCTGGTCCACGTATCAAAAAAATGCGATCCGAAACGACACTCAAGGACGGCATGGCTAATCGACTTAAGAGCGGTACGGTCATCTATCAAGAAAAAGATGATACGATGTTTTTATATGTGCAGCGAAACAAGACCTGGTATCGCTATCAATCAATTCCTGAAGGATGAGGAGGAAAATAGATGCAGTATCCAACGACATTTGGCACGAAAAATGGCTACATCCACAATCCTACTTCCGCTGAAGCAATTCCTGTCCGTTATCGTACCGTGATTCGCGACGTCGTCGCCTATGTACAAAGCTTATCCGCGTTTCATGGCGTGTACTTGTATGGTAGCGTTGCCAAAGGAACGGCGCGTCCCTTTGAATCTGATCTCGATTTTACACTGATTTTGACAGAACCGTTGACGGAAGAAGAACGCATGCAGTTAGATGAACGGACGGAACACTGGTTGACGAACTATCCATTCGTCACCAAAATCGATTATGACATCGGTCTGCTTGGCGACGTCATACGGGATGACGAAGCACTTCGCTGGGGCGTCTGGTTGAAATCCGTCAACTTGTTTTTGGCAGGCGAAAATCTCCAAAGTCGATTTCCGTCCCTTCGTCCGACACGCGCTCTTGGCTTCGCGTTAAACGGTGGGTTATGCGAGCAGTTAAAAACGGATTTATTTCTCCTAGAAACAGATCAGATCGCTCTGCTTCATTCGGATTCGATCGTGAAACGGATCGTTAGGAGTGCCTATCACCTCATCTTAGATGAAGATCAAAGCTTCGTGCACGACTTAGAGACACTCCGTCCGATTCTACTTCATTATTTTCCGGACGAACCGCGCTTTTTGTCACTGTTCGCCGCTTACGATACGCATCAAATCATCTCGTTAGAGGATATCCATTATTTTATAGATTGGTTCACGTCTCGAATGCCAGACGAATCATTCCTTTAATCGGAACAGACCAGTCCACAGTCCGGCATGACCAAATAACACCTCTGGATTGTCGACGGCTTTCATTTCTGTTAGTTCGATGACGTCGAATGCATCGAATATGTAAAGTAATCGTTCTTTCGTGTAACCGAGTCCACCTTGAAGACTATTTTCCTGATAGACTTCCCAGTCCGTCAAGGTCGCCCCGCCCAGCGGACCGCCCGCAACAAAACACGTCAATCCGAAATATCCTCCGGGGCGCAACATCTCCTTCAGTCGCGTCACGTAGGTCAAACGTCGATGTGGCGCCATATGGTGAAAACAGCCTGAATCGTAAATGAAATCATATGTATTCTGTTCCGTCGTCTCTAGAAAATCTTGCTTTCGAAACGCAACATGCGCTCCAGTCTGTTGTGCTTGTTCCGTTGCCCATTCTAACGCGGTTGCTGAAAGATCCAGTCCTGTCACCGAGAAATCGTGTGTTGCGAGGTAGATCGCGTTACGTCCCGGTCCTGTTCCGAGATCTCACGCGTCACCCGGTGAGAGCCATCTCTGTTCGACGTAGCGAACTAAGTTCTCATCAGGAATGTTCTTAAAAAATGGGACCGGTTTCGTCCGATCTTCATAAAACTTGTCCCAAAACGGTCCTGGTTCACGCAATCGCGCGTCGAGCATCTTTAAAATATCTTCCATCGTATCAATCGTCTGTGGTTCAGTCATTGATCAGTCCCCCCTCTTTTCTTCTATAATATTGTATTCGCTTTACATCCCTGATTTCCCTGTATTTCTCGGATAAAAATGCGCTATTTTTCTTACCTTACGATATTGTTAGTATGTTCTTGAAATCGCTCATGCTACACTAGCCTGTAATTGAAACAACCATTCAAAAGGGAGATATCTTGCATGCGTCAACATCCGACTTCCACTTCTACCTTAGCAACGGATGAGAAGATCATCCGCTTGATTCAAGGTCTTCATCAGATGCACCATTCACCTATGAAAGCTACCCATTATCAAAAGTTAGCGGCTCAACTTCCTTACCCATCACTTGAAGAGATCAATGCACGATTCGGCTCGTGGGCACACCTATTAGAGAAAGCAGGCATCGTCAAGACTTCTCACTTATCGACCAAAGACCGGCTGACGTTGAATCGTCCGGCTGCGGTCAAACGAACGAAACGGTGGTCAATCGAGGAGAGTGTCGCCTTTTATGTCGCACAAAAAGGAACGAACATGACGATTCGCTCCTACACGGAATTACGGGATTTACATCCAGAGATGTTAAGTGCGAATACGATCATTCGTCGGTTCGGTACGTGGAAAAAAGCCTTAGCACACTTCGACCTCACCTCGAACGGTTTCTTCACTGACCAAGACTGCCTAGAAGCACTTAAACAAGCTGCAGAAACTCATGGACCGCTATTGACGAGTCAACAGTATGCTAAGTGGGCACGTGCACACCAAGCTCCTTCACTGACATTACTGATTGAACGTTTTTCAAGTTGGCGTGAAGCTTTGCGTCGCCTTGATAGCGAATGAAAAGGATCGTGCCCGCTGATTGATTCGACGGGACACAATCCTTTTTGATTATTGTTTTGGCAATCGTAGCAATTCATGATCCGTTCCTTCAGCGCATTGATGTAACGTATAGATCGCCTCTTGCTTCACGATCGTTTTATCGAGTTGCTGACAGACTTCATTCTCTCGATCGTCGTCTGTAGAACCGAACTGATCACGTGATGAATCAGACGAATACTGATACGTCTTGCCATTATATTTGACGTCATACAAAATCGGATCTCCCTCGGTCGTGTAGGCTGTGATGCGAATTTGATCTGATTTTCCTTGCTTCGATTTCTTCAAAAAGGACTCGAATCGGTCGCTGTTCTCTACACCATTTTGGACAATGATGTCGCCGTTCTCCTTCGCCTCTTCCATCGTGTACTTTCCACAACCTACTAAGAATAGGATACATAAAGCTAAACCGATCTTCCGCACCAAAACATCGACTCCTTCTTACTGTTTCGTCAATAGGTGATCTAGGCGATACAGTTGCGACGTAAAGCCCTCCTTCATCCCCATACCAAGCACTTCTTGCACAGCTTCTTCTGTCTCATAGGTCGACTCGAAGACGATCAACGTCGTTTCCCCGTGGTCGAGAAATGTCGTGACATTCTCGCTTCCTGGTAAATGTTCAGAGATCGCCCCTGACGCGTCTGAGAAGTAATCGGCATGACTATACGTATTCGGAGCATCGATGTGCCTGAAAATCGCTTTTCCCCACGACTCCATGCCGTAAAAGTCACCTTGCGCCGGATCAACACAGCGCATGCAATAATGCCACACACCACCCGGTTGAAATTCGAACGTCTTGATCGTTGACTCCCAGCCTTCCGGTCCCCACCACGCTTCAAGCTGTTCTTTTTCCGTAAATGCGGCAAAGACGCTATCTCGCGGCGCTTCACACGTCCATTCCATTCGTAGCGTCTTCCCCTCAATCGAAGTCTTTAATTCCTTTTTCATTCGTCCCGTCTCCCTTCACGTTCGACTGAATCTGCTTCAAATGTGCGTCTAGACGATGCATGCGGGCTTCCATTTGCGCTAGCGAGTTGCTCCATATGACGAGTTCTCGAAACGCTTCTGGACGAAGACTGTACAAGCGACGATTCGCCTGTCGTTCGACAGTGATCAGTCCCGCGTCAAGCAACAGCTTCAAATGCTTCGAGGTTTGCGGTTGGCGTAACTGTAATTGTTCAGCTAACTCATTGACGGAGAGAGGACCGTTTCGTAACGCTTCAATGAGTTGGAGCCGTGTCGCGTCTCCGAGTGCTGAGAATCGTATTGGTATCCAATCGTTCATATCCGTTCACCTCTTTATTTTATATATTCCAGATTTAGAATATTCCAAACTAAGAATATAAAAAATGCAAAATGATTGTCAGATGCGTTCAAATGACGTACGTTCTAAACAACCTGTATGAAAAGAGCGTGAAGCAATGAAGACCGAATGGATGGAAGCATTCCTCGTCACCGCGGAGACCGGCAGCCTGACGAAAGCAAGCGAAGTATTGCATATGACGCAACCGGCGTTAAGTAAACAAATCAAAAGTCTTGAGAGTGCACTTGATGTCTCTTTGTTACACCGATCGGCACATGGTGTCACGTTGACGCCAGCAGGCGAAATCGTCTTTGAAGAGAGTCGTGAACTGCTTGATCGGATCGATCAGATGAAACGACGGATTGGTACGATCGACGAACGGACGACCTTGACACTCGGATCATGGCCAAGCGTCGCGATGACGTATCTCCCGCGTCACGTCTCGCGTCAAGCAACGGCACCAGATCTCAAGTTGAAGACGGCGCATACGACGATCGATTTGATGCAAGGCCTTGAAGAACGCCGATACGATGCCGTCTTACTCGACGATCGACATCACGTCCATCCGTATCACACGACGCATTTGTATACGGAGAACTTTTTACTTTACGTGCATCAAGACGATGAACGATTTATAGGCTGTACGTCTGTGGCGTTTGAGCAAATTCGTGACGCCTCTTTCTTATCGCTTCCGATTGATTGCGATTCGACGAACATCCTAAAGGACGCGTTCATCGAGCGAGGTGCCGTCTACCAAGCAGAAAACGAGATGGAATTCGGATCGAGCGTCCTCGGTTTCATCCGTGCAGGACTTGGTATCGCTCTATTGCCGGAGATTTTCCAAGATGGACTGTCACCTGAAATCAAGACGTTACCGGTCGACGGGTTTGATGTCGTCCGCGAATTGTCACTCGTCTCACGAGACGCCTCCCATCATGCGATCCTGCTTGATTTACTCGGTCAGTCGCGCTGAAGATGCACTTGTAGTTCATTCCTTAGATCATCGACCTGATCTTGTGAAATCGCCGAGTCCGGTGTCTCACCGTACCGGACGAGATGATAGATCGATGGATCGAGCGTGACATCAATCCGTTGTAACCATTCGCCGACCGTCTCTTCAGAGCGGCGGCGTTTTTGTCTTGTCAGCTGCCGATCGAATGTTTGTAAAAGCCGGCGAATCTCTGACTCTGATTCTTCACCAACAATTGTTTGTCGTATCGAACGATTTGGGGAAAACACCGGCGGCGACTTCATTAAATCGTCGATTACCTTCTCTCGTTTGCGTCGTTTTCGCAAACGCTTCAAGAAGTAACGCACACTGAAGAGGACGATCAGTAGTATGACAAGACCGACGACAACGTAAAAGGTAGCAACTCCTAATGCATCCTTATCCGAAAATCCCCCGCTTTGTACATCTTTTTTCTGTTTGTCCTTTTTAAATTTAACGTTCGTTTTTTCTTCATCATTCGTCATGAAAGGCGTCCCATTAGATGCCGGTTCATAAAAGAAATAACGGTAAACTTCCGTACCGACCAATTGAATCGCAGCAAGGCTTACGAGTGCTATACATAATGTCACAACTAACCCACGCTTCATCCTATCCCTCCTTTTCAATATTTTACCATCTATACTGTACCACGAAGTGATTTTTCTTTCTTTTCAGTCAATTTTTCATTAGAGTAAGTAGTGACTCTCATTTAAAGGACGTGACATCATGTATCTTCCAAGTTTTTCGTTGACCGATCAGACATTTCTTATCACAGGAGCTGGTCGAGGCATTGGTCGCGCGCTCGCCATCGGGATGGCAGAAGCCGGTGCTAACATCATTCTCGTCGCCCGGACGGAACGGGATTTGAAGGAGACGGCACAAGAAATCGAACGACTCGGTCGATCGGCTTACATCTTCCCGTGCGACATCACTGACCGGAAACAAGTCGTCGAGACGGTAGCTCGTGCCTACGAACAAGTACCGCAGATTGATGGACTCGTCAACAATGCCGGAATGAACATTCGCTCGAAGGCACTTGATGTAACAGAAGACGAGTGGGAAACAATCCAACAGACCAATCTGAAATCCGCCTTCTTCTTCGCTCAAGAAATTGGGAAACGGATGCAGGAGACAGGTGGAAGCATTCTGAACATCGCCTCGGTTGCTGGTCACGTCGCCTTACGGACCGGCGTCGTGTATGCGACGACGAAAGCGGCAATGATTCAGATGACCAAAGTACTGGCGCTTGAATGGGGACCACGAAACATTCGTGTCAATGCGATCGGACCGTGGTATTTTAAGACACCATTAACGGAGCCATTGCTGAAAGATCCTACATACCTGCAAGAGATCGTTGACGTGACACCGCTCGGTCGGGTCGGTGAATTAGAAGAACTGGTTGGACCAGCTGTCTTCTTATCGTCTGCTTCAGCCCGTTACGTGACCGGGCAAACGCTTTATGTCGATGGTGGGATGACGATTAAAGGTTTTTAAAGACAGAAGAAGACGGATGCGCATCTGCCCATCCGTCTTCTCGTATCTGAAAGGAGTTTCATCATGTCAAAACGGATTGCACTCGTCGCTGGCGCCTCGCGTGGTGCCGGACGTGGCATCGCTTATGCCTTGGGTGACGCTGGAACGATCGTCTACGTCACGGGACGGAGTACGAATGAACAGACAACGGACAACCGTAGAGAGACGATCGAAGAGACAGCTGCTGGTGTCACAGCACGCGGCGGACTTGGCATTCCCGTCGTTTGTGACCATACGAATCAAATGGACATCGATCGTCTGATTCAGCAGATTCAGCACCAACATGGTCGAATCGATCTCCTCGTCAATTGTGTGTTCGGTGGTTCGGAAAGCCACTTACCGTCTGGAACTGGACGACGGTTTTGGGAGCGAGCACCGGAACATTGGGACGCGATGATGTCTGCCGGACCAAAAGCGTATTTGTGGACGATTCGGGCTGCGATGCCATTACTGCAACAAAGTCCAGCTGCGCTCGTCATCAATTTGACGTCATTCACTCCAGATCAGGTGGCCGGAAATCTCTATTATGATTTGGCGATGCAAACGATTAATCGAATGACACACGTCATGGCGCAGGAGTTAGCTCAGACGACCATTTCTGTCATCGCGCTCTGCCCCGGTTTCATGCGAACAGAACGAGTCGTCGATGCTGGATTCGCGAGTGCCGCGACTGAATCGACGACCTATATCGGACGAGCAGTCTCAGCACTGATTTCAGATAACGATGTTAGCCACTATTCCGGGCAAGCGGTTTTCGTCGCTGATCTTGCAAAGACGTATCACTTTACGGATCAGGACGGGACGCAGCCACTACCGTTTTAATTGCTTTATTCGATGGATTAACTAGTTTTCAATCACTTACTTCCGTTCCGGTCGCGCTGGATCAAAGACCTTTTTCGCATCAAAGAATGGATCGAGGACACTCGTCTTTCCAGCAACGGCTTGACGTAAACGAATCCCATCAACGTTGATTCGAGCTTGGCGGAAGTAGTCGGGTCCAACTTGTTTCCACGCATGTTGACTCGCATCGACATTGAAGAAATAACGGAACCCGCTATCAATGAGCAAACGATATTTCTCACCCGAATACTCATGCCAATCCCCGACATCACTGCCGTACGGATAAATCAATTGCGTCGTTTTTCCGATCAGCGGTGCAACGTCTTGTTTGTAGCGTTTAAGATCCGCGCGAATCGTCGCGACTGATTCTTTTCCGACCCAAATATGTCCGTACGTATGACTCGCGAACTGCCAGCCGTCGTCTTTTAATGCGACGGCGGTCTGTTTCGCTTGTTTTCGTGCCGTTTCAACCTGTTTATTATGCCCGTATTGGTTGTAGGAGGAACGATACCCGAGCACCCCGTTATAACCTGTGATACCGAGCAACCCCTTTGCTCCTTTATAGGAAAAGTCAGGATGGGACTGGACGAACGCATCGACGATTGGTACGAGATCATAGGCACCATCCGGCTTTCCAACCATCGCGTTGACAATTTTGCCATCCTTTACTTTTAAATTCTTCGCAAATCCATCGCCTTTCATGTATTCGTAATAATTGACGTCATCTTGCGAGAGCACGAGCGGGTGTTTTCCTTTTGGTAAACGGACAGGTGTTTCAACGATTTTCCCGTTCATCTCTTTTGCTAAGTCTGTTGGTCGGACGAGTACGTAATCGTTTTTATACAACGCAGCTAAAATCCGTTCGAATTCCTGTTGCGTCACCATGTAATCATCGTACCCCGATTCCTTCCGGTCACCGTCAAATGCTTGTTTTGGATCAGCAATCAGTGAATGGAAAAAGAGATGCGGCACAGGTTTTGCCACAGGCAGAAGTGCCTGCTTTTTCTGTTCGTATTCTTCCGTTTTCAGATTCGTCTCTTTTGTACGAACGGGTTGTAACACCTTGATCGCCCGGTCATAATCGTACTGGGCAGCGTAACGATCCGCTCGCTGCATCGTCTTTTCTATGTAGGCTTGTTGTGAAGCTTGTCTTTTTTGCTGTGTCTTTTTTGGTTTTTCCGACTTTATCTCTTTGACTTCCCTTTCCCCACATCCACTTAGCAGTAGGCTCAGCGCCACACCACAAATAACCCAGTTTCGTTTCATGACTTCGACCCCTTTATCAATTTTGACATTTTCATTCCCCATTTATTGTAACTGTTCCCGATTATTCAGTCGATTAACTATTTTGTTGAGTCATTCCGTTTCGTTATGACGGTCCATCCAAAGCGGAACTTCCGCTCATTCGTTTTGAGGTGTTTAATGGAGGACGTAATGAAATTCACGGAGGTGCAACAAGATGATTGAAAAGAACTTAATTAATGGTGAATGGTACGACACAACAGAAACGATCCCGGTCTACGACCCAGCAACGAAAGTATTGCTCGGACATGTTCCTGCAAGTTCAGCGGAAGACGCACAACGTTCCGTTGATGCAGCGAGCGAAGCATTCGTCAAGTGGTCAAACGAAACTGCAGACACACGTGCGAATTTAGTCGACGCCTGGTATCGCTTGATTAATGAAAACCGTGAGGAACTCGCCCGGATCATGACGACAGAACAAGGGAAACCGTACGTCGAAGCACTCGGTGAAGTCGATTACGGCAATCAATACGTCCGTTGGTACGCTGAAGAAGCACGCCGGATTTACGGTGAAACGATTCCGGCTTCTGTTCCAGGAAAACGACTCTTCGTCGAAAAAGAACCAGTCGGTGTCGTCGCAGCGATCACACCATGGAACTTCCCGGCAGCGATGATCACACGTAAACTTGCTCCTGCTCTTGCAGCGGGTTGTACGATCGTTCTTAAACCATCGGAAGAAACACCGTTTACGGCACTTCGCCTCGTTGAACTAGCAGAAGAAGCTGGTATCCCTAAAGGGGTCATCAACGTCCTAACAGGTGACGCGGCAACGATTAGTGGCGTCTGGCAAGCCGATTCCCGTGTCCGGAAGATCACGTTCACAGGTTCTACAGCCGTCGGAAAACTGATCATGCGTCAAGCTGCCGATACGATGAAAAAATTGTCACTTGAACTCGGTGGTCACGCACCTTTCATCGTCACGGAAAATGCGGATCTCGATAAAGCCGTTGAAGGCGCGATGCGCTCGAAATTCCGAAACGGTGGACAAGCGTGTGTCGCGACGAACCGCTTCTACGTGCAAGCATCTGTTCTCGATGAGTTTACGGAAAAATTCACAGCTGCCGTCAAACAATTACAAGTCGGAAACGGAATGGACGCTGACTCGACAGTTGGTCCATTAATCAATGCGAAAGCCGTCGCAAAAGTCAAAGCACACATCGATGACGCTGTCGCAAAAGGAGCAACGATCCTGACTGGTGGTACGATTGACGAATCTGTCGGCTACTTCGTCACTCCAACCGTGCTTGCAAATGTCACTGAAGATATGCTCTGCATGCAGGAAGAGACGTTTGGTCCGCTCGCACCGATCTCTGTCTTTGAGACGCTTGATGAAGTCATCGAACGGGCGAACAATACACCTTACGGACTGGCAGCTTACGCGTTTTCTGAACGCATCGATGAAGCATTGATGCTCGGAAAACGACTCGAATACGGGATTGTCGGTCTGAACGATGGAGCACCATCTGCTGCACAAGCTCCATTTGGTGGCTATAAAGAGAGTGGTCTTGGCCGTGAAGGTGGCGTCTACGGCATCGAAGATTATCTCGAAGTCAAATACTTGTCGCTCGGTTAATCCATCAGACGTTTCGTTTGAAACGAACGATCTTTATTCATAGGTAACCCCTCATTTCTTGAGCGAAATGAGGGGTTTTTATATGACGCATGCTTACATACCAATTGGTAAGGTATGATTGAATTCAAATGATTATACGAAAAGGAGTGATTAAACAATGGATGTTATCACCTTCGGGCAGAGAGAACAGAACCAACACTACATCACGAGACCTGCTGTTTATGCGGTCATGCGTGACTCTCAAACAGGTAAAATCGCCGTCATTCAAAAAAGGGACGGTAAGTTGTTTCTTCCAGGTGGCGGTATCGAGGACTATGAGATGCATGAAGACTGTCTTAAAAGAGAGGTACTAGAAGAAACAGGGATGGACGTCGAAATCGGTGATTTCATCGGACGAGCCAATCAACATTTCTATTCACAAAATGAAACGGCATATTATTTGAACGAAGGGCAATTCTATCGTTGCGATGCTGGGCAGAAAGTACAAGATCCGATCGAGGATGATCATGTCTTACGATGGATCGACCCGGCTGATGCAATCAAACATTTATTTCATGAACATCAAAGATGGGCTGTTCAGAATGCACTAAAGAAAAACTATGCAAGTGTGTAGAAAAAAGTAAAATCAGGGACTATCAATTGGCTGTAAATTCATGATAGCTCCGTAGTATTGAGATGCTGTGCAAAAAGTAATGAATGCACATAACTCACTGATTTCTGGAATAGTAAATGTTTCATTCATGAGTAAAAATATTGAATCAGGGATATTTCCTTTCACCTTTAAAAAAAGATCTGCAAATCCAGTTGCTAAAATCATTTTTTCATCCATCATTTTTTTCTTCGGCTTTCCTTTTGCCTTGCAATATGCACATCCATTTGATTGCGCTAATGTTCTTCTAACTTGTTCTTTCACATCCGAACTTAAGGCTCCCTCTTCAATCAAATCTTTTTCTAGCCTTGTCCAACTGGATAAGATTTTAGGATTATGACCTAATAATTTTTGAAATGGTGTTTCTCCTATTTGGGATAAAGGTATTTTTGTCATTTTATTCACTCCTTCTACAATAATTTTATATAATGATTAAAAATTATCACATTTCATTTGAAACAAATATCGAACTAATACTTTATATCCAACAACTTATTTTGAAGGAGGATTTACATTTGAAAATCGATATGATTGATCGACAAATATTAAATGAACTGGCTCAAGATAGTCGACTGTCGATGCGTTCATTAGCTAAACGAATTAATTTATCAGCTCCTTCAGTAACAGAAAGAGTCCGCCAAATGGAATCTTATGGACTCATAAAACGATATGGTTTAACAATAAATTACGAAAAGTTAGGTTCCCCTATTGAATGCTTAGTAGAAGCAACCATTAAAGAAGGGCGCTATGATAGATTCAAAAAGTACATACAGCAACTTTCGAACGTTGACTTTTGCTATCGAATTTCTGGTGATTCTTGCTTCATGCTAAAGTTACATTTCCAAACGTTCCAAGAGACGGAATTTTTTATTGAACAAATCCATCCATATGCTCATACGGTTACTCGCTTTATTTTTTCAGAAGTAGATACTCGAGTCACTTTATAAAAAAAGACAAGAAGAGCATTCAAAGATTGCTCTTCTTGTCTTTTGATAAATATTATTCAACGTATTCGTAGAGAACGACGCTCTCGATGTAGTGAATGAAGCGGCGTAACTCCTTCTCCTCTTCCTTCGAGAGATCGCCTTCTTTTGACATATTGGCGATTTCAAGACGCTGAACTTCGATTGCTTTTAAGCAAAGTTCTTCTTTTTGTTGATCGACGTCCTTGCCACCGATTGGTGACGACCAGCGCGTATGTTTGAAGCGGAGTCGCTTATAGAACTCAAGCACACTTTGAACGACGTCTGGCGGATAAGACGTGCGGCAATTCTCGAGACGTTCGATGACTGTGCCCATCACCTTTTCATATAGTTCATGCTCGACTTGCGTCATTTGAATCAACGCGTCAGATGACATGTTCGATCGTTTCCGTTTCCACCAGAGTTTACGAATCGGTTGGACGATCTGGAAGCGCGAATCTTTGCCGATCGCCTTACGACGGTTTTCGATTGAGCGGAAGACATCCTTCTTCAATAAATCCGGTACCTTATGCTCAGCAACGAAGCGTTTCGATTCTTCCTTCTCCCACTGAACCGCTTCAAGACGTAGGGCTTTTAATTGATCATTGAACTGGTTTAGTTCTTCCTGACTCTTCTCCTGCGCTCGCAATAACCGAAGCATGACATGATATTCATTAAGGAGATCAAACGCAACGACTGCATTGTCTTCGTCCGTCACTTGTTTGATTTCTGAGATTGCCCGGCGAATCATCCGTTGTTTTTGAGCGTTCAAGTCGAGTGCGATTGGTGTTGACGCTTCGCCCCGGTTCAAGACCGGTAAAAGAATCGTCGCGAGAACGAGCGTATAGATGATGACACCCGCTGCAAGGAAGATGATCAACGAGCGTTCCGGGAAGGCTTCGCCGGACTCCGTCAAGAATGGTAATGATAACACCCCGACCATCGTGATCGTTCCGCGAACACCGACCAGTGTCGTAATCAAATCTTGCTTAAAGGACGGTCGACGGTGTTCCCGGTCCTCTTTTTTGAAAAACCGATGATCAAACCAGTTGAAGAACATCGTCCAGACGAGACGGATCGCGAGAATGAATGAACCGATTTCGATGACATATAACATGAGACGCCAGTTGTTGATCGCGTCATCTGCGAAAATCTCGCGTGTCGCTTCTGGCAACGTCAAACCAAGCAATAAGAAAATGATCCCGTTTAGCGTATACGCAATCATCGTCCAGATGTTATCTGTCAACGTCTGCTCTTGCGCAAAGAACGTTTCTGTTCGTTCTTTGATCAAGGCATGCAAGATACCACCCGTGACGACGGCGATGACGCCTGACGCGTGAAACCCTTCTTCGGCGATGAAGAAGATGATGAACGGCGTCAAAATTTGCAGCAAGGCATAAAAGACAACGTCTTCAATGCCGGCGCGACGCAAACGAACCTTGAGAAAGTTCATGGCGAGTGAGATCGTCAATCCGATCACCGCTCCGACGATGAACATGTAGAAGAACTCAGTCGTCGCACTTTGAAGCGAGAAGTACCCCGTGACAACAGCGGCAACCGCGTAACTGAATGCAACTAATCCCGATGCATCATTAATCAGCGATTCTCCGCGAACGAGCGTCAGAATCTGTTCTGGAATCTGGACACGTTTCGCGATCCCGTTGACGGCAATCGGATCCGTCGGCGATAAAATTGCAGCCAAAGCAAACGCAGCAGCGACTGGAATGACCGGAATCAACCAGTTGATGAAGTACCCTCCGACGATCGTCGTCAACAAGACGAGGATGATTGCGTTCCCGAAGATCGCTGTCCGCATCCGCCATAAATCTTCTCGTGGGAAGTGAGAACTATCGTTATAAAGTAATGGCGCAATGAATAAGAGGAGGAACCACTCGGATTCGACCTCGATCGTCAAACCACTCATTAGGAGAGCGGCGACGGTTCCGGCAATGATTTGAATCAATGCCGTTGGGATGAAACGGATGTAATGTCCGATGACTTGCGTCAATAAGATGAGGGCAAGCATCAATAAAATCAATGATAGTGTTTCCATGGAAGACCCCTTCCTCTATTGTTTCTTTCTACCTATATCCTAACATAGTTTTTTAATCAATCCTGTCCGAGCGCCTTATCGGACCGCTGCACAGCAATCATTTCTGCTGCTTGACGAATCAAATGCTCCCTAAGTTCGAGTGGTTCAAGGACTCGCACTTCCGGACCGAGCCGCATCAATTGGCGTCCGAGATACGGCAGTTCGGTTTCCGGAACCAACCATGTTCGTTCCGACTGAATTGGTAAAATCCCCTCTAGCAACCGTTCGCCTAATGGTGATACTTCCAGTTTCACCGTCGTCATCGGTACACGTGTCATATCTTGTTCCAAATCTGAAAAAGTTAACTCGGTTGCTGGCAACTCATGAAGCGTCACGTCTTTGATCCGATCAACACGGAACTGGCGATACCCTCGATTCGTCTGTCCATAGAAGTACCAGCGATTCTGTTCGAACGATAAACCAATCGGATCTACGACGATCATGCGTCGTCCTTTTGTCGTCTCATAGAGAATATTCCCCATCCGTCCGCTCTCTAACAAGTCGAGTAACGCAGGATTTTGCGGCGACGGTGGTGTATCAACCGCTTGAAAGCGAAAGCGGTCTTTCCATTTTACGATCTGTTGCTCCGTCATTTTCGGTAACTCGTTCGCATAGCGTTCAGCGACTTCCTGACGAATCGTTCCGAATGGAAAATCAGGAATCTGACTAATCCATTCCAGAAGGATGAAGAAGACAATCGTCTCTTCATCCGTCAAAACGAGTGGCGGCATGTTCCGATGTGGCAACATCCGGTACCCCCCTGCTACGCCAGGTTCGCTATAGATTGGATAACCATTTGCTTCAAGTACCGTCATGTCTCGTTGAATCGTCCGGATCGACACCTGACATTCTTCCGCGAGCATCCGTGCAGAGAAGTGTTCGCCCCGGTTTAACAAGCGTACTAAACGCCATTGTCTCGTATTCATACAGTTCCTCCTATAATGGCGACATCTTTTGTCGTCATTATACGCTAAGATGAAGTCACACGATGCAAAAGGAGGAATTATGGATGTCACAACCTACGACCGTTCTTTATATCGCTTGTAGTCTTGATGGGAAAATTGCCAGACTCGATGGTTCACTTGATTGGTTATTTGCCGTTGCCGGAGACGGGGATAATGGTTATCAAGCGTTCTATGATCAAGTCGGTGCCGTCATCATGGGACGAAAAACATATGATGAAGTCCTACAACTCAGCGAGACATACCCTTACGCAGATATTCCGAGTTATATCTATAGCCGGACGCAACGAACGTCTGAGACGGTCACCTATACGGATGAACCGCTCGATCAACTGCTTGACCGGATTTCGCCAACGATCGAAGGTAACGTTTGGCTGATCGGTGGTGGCGAGTTGATTCAAGAAGCGTTGCGCTTAAAGCGCATCCGCTCGCTTGAACTGGCGATCGCCCCTGTCATCCTTGGAACAGGTATCCCGCTGTTTCCGGAAGGGACGAATGAAACGAATCTTCGTTTGACAGCGAGTCGCCATTCGGGACAATTCCTGATGGCGACGTATGAAGTCTTGACTTAAACAACAACAACCGGTTCGGGAAAGCGAACCGGTTGTTCGTTTATATCAGTCAGGCATTTTTCTTCGTCTTTTTCGCTTTTGGTTCCGTCCACTTGAAGATTTTATTCATGACGTTGTAAATCCGTTTTGATTCCTTCGTCATCAATGGTCCGAGAATGGCGAGAATCAAGACATATAAAGCAGAGAATGGTGACAAGATATCCATCAATCCACCGGCGATTCCGAGATTCGCGACGATGATCGAGAACTCTCCGCGCGAGACGATCGTCAAGCCGATGTTCGAAGATGCTTTGTGTGACAAACCTGCTTTACGCCCCGCAATCATACCAGCCACGTAGTTCCCGATGATCGTGATGACGACGGCACCGAGTGCGAGCCAGACGGCGTCAAGTAACATCGTCGGATCGATACTTAATCCGAAACTGAAGAAGAAGATCGCACCGAAGAAATCACGGAATGGTACGACGAGATGTTCGATCCGCTCTCCTTGATCGGTTTCCGAGAAGACGAGACCGAGTAACAACGCCCCGATTGCTTCTGCAACATGAATCGTTTCCGAGAATCCGGCGATGAAGAACAAGGCAGCAAAGACGACGATGATGAAGACTTCATCCGAGGCAATCTTCAGCATCTTATTCAAAAGCGGTGTTGCCTTCCGAGCGACGATGAAGAACAACAACATATAGCCGAGGGCGATCAAGATCGATGTGAGGGATGCGAGTAATGTCGTCCCACCACCGAGAAGCAGTCCCGATAAGACCGACAAGTAGACAGCGAGGAAAATGTCCTCGAACATGATGATTCCAAGAATCAGCTCCGTCTCCGTGTTACCGGTCCGGCGGAGATCAACGAGGACTTTCGCCACGATCGCACTCGAGGAGATCGTAATGATTCCGGCGATGACGAGTACTTCATAGAGTGGGAATCCGGCGATGAATCCGTATAAGAGACCACCGGTAAAGTTAATCGATAAATAAATCGTTCCACTCGTGACAATCGATTTTCCGGACCGGATCAACTTACCGATCGAAAACTCGAGTCCTAGATAGAATAAGAGGAACAGGACACCGATTCGTCCGAGGAAACTGATGAACTCAGCACTTTCAATGAACTTGAAGTCTAGTATCCCGATTGTCGGAGCGTGCGGTCCAACAATCATCCCGAGAATGATTAGAAACGGGATGATCGAGAAATTGAGTCTGTTCGCGAGCACTGCCGCGATCGCCACTAAGATAAGCGCGGTACCGACTTCAAATATGAGATGATCCATATATTATCCGCCTCCTTCGATTGAGAATAATGCTTTCGTGATGTGACGGACGTTTTGACGTTCTCCTGACAGGACAATCGTGTCACCGGCTTCAAGGCGCGTTTCCGGTCCTGGATTGAGCGATTTTGAACGGTCATGCTTGAGCACCGCAATGATCGAGATGTCATATTGGTTACGGACATCGAGTTCACCGATCGTTCGATTGTTGACCTTTGAATCTTGACCGACTTTAAACCACTCGATGACGAGATCATCAAACGCCAGTTCGATTTTCTCAAGATCCTTCGGCTTATAGGATAATCCCCCGAGAATTCCTGCCATCTGACGGGCTTCTGCGTCATTGAACGTCACGCTCGAGATGCTCTCATCAAAATCATCGTCATCGTAGTGATGCATCTCGCGTCGTCCATCATCATGGACGATGACGACCACCTTATCTCCTCGTGTCGTGATGCCTTCGAACTTCCGTCCGATTCCTGGTAAATCTACTTCGCGCATATCCATCTGTTATTTCCTCCTTTTTATTTTTTACAAATGATGATTCGCTTTGTGGATGAGCGTCTTGAACGTCTCATCGCTCAATATATCTTGAAGGTCATGCAGCTGTTTCAAATCCGCTTTCGCCATGATGACAAACCCGTCCTCCTCAATGAATGCTACGCGATCTCCTTCCTCCACTTGCAAGGCCTGCCGAATTTTTTTGGGGATGGTGATCTGTCCTTTTGACGTTAACTTTGATAGCTCCATCACGAACTTCCTTCTTTCTGTGTTTTTTCTTGTATTCCTTACTTCCTTACTTTTCTTATTTCCAATATAGCATACATTTAAACTTATTCCGAGTATTTTGCTTTGAATTAAATTAAAAAATCGATTTTCTTTTTGTTCAACCATATTCATACGATTATTTTCAAGACATCTTACAATAAACATAGAAGAACGCATCCTAGTCTAAATGGATGCGTTCTTTGTCTTATTGTTATTTGGAGGTGATTTTATGTCGCAATTATTTTTAATTGCGTTTGTAATCTATATTTTATCGTTGAACGTGGCAGCGATCTACCTTGTCTATAAACGAATCGTACCAGCTGTAGTCGCCGGCTTAACAATTCTCTTCTTGATTCCAACCGTCAGTTGGACCGTCATGGTACTTTTTGTATTCGCTTTATTCGTTACACCAGTCATGGATTGGTTTGAAGGTTTAGAAAGTTTGATTAACTTGATGTGGATTGGTCTGCTGAACGGATGTTGCTACATCTTATTCGGAACCGTTAGATGGATCATTTCAATGATTCGGAGATGATTCTTTGGCTGGATTAATCTTTAGCCCTTTTTCACCTAGGTGATGGATGGACCGTTCAATCGCTGTTTCGATGTATCCGTCCAATTGATGCGGCAACAAGATATCATATTCTTGTGGCAGAACGGTTCGTCGATCTTCCTCTACTTCTCTAATGAAATGCGGAAGTGCTTTCCATCTCGACTGCACACTGACTTCATGAAGCGCTCCGTTGATCGCTTGTTCATTCCAGTTCACGAACGGAGCAATGCGTGTACTGTACCGCCTAAAGTCATCATGATATCTTGAACCGATTGAGGCGTCGGCTATGATCGCTTGCCGCAACCAGGTCATATAAAAGCCGCGTAACCAAATATCGTCCGCTATCAGATGGACGTAATAGCCACTTCGAAAAGATGGATCCCAAGACGTCGAGTCTCTCCAAAATGCTTCGTAGTCAATTGTTCGTGTCCCGTTCGCTAATTCACCCGTATAATAGTGGGCTTGCTCCTTCTCGTCATAGCGCGCATCAGGAGCGATCGTACCGAGAAGAAATCGAGCGGGGTCTAGTTCCGGTAGTAACATAATCAATCATTGTCCGATATAGGCATGCATTAGCCGTGAACCCATCTCTTACCTTCCTTCATAATCACTACGTGTGATCGCATAAATCTTTAAATCCCAGAAACGCTCTTTAACGTACAAAGCACTCCGAGAGACGCCTTCAAATGTCATGCCGATCTTTTCCATGACACGAGCTGATCCGTCATTCGCAACAAAACAGCGTGCTTGAATACGTTCAAGACCGAGCGTCTCGAAACCGTACTGCACAAGACGCGCTGCTGCTTCCGGTATCAAACCCTTTCCCCAGTAGTCGCGCGACAGCGCATAACCGAGTTCTGCTTGATGTTGCTCAAACGAGACTTTAATGAAATCAATCGTTCCGATGACCCGTCCGCTCGTTTTGTCTTCGATTGCCCATGGTGCCGGATTCCCTAGTTCGTATTGGCGAAGGATGTGTTCGACGAATTGTTCAGAATCCGTAAGGCTTTTATGCGCATGCCAGCTGACATATCTTGCTGTCTCTTCATCTTTCGTATAGGCATAGATATCTGCTGCATCTTCCGTGCGAACTGGTCGCAAACGGAGCCGTTCCGTTTCAAGTATAGGCAAAGCTTGATATAAATCGATGGTCGTTAACATGATCGAACCCTTCTTCCTTTCATTTTTTCCAAGTATACCCACTCTTTCTTAAAAAGTATAGAGATATATGAAAACGTTATCTGAATTTTCTGGTATACTATTGGAAAATGATGTAAGAAAGGATGCTGTGATGTCTTCTCGTGAACGGACGCTTCTAAGTGCTCTCGGTATCTCGCAGTTTGGCGACTTCATTTATCTCGTTGCGATCAACGTTCATATTTATCGCTTAACCGGCTCCGCATCCGCTGTTGCTGCGCTGTGGATCATCAGTCCAGTCGTCTCTCTCGTCATCAAGTCGTTCGCAGGAAGTTGGGTCGACCGATCCGACTTACGTCGACTGTTGATTCAGACTGATTTGTTGCGTGTTTTCTTAATCGGTATCATGCCATTTCTACCATTATCGTTGCTTTACATCGATTTGATTGCCTTAGCTATCATCAAAGCGGTCGTTGAACCGGCAACGTTGACCTACATCACGACGCTTGTTCCGCAAAACGATCGGACGTCGTTTAATGCCTATCGTAGTCTGATCACGTCTGGTGCCTTTTTAGTTGGTCCTGCTCTCGCTGGAGGACTGCTCTATGTTGCTTCTGCCGACGTTGCCATTTGCCTCAACGCTGTCTCGTTTCTTGGTTCAGCCGTCCTGCTGATGCGCTTGCCGCGTATTACCGCTTCAGTCGAACGAGGGATGCGGCTGCAAGACATCATATCCGATTGGCAGCTTGTCTATCAGTTCAGCAAAAGCGCACGCTACGTGACGGGATTATATATCCTCGCGATGCTAATGATGATTGCGACGCTTGCACTCGATACGCAAGAAGTCATCTTTTTACAGCGAAGCATCGGCTTATCGGAAACCGACTACGGCTTACTCATGAGCCTGACGGGGATTGGTTCTGTTGCCGGTAGCTGGATCGTTGCTCGTTTCGCTAAAACCCTTTCCGTTCGGACGATGCTGACGATTGGCTATACGTTTGTCGCTATCAGTTATATGCTGTACGCAAGTGCAAATTCGTTTTCAATCGTCTGTACTGGTTTCTTGTTGCTCGGAGGTTTCCACGCATTTGCAGGAACCGGTTTTCTGACGTTCCAACAGACGAATATTCCGCTTCATTTGATGGGACGCTTTACGAGTCTTTACGGTGTCGGCGTCAGTCTGCTACAGATTCTAGCGATCGTCAGCATTGGTCTACTCGGCGATATTTGGTCGATTCGCTTCAGTACGATTCTATTTGCCTGCCTCCTCGTGATCGTGACAATCTGTTTTCTCGGATTGGTTCTCCTCCCGCACAAGCAACAGTATTTTACAACGGACGAAGTTGAAGCAGAACGACACGCCTAAAAAACAGGGAACCCCGTCAACGCGGTGTTCCCTGCTTGAGTTGCTGCTCTAACTGCCTTTTCATCACTTCTGCATGCGCGACTAGCGGAAAAGGCCCGTCTTGTAGTTGGTTCTGGAGTTGCTTTGCTTCTGCCCAAGCGAGCGCATAGTCTGCTTGTGAGACTGTCTCTTGCTCCTGCGCTGCTTCCAGTTCGTCCGCATCGACTAATAAGACTTCTCCTGATGGCAAAACGATCAGATCGAGAAACAGATCCTCCCAGTAGACTCGTCCGTCCTCCACTCCGGTACGAAGACAAATATCGATATAGGTTTGTACCAACTGACCTGTGGCGTCAAACATCGAGGTCACGGCATGATGAGCATCGCTTGGGAATTGTTGTACCCAGACGTAACCAGCGTCAGCGATTCGAATCGTTTCGTCACCATAACGGACATCTAACGGTGAAGCGACTTCAATCAGTTGAAGAAGTGTCACATGTCCGTTAAACACTTCGTTTTCTACTTGTTCATGAACATAGTGTCGTTGTGTGATGCGACGCCAGTCATGTCGATCGGCATAGCGTTTTTTGATCATTTACCGGTCCCCCGTTTTTTCCTTAGTGTGCCATACCCCACTACTTTTTCATTCTAATTCTTAAAAAAAAGAGGCAACGGATTTTTTCCGTTACCCCTTACATCATCATTTGGCCGTCTCTGAACCGTATAACGCAGCACCGTTCGTCTCGATGACGTGACGATACCAGTCAAACGAATCCTTCTTCATCCGTTCCATTGATCCGTTGCCCTCGTTATCCCGGTCGACGTAAATCATACCGTAGCGCTTTTTCATCTCTCCTGTCGTAAAAGAGACAATGTCGATGACGCCCCACGGCGTGTAGCCGATCAATTCGACGCCATCTTCGAGCACGGCTGCTTTGAACGCTTCGATATGCGCACGCAAGTAATCGATTCGCGCCGTGTCATGAATCTGACCATCCTCGATCGTATCAATCGCACCAAAGCCGTTCTCGACGATGAACAACGGAATCTGATAGCGGTCGTACAGACGATTCATCGCATAGCGCAGACCAACCGGATCAATCGCCCAGCCCCAGTCGCTCGACTGGATATATGGGTTCTCGACACCATTCGCGAGACCACCGTTGACGATGTTGCCCGTGTTATTAACGACAGCATCATGTTTGACGGTTGTCGACATGTAGTAACTGAATCCGAGATAGTCGACCGTACCGTTTCGCAAGATTTCTGAGTCACCGTCTAGGATCGGAATATCATACCCTTCCCGTTTGAACTCATTCAACGCATAAGACGGATAGTAGCCGCGGACTTGGACGTCCGGGAAGAAATAGCGCTGACGCATCGATGTCTCAGCAAGTAGAATATCTTCCGGATGCGATGAGTACGGATAGATCGGTACGTGCGAAACCATTGCTCCGATTTCGAAGTCCGGGTTGATCGCTTTCCCTTTCGCGACGGCAAGTGCACTCGCTAGCAATTCATGGTGTCCCGTTTGATACATGACTTCCATCGCGTTCTCATTCGGGTCAAGGAGGACACCGGAATTCGTCCAGAGGAATAATGGATTGCTGACGTCCATCTTGTTGTTAATCTCATTGAACGTCATCCAGTACTTGACCTTGTCTTTGTAACGCGTGAAACAGACTTCCGCGAATTTTTCGAAGAACAGTGCTACTTTCCGGTTGCGGAATCCACCGTATTCACGTGCGAGGTGGAGCGGCATCTCAAAGTGCGACAGCGTGATGATCGGTTCGATGCCGTATTTCAGTAATTCGTCGAAAACGTCATCATAAAACTTCAGTCCTTCTTCGTTCGGTTCTGCCTCGTCTCCGTTCGGGAAAATCCGACTCCACCCGATTGACGTCCGGAGACATTTCAGTCCCATCTCAGCGAACAGGGCGATGTCCTCTTTATAACGGTGATAAGAATCAATCGCCTCGTGATTCGGATAGAATTCATTCTCCTCTACCTGATCCGTGATGCGCCGTGCTACACCGTGTGCTCCTGCCGTCAATACATCAACGACGCTCGGTCCTTTTCCGCCAGCATTCCAGCCGCCTTCGAATTGATGCGCTGCTAACGCACCGCCCCATAGGAAATCATTTGGTAATGTCTTCATCTTCATGTCCTCCTTCTATTTCTCTTACTTGATGATCGTCAAGATCTGTGTGTTTGCCGTCGTGACCGTCTCGTCCGTCGGTAGGATTTGTGCATAACTCTGCGTGTTCATGATAATGATTGGCGTGATCGTCTCGAGTCCATTCGCTTCAATCGCTGTCGCATCAAACGTTACGAGGAGCTCGCCTGTCGTCACGGATTCGCCTTCTTTGACGTGAAGCGTAAACGGTTTACCGTCGAGCGTCACGGTCTCAAGACCGATATGGATCAAAACTTCGACACCACTCGTCGAGCGTAATCCGATCGCGTGACCTGATGGGGCGACCATGACGACAGTACCGTCAAACGGAGCCGTGACCCGGTTGTTCGTCGGACGAATCGCTACCCCTTGTCCCATCGCACCGGAAGCAAATACAGGATCCGGTACATCTAATAAAGCAACAATCGTTCCTTCAAGTGGTGCGCGAAGCGTCTCTTCATTTGTCAGAGTTGCGCTGACTTCCTGTTTTGCAACTGGTGTCGCTGTACTTTCAGGTGCTACGACCGGAGCAGCCTGCTCCCCGAAACCGAACACTTGAATCAAAACGATCGGTAGAATCAAGGCAATCGCCGTTCCAATCAATAAGCCGATGATCGACGATGGATAGTCGGAATCGATGCCGTTGACGAGCGTCAATGGTCCCGGTAATCCGGCGTAGGCAAAGTAATACGGTTTAAAGAAACTTGCCGTGACAGCGCCGATTGCTCCCGAGATACAGCCATAGATAAACGGTTTTTTAAAACGGAGCGTCACCCCATAGATGGCTGGTTCCGTGATACCGAAGATGCCCGTCAGTCCGGCTGAGACCCCGACTTTTTTCGTTTCTTTGTTACGTGCTTTCAAGATGACCCCGATGACAGCACCGATTTGGGCGATGACGGCAATCGTTTGATAGGCTTGGAACGAGTCGCGACCATATTGCTCGAAGTTTGCGAGCACCATCGGCGTGACACCCCAGTGGACACCGAAGATAACGATGACTTGCCAGAAGCCACCGATGATGAGACCAGCTACCGCAGGAGCATTCTCCGCTAAGTAGTTATACCCGTTTGCGATCCCTTCTGCACCAAGTGTCGTGATCGGTCCGATCAAGAGAATCGTAAGCGGCACCATCAATACCATACTGAAGAATGGAACGAACAACGGACGAATGACTTCATGAATCGTCTTGTTCAGGAATCGCTCGACATAGGACAAAATCCAGACGAGGAATAATGGCGGTAAGACCGATGACGTATACGTTGTACCGGATAAAGCGATTCCTAGGAACGTGATGGATTCACCAGCCGTGATGCGTGCTGCGATATCTGCCCATGTTGGACTGACAAGTGCCGCAATACAGGCGACCGCGATGAAGGCGTTGACCTTAAAATGATTCGCTGCCGTGATGGCAATGAAAATCGGCAAGAACGTAAATGGTGCCCATGAGATGAAGCTGAAGACTTCATAAGTACCTGTCTTCGCGAATGCCGGAAGCAAGTGTCGCTAAAATCAATGTTCCCTGCAGAATCCCTGCTGCAGCTAAAATATAAACGAACGGTGCAAAAACGGCTGACATCGTCGCTATGATTCGGTTAAGGACCGTCCCTTTCGGTGCCTCTTCCGTGTCCGGTTGCTCTAGATCGACGAGTTTCACAAATTCTTGATGGACTTCTCCAACGTGTTGACCAATGACGATTTGAAATTGCCCGCCAGACTCAACGACCGTAATGACGCCAGGTAATGCACTGACCGTTTCTTTGGCTACTGGATCTGAACGTTTTAAGACAAGACGAAGTCGTGTAGCGCATCGAACAGCACTGATGATATTCTCTTCTCCTCCAACCGCTTCTAAAATCGCGTGCGCCAGTTTTTGATAATCGCGAACCTTGCCCATATGGTGTACCTCCCCTGAATATGACGCGTTGAATACCCTTTTATTTTAATTGTACATGCACAATTGTTCAATACATAAATAATTAAATTTACCATGTTATTAATCAAGAAATGGCTTATGCTATACTGAAGAAAGAAAAAAGTTCGCAAGAAAAGAAGGTGTCCTATGCTGAAATACCAACAGACAGCCGATGAAATCGAACGGTACATAGAACAACATCAGTTGAAACAAGGGGACAAACTCCCGATTCTCGAAGAGTTGATCCGGCAGTTCGCTGTCAGTAAGACGACGATGACAAAATCACTTGAGTTACTTGAACGAAAAGGAATCATCTTTCAAGTCCGTGGAAGCGGGATTTTTGTCCGGAAGACGAATCGGACTGGCTACATTCGCCTGTTCTCGACCCAAGGATTCAAGCAGAATCTCGTCGGTCATACGATCGAGTCGACCGTTCTCGCACTCGAATCAATTGCTGCAACCGATAACATCGCGAAGAATCTCGGGATCGAGGCAGGTGAGACGATTTATTACGTCAAGCGAATCCGCTACATCGACGGCAAGATCCTCTGTCTCGAAGAGTCTTACTATCGTCAATCGATTGTTCCGTACTTAAATCGTGAAATCGTCGAGCAGTCGATCTTCGAATACTTAGAGACGGCACTCCAATTGAATATTGGGTTCTCGGATATGTATATGCACGTCGGGAAGTTAAGCGCTGAGTCGGCTCGTCATCTGGGGCTCACCGAGGGCGATCCTGGATTAACGATTGAGACAGTATTTCATTTGACGAACGGTCGTCCGTTCGACTATTCCGTCATCACATACCACTATGAACATTCACAATTCGTCGTTCAGGCAAACGGACTATATCTTTAACAAACGAAAAAAGTAAAAAAGCGAAGTCTGATGATCGTCTTCATTTTACTGAAGACGTTGCATCGGATTTCGCTTTTTCTTTTAAGAAACTAACTAAAATTAATATACAAAACGGATAAATCGCTAAAACGACAATCAATAATAAGCCAAGAACTGGGCTCGGAAAATCAGTAGGATACATGACTGGGAACCACTGACTCAATGCATACGACATGAAGACAAAATACGGTATCCAACTAAAGGAAAACGACCAAGTAAGTCGACTTCGAACTATTATCCCCTGCATCAGACGAATAGGTGTAAAGAATAGGATCATACACACCGTGATCAATAGAAAATCCATTAGGTAAAAAAACTGATATGATGTTCCCGTTATGCGGATAATACGTTCAATGTTTAATGTCATCTCAACAGGAAGAAAGAGAATCAAAGCGAAAAACAGACTCCATCCGTTCCATTTTACAAATAATCGCATGCTTTAAATACCGATCTCTTCTTTACTCGAATTTTCGAGATACAGTTCCCCATCAAACGTCGTCAAGGCAATCACTTTCCTATCTTTTTCATACCATGCCGTCGCTCCTTCACGATCGAGCTCTTTCCAACCGGCTTGGCGAATCCGAGTTCCATAGAGTAGACCCGGTCCATCGGTTTCCGAGACAAGACGCGTTTTGATTTTCCACTCGCCTTGTTTTTCAACTGCCGTAGCAAATCGTGGCACTGGAAAACTGGATACCTTCGATTCTTGAAATCCAGCATACCAACCACCGACGACTACAATGAGCCCAAGACATATAATGGCGATCCATCTCTTTTTCATAAGCATTCTCCTTTACTTTCCACCCTCATTTTAAAATTACCAAAATATAGTTTTATTTCCCTCATCCTAAAGACGGATTACTGATTTTTTCGTTGTGAAAACACATGAAAATTATTTCGAATTTATGAAAACACCCAAAAAATTTTCAATTTTTTTCATAAAAAATGCACACCTTTGTTCGTCCTTAGAGTCGCAACGGTTTGACAACTCCAGGCACAGAGCCATTTTCAATCATTTTCAAGTGGTTAAGCACATTAGCAACTTGACTTCATTTCCTGCTATGGTACGATACGAACTTATTAAAGGGAGTGAACAGAACTTATGAAATTCAGAAAAGAAAAAGTCAATGTCGTTGACATGAAGCAAACCAAAAAAAGTGTCTACGCGACCGGAATTGGGAATGCGATGGAATGGTTCGATTTTGGTCTTTATTCCTATCTCGCAATCATCATCAGTCAAAACTTCTTTAGCGCTGTTGAAAATGATGAACTGAAGCTCGTCTTTACATTTGCGACCTTTGCGATCGCTTTTTTAATGCGACCAATCGGCGGAATCGTCTTTGGACGAATTGGAGATCGACTCGGGCGGAAGGTCGTCTTAACGACGACGATCGTCATGATGGCTGGTTCGACGCTCATCATTGGACTATTACCGACCTATGATCAAATCGGAATTTGGGCACCGATTCTGTTATTGTTAGCCCGTATTTTACAAGGATTCTCGACTGGCGGTGAATACGCCGGTGCAATGGTCTACATCGCTGAGTCATCACCAGATAACAAACGAAGTGCTCTCGGAAGTGGACTTGAAATCGGTACACTCGGTGGATATATTCTCGCCTCATTACTTGCTACAACACTTTTCGTCACCTTATCGGATGATCAAATGGCATCTTGGGGATGGCGAATTCCCTTCATTCTTGGGGCACCACTCGGTTTATTTGGTCTCTATTTACGTCGTCACTTGGATGAATCACCGATCTTCGAAAATGAGATCAATGAAAATACAGAAGAACCCGCGACATTCCGCGAAATCCTGCGTGACCACAAACGTGATATCATCGTTTGTTTCATCGCTGTCGCCTTCTTCAACATTACGAACTATATGCTCTTGTCCTACATGCCATCGTACCTCGATGAAGTCATCGGTATGTCAAGTTCGACAAGTACGATTCTAATTACTGGTGTCATGGTGATCATGATTCCGCTCGCTTACTTCTTCGGGAAGCTTAGTGACAAAAAAGGCAATCGCAATATTGTTCTTTTCGCGTTAGCCGGACTATCGTTGCTTTCAATCCTGTCGTTCTTCTTGATTGGTCTTAAACCACTCTTGTTCGTCGGAATCGGAATCTTCATCCTCGGATTCTTCTTGGCGATCTTTGAAGGAACGATGCCTAGTCTGCTACCAAGTATCTTCTATACGGATATCCGCTACCGGACACTATCCGTGACGTTCAATGTCTCTGTCTCGATCTTCGGTGGAACGACGCCACTCGTTTCGACATGGCTCGTTCATACGACACAAAACCCGCTCGCTCCTGCTTTCTATCTAACAGCAGTCAGCGTCATCGGCTTCGTCACGTTCTTCTTCTTCTTTAAGAATACAGCTGGTAAGGCACTGAAAGGGTCGCATCCGACTGTATCGAGTGAAAAAGAAGTCGCGTCGATCGCGAAGAAACCAGACGATGCTCTCTGGTGGGCAGAATAATCGCTATAAGTAAGAGCCGTCTTCCACAGAAGACGGCTCTTTTTAATAAACAGCACTCAACTCTTTTACGACGCGGTCCGCGACTGCGAGTTCCTGCTCTTGCGCAAAATCGAACTGACAACCGATTGCTACCAGTCCGTTCGCATGCCCGCTTTGAAATCAGATAAGCGGTCACCGACAACGTAGCCTGACGAGATGTCGTGCGTCTTACAAATCTCCCGTACGAGTGCTGATTTATCACCGGAACGGATGTCTTCGATACTATAGACATGATCGATATAGGCTTCGAGTCCATACGTCGTCACGATCGCTGACAAGTAGGACGGCCACCCATTACTAGCGATATAAATGGAGTGACGCGCTTGTTTCAAACGACTTAGCAACTCGACCGTTCCTGGATATAGGCACCCATGCCCCGCCTTGACTGCCTGCTCTATGCTTCGTCGAAACTTTTGATCCGCAGCCTGTTGGTCTGTGGCTGAAAAGTCCGGCAGTAACGTCTGCCAGACTTCCGGTAACGAGACGCCCATGATCTGCTGATAGAGGGCGACTGGTGTCTCTCCCTCCCAGCGCCCCGTCTGACGCAACTCATGAAAGACATCTTCTAACGTATGCGCAAGCACAGCATTCGTTTGAAACAACGTTCCATCCATGTCAAAAATGTAGTGTGTCATTCGCTCTCCCCTTTTTGCTCTTGTTTTATTTTCTGAATCATGGCTTCTATCGATGTATCCTCAGCAATCAGACGATCCGTCGGGCGGTGATCCCTATCAATCCACCAGCGTTTCATATCCGTCTCAGAAAACTCCGTCGGCTGGCGCATCGCATGGCGACGAATGGTTTCTTCGAATGAGACGTCAAAATAATACGCCGCGTAACGTGACGTAAAGCGACGTTCCAACCGGTCAATCATCTCACCGTACCAGTCCTGTGCAAGAATGCCTTCCAGCAGAATCGTCGCATGGCGTCCGTCAGCAAGTCCAACCAACTCCTCGATCCAGCGAATCGCCGGATTTCCTGGTCCATCTTTTACGTTCAACATCTCCCTGCGGATAACATCTTGTGAAAACAAGATGCTATCCGGTAAAACCGATCGTAATGCTTTGGCAAGCGTCGTTTTTCCACTACCAGAATTCCCACGAATGACGATCAAGCGCGACTTCATGTCGTGAACCACTCCCCGTTCAAGGCAGCAATGTACCGCTCTGCAGAGCGTGCTACTGCTTCAGACGCGCCGGTTTCGATTTTCCGATGAAAGGCGTCATATAATTTTTCAAAGTGAAGCGGACGTAACGTTTCTGCCATTCGCGCGACCGTCTTTGCCGGAAGCGGAATCACATTCGGATAACTGTACATGAAACTGACCCATGCCCGATCGGCAACGATTCGAATGATGTCTCCTGTCAACAAAAGTCCTGCTGACGCATCTTTTCGTTCACAGATGACTGCTCCTTTGAAGTGACCGCCGATGCGATGTAACATCAAATCTTCCGCCAATTCCAAGCGTTCACCACTCCAAAAGACGATGCGTTCGCTTGGTCGCGTCACGAACGACGCATCATCTTCATGAATATAGATCGGCACGTCAAAAGTCTCCGCCCATTCGACTTGTGTCGCGTAATAATGCGGATGTGATAAAGCAATCGCCTGAATCCCGCCTAATTCGTCAAGTTGCTCTTTCGTTGTAGAATCAAGATATGTAATGCAGTCCCATAACAGGTTGAACGATTTTCCTTGGACAAGATATGCCGTTTGACCGATGCCGAATGCTGGTGTCGTCTGAATCGAATAGACACCTGCTCCGTCGTCCGTAATGATATTTTGGTACGTTCCTGACGCTTGCATGGCAGCGAGTGTCGTCCATGTTTGACCGGTTGGATTGACATACTGTCGCTCCTCTAAACAAATCAAACACGTTTCGCGATGCGGATTGATTTGTTCGACTCCACACGTCGTACAGATGATGGTTTCCATATCATCATTCCTTTCCAATTCGTAAATGATTTTCCTGATATATTATAACATATTCCAATTATAGGGATTGAATCTAGGGATTAAGATGCGCTCACCGAAATGAACATGTATGAAGAATGAGATTATTATACCGATTTCGCCTCCTCTCATTGCGCGCTGGCTTACTTTATTCCTAAGGCAACGTCTTGATGCTCTGCATAGGGTAAGACAAAAGCAGGTCGAACCACTGATGTGGCTCGACCTGCTTTATTTAATAAGACGTTCGATCGTCATTTATGACGCTTTGAAAATGTTCTGTGAATCGATTGATCGCTTCTTCTGTATCAAGATTTCCAGAAAACCAGATCTTTTTGTCTTCTGAAAATGTAAGATGCAATGAGTCATCTATTGTAGACTCCACTTTAAGTGTAGCAATCGTATCTGACTTCATTAATGTCTTTTGTGATAGAGTGACCAGTTCATTCGTCAACGTTTCGCGTGTATCTTCTGACGTCTTTTCCTGGAGAAGATCAACTGTCTTATGAAGCAATACGGCTTTTGAGACTCGCGATAAATTCAACTCTCGAATTTCAAACATGTAGGCGTTCTCATGTTCATTCTGACGCTGGACGATGAATCGTGGAGAATGTACTAAATGTTGAACGAAGTGAACGAACATTTCGATGGTCATTTCGGACATACCGAAACCCTCCCTTTTGCATGGATCAACGGACGAATGCCTTTAATCCTTTATGTGAATGGACAGTAAGAGTCCTGTATGAAATCAAGCAGGTGAATTGGGAAAAAAACCTCCCTTCTGTAAAGTTATACCACAAAAACAAGTACAAAGTGTACATGTTTATGTTTCAAAACTAAGATTCGAATAGCCTCCGAATCTTGTTTATAGTAACATAAAAGATACTAGTTATAATCATATTTAATATGATCATCTGATAAAAATCTGCATGACTGGAATATGTACACGGATAAAGAGCCAGAGATCATCTATTCCTCTCTGACTCTTCCATCAATCGTTCATCGTTGGCGCGATTAAATCTTGTAACGTATATGCCTGCAGCGCGTCCGTAAAGGACGTGAATGCTTGATCGAACGCTTGTCGTGTGTTTTGCAAACTACCATTTTTATTTGGAACTGTCACATTTTCAAGATAGGATACTTCTTCAAATAAATGAACGATTTCTCCTAACGTAATCGTTTCTGGGGATTTCGCTAATTTGAACCCACCATTACGACCTTGTACAGAAATGATGAGACCAAACTTGCTCAATGAATGGACAATCTTCATCAAATGATTTTTAGAAATATCATAATGGGTTGCCACATCCTGAATTTGCACGAGCCGAGTCGGATGCGACGCTGCGAAAATAAGCACACGAATGGCATAGTCCGTAGAGCGAGTCATCTTCATCCATTTCACCTTCTTTTTCTTTCCTTTATATAGACATAGTACAGAAGCTCACTCATTTTCACAATCAATAGTATGGCTTAAAGTGTCGTTTATAGTGGTTTTGCACATATGTATATCGTTTATCTTAAAGGATATGAAGTGTCAAAATCTAGGCATTTCTCGGAAAAAGTAAAATGATATTTTAATTTGATGAAGCAAATTATTTAGTTATTTCAAGTCTATGATAAGATTCTTTTAAACATGTACGTTTAAAGTTTATTTATATATTTTTTAGAAAGAGGTCTTGTCATGAATTGGCTCTCATCAAGTATGTTCCATCGGTTTTATATTTTATTGTTTTCGAATTTCTTAATTTTTGCAAGCATCAGCGTCTTAACATTTTACATTGCTCAAAAAGAGCTAGAGCAACACCGAACTTCATCACAGAAGATCACATTACAAAAAACGCAAGCTCGCACGCTTTGGAATGAAGCACAACAAGTCAATCTCCAAGTCCAACAAATTGACTTTAATGATCAAGATGATCTGAAGCAAATCAATAAAAGATTGAAACGTTTACAAAAAAACGTTGAATCGTTCAGTCAACGTTATTCAGATCCATCAGACGAACGATTTGCGCATCAACTCGTTCAATTTTCAAGATTTTTGGAACAGGAAGTCACTTTGCAAATACGTACGGATAATCAAAAGCTGGTTCAGCAGTCTGACTTCGTCGTTAACGACTACTTTCGAATGATTCATAATGAAGAGAAAAACGCACAGCAGTCGCTACAACAAAGAACCGCTGAAGTATTACGCTACGCCTTTGGTGTGATGATCATCGCTTTTTGTCTTCTCAGTTACTTGATTTTAAGACTTGTGCGGTCTTTTCGAACAGATTTACTCGATCTCGTCGATCAAACGAAACAGCCTGATCGATTGGAACAGAATGATTTTCAGAACCGTTCCGATGAGATTGGTACACTTGGGCGATCGATGCAACAAATGACGACGTTGCTCGCATTTGAACACCAGCAAACACAAGTTGCTAATTTACAACTTCAAGAGTCTTTACACCAACAAAAAACAATCGAGCGACAACTTCAATTTCAAAATCAGTTAGCCACTCAAATTTTGCGTCATCAATCTACTTCAGGTCTTCACACCTGGCTACAAGTAATCGGTAGTCATTTTCGGGCGGCTCATATCTATTTTTCACCGCAGTCGGAGAATTTTGAACCTGTCCATATCGCACTATCAGACGAACCAATTTATGACAAAGAACGGTTGGAGTTAGAAGCGAAGACCGAGCTAGATACATCCATCCATCTAATCGAGAAGGAGCAGTTGACGTTATGTGCTCTCCCTTTACACAGTCCGTCAAAATTCATTGGTTCATTGACGTTACAATTTCATCATCGTTTTACTGAGACTGTCGCACTTCAGAAAACGACTCATTTATTAAATATCGGGTTGATGCGATTGCTTGATGACATCCGTATAAAAGAACACCATCAATTGATTCAGCGCATTTTAAATGGTTTACGAGAAGCTATCTTATTCGTCGATGTGACGAATACGAATATCTTTACGAATCGCGTGTTTCATCAATTATTTCCGAACTGGTCACCTTCTGAAAACCAATCTGAAAACTTAGCATTCGTCATCGAAGCCTTCGAACCGTTGATTCTCGAAACAGAGGCGTTATATGCATATGTCGAACAAATCAAAGCAGGCTTTGACCACGCATCAGTTATTCCAGCTCAGGATTTTTCAATGCCAGACGATCGTCATTTACGACTTTACACAGAATTTTTACCCGAACGTCAAGGTATTCTATTTGTTTTTCGTGAACGCACAGTTGAAGTCAACCATGCTAAAAAGGAGCAAAACTTCATTTCGGTTTTATCACATGAGCTTCGAACGCCACTTGCATCCATCGAAGGGTTCAGTGAATTAATGTTACACCGGTCGTTATCTCCTTCAAAACAGCGAAAATATTTAGAAACCATGCGGAGTGAGACACAGCGACTCAGTCAACTGTTAACCGAATTCCTAGATTATCAGCGACTTAGTCATCAAAAAGAATCCTATCAGTTAGAATCATTTTGCATCGAACATATGCTCATCGAGTTAACAGAGTGGTTGAACGTTGCGACATCGACGCATCATTTACAAATCCAAACTGACGGTCCTTGCCTGATTACGGCTGACCAAGAAAAAATCCGGAGGGTCTTATTAAACATCTTGAATAATGCGATAAAATACTCTCCCGTTGATTCAAATATCCAAATCTCGTTAGCGTGCTGTGAAGCTGAAATCGTCATCACCATTAGCGACGACGGATATGGTATCCCAAAACAAGATCTTCCCTACCTCTTTGATCCGTATTACCGTGTCGAACAAGCAGACCACCTCCAAGTTCAAGGAACAGGTCTCGGTTTACCGATTTGTAAGGAAATCATCGAAGCGCATGGTGGGAGAATCACCGTTCATTCAGAAATCGGAAAAGGATCTGACTTTTTTATCCGTTTACCTCGTGATGAAGAGTGGAACACAACCAATAACATGTACAATAACAGTATGAATAATCTACAACTAGGAAGTGAAGAACGTGGAAGCTGATTTAAATCAAATCGTTCACTGTTTAAATCAAGATTTTAAACAGCATAAAACTGTCTTCAGTGCAATGGCACTGAAAGAAACCAACCCCTGCATCGTCTTGATGGAGGATCACCGCAAAAGACGATTGAATGATGCTTTGTATCAATACTCTGATTTCATCGCTGAATTGGAATCACTTATTTATCGCTGTTTAATTGATGTCCGGGGAGCCCGTGAATCAGCCTCCCCTTCCGAGATTTTTATCTCTAAAGCCCAACTCTATTCGCCTTATCATTATTTGATTACTTTTTTATGAGAGGAGTCCACCATGACTGTTCAAGAAAATACAGCATTGTTGATCATTGACGTCATTAATAAGATGGATTTTGAAGGAGCTGAGCAGTTAATGCAACAAACGCTCCCTGTCCTCTCACCACTCACAAAATTAAAACGACATTGTAAACGTCAAAATATTCCCGTGATTTACGTCAATGACAATTTTGGTCTGTGGCAGGAAAATGTCAATCAAATCATTGATGAGTGCCGCGGGGGTCTTGGGGATGTACTCATCGAAGCACTCCATCCAGAAGAGGATGATTACTTCATCATCAAGCCCAAGCACTCAGGTTTTTTCGGTACTCAGCTCGATATTTTATTGAAGCATTTGGATGTCTCGCGTCTTATCATCACCGGTAGTACGACCGACATGTGTATCTTATTTACAGCAAATGACGCCTATATGCGGGAATATGCCATTCATGTCCCTGCAGACTGTACGGCAGCAGAAACCGCTGTCGCAAAAGATCATGCCTTAGAAATTCTCAGTTCGACATTATCACTGGATTGCTCCTCGAGTTCATGCTTGATGAATAAGGAGGAATAACCATGCTTCATTATTTTTCTGGAACGTATGAATCAGCACGCGAACGTTTCAATGAGACTGCACAGTGCATTCTTTCTCAGCATTATCCGAAGCTAACGCATGATTCACTGGAACAACAAGCGTCACTCTATTCCGATTGGTGGCACGGCCAGTCCGGTAATAATTCAACATTACTGATCTTAACCAGTGGATTACATGGAATCGAAGGGTACGCAGGGAGTGCCATGCAGCTCCAGTTTTTATCAGACCATATGAAACAGGTAAATACGGGAGAAGTCGATATTTTGCTGATCCATGGTATTAATGCATATGGGATGAAACATCATCGAAAAGAAACACAGCATAACCTCAATTTAAATCGAAACGCGATTCACGATTTTTCAAAGGCAGATTTACGCAATCCGGGTTTTGATGAGTTGCAATCTTTGTTTATAAAAAGGTCAGGTTCAGGACGGCGTCTGGATTACATACCGTTTACACTGCATGTCTTATACGACTTGCTTCGTCTAGGTCCACACGCTTTTTTAAAGGCTGCGACACTTGGACAATTCAAGCATCCGACCGGATTCTATTATGGCGGACATACGCAAGACGCTTACTTCTCCGATGTGTTAAGTCGGCTCGTCGATACACTATCTGCTTACCAACATGTCGTGATGCTCGACTGCCATACGGGGTATGGACCAGCGGGTCAAGTCCAACTCGTCATGTCGTCGGAAGATCCACGACACGCTAGGGAGGTAGAAGTATACACACGTTATCCGATCGTCGATCAACCACGAGATCAACAGTTTTATGCAATTGAAGGAGAATGGTTAAACTATCTGTATGAAGAAACAAAAAAGCGACACATCGGTTTTTTGGGTTTAACATTAGAGTGTGGAACGCTTGGAAAGCATCCTTTTGCCCTACTCCGAACTTTAAAAGCAACGATTGATGAAAATCGTCTCTTTTTCAATCAAGCAGTTGCCCCTCGACGGATTAGAGAGCGATTCGATGCACTTTACATCCCTAAAAATAAACAGTGGCGACGGTCCATCTTGAACGAGACATCCTTCATCTTTAACAACATCACTGAATGGATCAATGATCCTAAAAGTCATTCTTTGATTAAACGTTCACTTCAACCTATCGAAAAATAAGGTAAAACAGGTTTGAAAGAAACTGATTAAGGTATATAACATGTGTAAATCGCATATGTTTAAAACTTAAAGGGGGTTCTTTTCATGTTTCGCCATCAAAAAGAATTACAATTCGAAGTCAAGGTTGATCGACCCGATCCAAAGCTTGCTCGGGCCGTGCAAGAGGTACTCGGTGGACAATTCGGTGAGATGACGGTCATGATGCAATATCTTTTCCAAGGCTTCAATTGCCGTGGTGAAGAAAAGTACAAGGATATGCTGATGGATATCGGGACGGAAGAAATCGGGCACGTTGAAATGCTGTGTTCCCTCATTTCTCAATTGCTCGACGGGGCGTCACCGGATGATCAGGCAGAAGCTGCCAAAGATCCAGCGACGGCAGCAATTCTCGGGGGTATGAATCCACAGCATCTTCTTGTCAGCGGTCTCGGTGGACTGCCATCGAACGCCAACGGCATTCCGTGGAACGGATCTTATATCGTCGCGAGCGGTAACTTGTTGGCAGACATGCAGTCGAATTTACATGCTGAATCACAAGGTCGTCTTCAGGTCGCTCGCCTCTATCATATGACGACGGATGAAGGCGTTCGTGCTACCTTCCGTAAGATGCTCGCTCGCGACCGGTATCATCAGTATCAATGGATGGCTGCGATCGAAGAACTGGAGACGAAAAATGGAGTTGTCGTGCCTGCTACTTTCGCACCGGAAGATGAGATGGAAGCGCAACCGCATGCTTATGAGTTCTGGGACCTATCGGAAGACACAGCTTCAAAAGAAGGTCGCTGGGCTCAAGGGGAAGCGCAGGATGGAACCGGTGAATTCGTTCATCTAGAAAATCCTGCACCGCAAGGAAATATTCCGAACATGAAGGTACCGGCACACAAACTTCACCACGACCTAGCAGAAAAAACAGGAATGCAAAACGTCAAAGATACTGTCAAACGTATGTTACATGATAAGGAGTGAGATCGATGGCTAAATCACCACTCGCAATCCATGAAACACTCGAAATTCATTAGCCGTCCCAGTAAAAAACGCGACGAGTTGATTGCGACAGACTTCTTGATTAGCAGCAAATCACTTGTCCGCGCTTATGCTGTTGCAATTACGGAAACGGCTTCTCCTGACGTTCGAAAAGTCTTGACTGAACAGCTGAACAAAGCCATTCAGACTCACGCAGCAATCGCCGGATACATGATCGATCATGAGATGTATCACGTGCATGACTTGAAAAAACAATTAAAACACGATCAAGAAAAACTAGAAGTCGCTAAAGGCTTACTATGACGTTCCCCCTTCCCTTCTGATTTTGAAGTGGAAGGGGTTTTCTTTCAGAATTCGTGTAAGGAGCGATCAGTCTCATGATTGACATCAATCATATTCAAATCAAACAAAGTGGAGAAACTGTTTGTCTCACCTGGGAAGGGACAAGTAACGTCCGTCTCTTATTAAATAGTAGACCGTGTTTCATTCAGAACTCGAATAGCTATCAAACGGAGACACTTCCTTTATTTGAGCCTTTGTCATTCGAACTGATCGATTCAGATTCGAAGACACGTATCGTCACCGCTCTTGTTTCAAGTACAGATGATTTGTTCTGGAACCGAAAAATGACTGTCCTGATCCAACAAGATCATGCTGTCCGACTGTTGTGGGGTGAAATCCCAGAGGTATCGCATTATACGGTATTTCAAGATGGGCATCGATTAGGTCAAACTGCGTCACCCGAATGGAAAGGAACGATTAACCCTGAACAATTTACACGTTTTGAAATCCGGGTGCTCCGTCCAATTTCAAGAAAATCGATGCCGTTCGCACGGATGATCGAGACGTTCGCCCGCGTTACGAATCAGATAAAACAGGAACAAGACCGTGAACGAGAATTTGAACAATTCGTGCTCTATTTTTCTTTGTACCCGCTATCCGCTTCACATAAGAAGGTTTCTTCTTACCGATTGCGTGTACTGACGTTCATTGCTCCTCCAATTCTCATGAACCCGAATCCGTTTTCTTCGCATCGTTATTTCGAAGGCGATGCGCGACAATATTCGCCTTTTTCAAAAGAGTATCGCACCTTTACAGAAGTCCTGACATTTGATGGTGAAACCACTCATCAACTATCAAAACAAGCAAACCCTACCCGATCTTTTGATGCTCGTCATCAGTTATATCGAGAAGATGTAGCGTCGACTCAGCGGGTCTATTTATCAGATCAATCAAAAGCACGATATACGCTCCACCACTCTGTCGGCAATCCGCTCGTCGTCTCACCTAATATCGACTACGAAATCAAGGTAGCGCATCATGCAAATCTTTGGCGTATCGCAGGAACACATCTCCAATCACCGCACCATGAAGTATATCTGGATGAAGGAGACGATTGTTTTGAAACAATCCACCAAGCCCATGATTTAGGTTTAAGTTTCCTCGGCAATCCGTTGCCAAGTTGTCACTGGTTGCATGTGACCAACTAATGAACAGAAGAAAACCGCGACCGATTCGTCGCGGTTTTTCATATTTAGTCGTGAAATCGAGCACGTGTCTCCGGAGACGGCAGTGCACACTGCTGCTTTTGTCCAAACCAACGATGACGATTGTTTGCAACGAAATCATAGACGCGATCCCGAAGTGAACGTGGAACAATCTGAAACACACTCAACAGACGCCATCCACCTTTTAAATGACGGGCAATCCGTAACGCTGCATCTGATTTAATATAGGGTACACCTCGATCAATCACAACGACACTGTCGATCGTTTCCGGAAGATTATGACGCCGGACGAGCTCTTGTCCTGTTTCCCCTTGTAACGATGCAAAATCATGATATCCTTGGTCTCGTTTTAAGATGAACTGGACGCTCGCGTCACAGAGATTGCATTCTCCATCGAATAATACGATTGCTTTCATGATTGATTCACCCTTCCCTACCTGTTTAACGAATGATTTTGTACACTTTTCCTTTACCACACTTTGGGTATAAACATGCAATTATTTAGTATGTTAAATCATGATAACGCTTTCTCTTCTTCTCTTCATTCCGTTATACTGATTCTGTAAACATTTGGTTTTTACAAATCCATCTACTTAAAAGGAGCATATATATGACAAAACGATCGATTGCCATCGTGACCGGTGCCAGTCAGACACGCGACATCGGAGCTGCAATCTGCCGCCAACTTGTCTCTTCTGGACATGACCTGATCTTTACTTATTTTAAAGCAACAGCGGATTGGGCGGCTAGTTTTACGACCGAACTCGAAAGTCATGGTGCCCGCGTCCTTGCGATTGAACTCGATTTAAGTCAAGCAGATGCCGCTGACGATTTATTCGATCAGTTAGAAGACTTTGGAACACCAAGTATCCTGATCAACAACGCTGCCCATTCGACAATGACAGATTGGCGAACGCTTGATGCAGCAAGTCTTGATCAACACTATGCCGTCAATCTCCGGGCACCGCTGTTGCTCGCGACACGTTTTACGAAGCGATTCGCTGAAGCACATCTAACGTCCGGTCGTATCATTCAACTGACGTCCGGACAAGACCTCGGTCCGATGCCTGACGAGATTGCGTACGCTACGACGAAAGGTGCCTTGTCGACGTTTACGAAGACATACGCGGCAGCCGTGGCACCGCTTGGCATTACCGTCAACGCCGTCAATCCAGGTCCGACCGACTCGACTTGGATGGATGAAGCAACCCGGACGGCGCTTAAACCTAGTTTTCCGTTCGGTCGAATCGGCGCGCCGGAAGACGTCGCACGATTGATCCAATTCCTCGTCAGTCCTGACGGTGGCTGGGTGACCGGGCAAGTCATCCATTCCGAAGGTGGATTCGAACGCTAAACGTGTAGCATGCAAAAACATCCCTCTGACGTTAAAATCAGAAGGATGTTTTACGTTATCGAAAGACCGGACCCGGTTCCGTCAAAAAATCGTTCCAGGCGGTTTGATGCAGTTCACTATAGAGTTTTGGCATCTGATCTTTTTCAAAAAAAGCAACATCGAGTGATTCATTGGAGTCGATCGTTAACTGTCCCCCATTGATTCGGCAAACGAAAAAATGGACGATCGGTTGGGCGACATCCCCGTTTGGATACATCTCTTCGTATTTCGAATAAACACCACTCAAACGTTCGATCCTGACATGAAAACCGGTCTCTTCCAAAATCTCACGCTTGGCTGCTTCGACAATCGACTCTCCGAGTTCCAGTGCGCCGCCGGGAAAGCCCCACGCTTGTTGCTGCCGCCGTTTTTGTAGAAGAATGCGTCCCTCTTCGTCGAAGACGATGCCACCTGCAAAGTTCAACATCACTTTTTCCTGACCGACCTTACTGCGGAGAAAACGTATATAGTCCATCTGTCGCCCCTTGAAGTTTGACGTGCTTCACCCAGACAATCAGTTGTTCGATCATCGCCTCCGTCACAGTATGATTCACACCCGGAAAAACACATAATTCAGTCGTTTGCGTCATACCTGCTTGAACTGCTGTTACGTGATAGTACTGCTGGATTGATAGTGGAATAATGTCATCAGCATCCCCGTGCAGGAGCAAACGCGGACGCTCATCCATCACATCGATCGGATCGATCTTCCATGGTACATCTGTTTCTTTGATAGCAGGTCGTCCGTCGCGCGTGCGGAATTGATGCTCCGCTTCAAGAAAGGCACCGCCCCCATTGATCGCAACGAGCGCTTTAATCGGTAAACGCGCCATGATTCCGTGGGCAATGAACCCACCCATCGAGACGCCGATCGCGATCGNNGAAACATGCCAGCCTGATTGTTCGATGATAGCTGTCGCTTCCTTGATCGATTGTTCAACGACCGTCCAAAAATAGGTCGTCGATACTTCTGGATCAAACGGATGATCAAACGGTTCACGTTGATCGTGTCGAATAAGTTCCGGGATAAAGACATCGAACCCTTCTTCAGATAATTGTCGCGCAAACTCTAGATAAGAAACAGCCGTACCGCCCCAACCATGGTAGAGTAGAATGGCTCCTGTTGGGTGAGAGGAGCGGACGCTATGGACATGAAAATCAAGCTTCATTTTTTAGCTTCTCCTGGTTCAAGCGGACGATCGTTCTCGCAAAGTCATCTTCCGGTAATCGTTGTCCGTTCTCGAGAAACGGTTTCCAATACGGTTGAATCTTAAACAACGAGACCGTATCGCGATAAACTGTTCGACGGACGATTTGTTTCGTCGTCAACGGCAATCCGTTCTCGCTCTCGACCTGTATGCCACAGATCTGACCGCCAACCGTTTTTCCATTCAACAGTTTTAATTGCGCGACTTCTCCTAGAAAACTGATCGTCGGTTGTGTCACGACGGCGTGAACGACTTCTGACTTCACACGTCGTAATACCGTTTTTTCGATGACGACGGAAAGTCCGAGATAGACAGCCTGGTTGATGATATACGCACCGATTCGTCGTTTTGTTGTTGAGTGCATGGATGATCCTCCTTATACGTTAAAATAGACGACAGCGCCGAGTGCACTGACAGCAATCAAATAAAAGACGATCGCGAGTCGTTTGTTTGCGGTAGAGATATCCTTTCGGACAAGGATTTTACTGTACCGAAACGTCAAGAATGCGAACACGAGCAAAGCCAAAATCAATAATGGTTCCATTCGACCTCCCCCTTCCCTTACTTATTCTACCTCATTTCTGGTTTCGAATTGTTATATTTTACAAGTAAAGTGGTATATGCTTAATTTATATGTAATCAATCCAATAATGAAATGAGGTTCATATGTTGAACACTATAACGATTTGCTGTCTTATGGAGCCGAAGACGCCCGGTTATCTCGTTCGGGAACTGCCGCCGCTCGGCATCCATGACGTCCACGTCCGCACTCTAGCCGGTGCCATTAGTATCGGCGCCGAACTTCCGCAATGGCTAGAACAAGACATGACTGAAACCAGCTATAACTATCCGCTCGAGACCGGATATGAAAGTTACGGTAAGGTGCTTGCTGTTGGTGAAGCGGTCCAAACCGTCAAACCCGGTGATCGGGTCGTCAGCTTCTATGGTCATCAAGATCAAGCGGTTGTACCTGAGTCGAAGGTCATTCCGGTTCCTGCTCATGTCTCACCACGTGAAGCTTTGCTACTGATTCTATCTTGTGACGCGGCAAAAGGCGTCCGAAAACTGACATTGACGCCCGACGCGAGAGTCTTAGTTTCTGGAATGGGTACGATCGGTTTGTTGACGGTACATTACTTACGGCATTACGTTAACGTTCGCCAGATAGATATCATCGAGCCGCTCGCCTCCCGAGCTGAATTAGCACGTCAATTAGGGGCACACATCGTCACGCCGGATTCAGACACGTATGACGCCGCCATCGAATGTTCCGGGCGTCAAGCGGCCTTTGCCGAACTTCAATCCGCTGTCCGTCCTCATGGTGCAATCTGCGTCTTATCGGACGGCAACCTTGAATCTTTGACGTTGACGCCCGCGTTTCACGCAAAGGAACTTCAGATCATTGCATCGAGTGACGGTTGGAGCTACCATATGCACGCAGACTGGCTTTTTTCCAACGATCGTCACGCGACATTACCTGCTTTGTTCGAACAAGAAACTTCGTTTTCGGAGCTCGCCAACTGCTTCGCTGCCTTAATGGCATCGACCGATCTCCCGATCAAAGTCTTCGTTGATTATGAGCAGACGAGCTGAACACCGTTCGGATCCGTGCCTGCTAGCGATACGTCGGAAAAGACTGCTTCTTGCAAGACGGTCTTCTCCCCGCGGACGGTTTGGATTTGCGGAACCGGTTGATCGAACAGTTTCGCTAAATCCGCCTCTAATCCTTCGAGCGGCGTCGCTAGGATCAGACGCTCAAGTGTCGTTCCATCAGTATCCGCAATCGCATCTTCATGGATTTGCAGTTCAATCCGTAATCCGTATGGTGTCTGCAAAAACGTCCGACGCTCATTCGGTTGGACTGTAAATGAAAGTGTTTCTGCACGGTCAAGGATCATTTGCAAGTCATCTGATTGAATCAAAAATCCGATGTGGTCGAAGCGAATGACCTTCCCGTACCCGATAGTCACGTTCACTGCCCCGCGTTTCATTTCAATGATCCGAAACACAATCTTATCCGTTCGAAAATCGTTCCATGTCAGAGGTGGATTAAACGAAGAAAACTCTCCATCTTTCTTTCCAATGCGCTGAGAAACGTGAAACCCGCGTGCTGTATACCAGGCTTCTGTTTCCTCCAAATGTGGTGTCCAAATATGGTAGTGAAATAGCATTTACATACACTCCTTATCGTTGTTCCAATCGCTCCATGTCATCACTACAACTTGGTTCGATTCATTTAAGTATTGTCTTAATAGCGGAAGATGCGCAGCACCGTACAAACAGACGATTCGCTCGGTCGTCTGGGCAAGTTGCAGTAGACGATCGGCAATCTTTTGATTACGGGCATGCCAGTAGCGTTCGATCCAAATTCGCCCGTTTTCCAGCTGTTCGATTTGATCGTAGACCTTAGCGGACGCTGCAATCGTCTCTTCAGCGTGCAATTGATCGAGCCACTTGGAAAAGGATAACTGCTCCATCGCGTTCTCTAATTGTTCAGTCCGCTTCATCTCAGCAGTAACGATCGTCTCGAAAGCTTCCGGATGATGTGAACGGACTATTCCTAAATCCGGTACGCCTGGTACGATTTCGTTCCAATCGACTCCATGCAACTGTGCTAATCCTGCCATCCGGGCTAGGCGAAAGCCGATTTGTTGCCGTTCATTAGCGGTTAAATCACTCTCGTATTGATAGGTGTCATATGTATGTTGCAGGTCACTTATGCGTTCAGGTGACGTTTCAAGAGCAACGCATGTCGGTTGAAATCTGTTTAATCGAACGACGACTTCCTTGATTTCCTGTTGCCGTCTCTCTGATGCGACATCAAAAATTACTGGACGAATCAGATCACCATTTGCCGGTCGATCAAGATGGAACATGCCTAACAGTAAAATCTGGGGCTTCATCTACATTCCTCCTTTTCCTGATTTTACCTTATTTTTTAACAAAAGATGCGACATTTATCTATGATCAATTTAGACGAATGATCTCAATTTACAATGACTATTTGATTTATTGTATTATCATGAATTAAAAGGTGAATAATTTAATATATGTTAAAATTAAACAAAAAAAGCGTGCAGAGGTTCTCATGAAAAGAAGATTCGTCATTTTCTCAATCGGATTTCTGTTTGTTTTGATGGGATGCAGTCAGGCTGGTACAGAAGAAAAAGGAAGCTATGCAATGATCGTCATTGTGAACAATAAAGAATATAACGGAACAGAAGCTGAATTGGACGCATCTAAACAACAAGGAGAAAAAATTAGTACGATACTAAAGAAAACAAAAGCATACGAAATGCCCCAAGCGAACAGTCAATCGAATCTCTTTTCAGTCGGATCCACCATCTATGCTGTTAAAGGAACAGAAGATTTCATCATCGTAAAAGACAAAGAAAATAAAAAATGGCTTTTACAAAAGGTAAGGGATATCGAAAACAATCTGAATGGATGAGGTAATTTAAAATACTTTTAAAGTGGTAAACCTTTCAAAGTACTAATAACGCGTGTATTTTAAAATATACGTTTAAACGAGGTATGGTGAGAAATAATTAGAAGGTGGACAGCTGGTAGAGAAATAGAGGAAAGCGATTGTAGATTACTCTTTGATACCCATGTCCTCGTTACTTTACGATACCTGCTATATCTGACAGGAATAGGACAAAATCAGCGAAGAGTGAACCCTGACAAATTGAGTTTGCCTTGGACAGGTCAGTTGCTCATTGCACCAATATACTAAAGACAAGGAGGTGACAAGATGTGGCTCGAATCCATTCAACGCGTCATCGATTATATCGAGGATCATTTAGAGGAACCGCTTGATCTCAACGTTTTAACAAATGTTGCTCAGATACAGGCATATCCTTTACAACGAACGTTTTCCTTACTTGCGATGATGACCTTACCTGAATACATCCGGGGGCGACGTCTGACGCTTGCTGCACAACATTTGACACAGACGGATGAAAAAATTATCGATCTCGCCTTACGTTTTGGATATGAGACGCCGGAAGCTTTCACAAAAGCTTTCAAACGTCAGCATGGTTGTTCCCCGACGTTGATGCGAAGCGAGCGACGTCCGATTCACGCCTATAACCGCCTGAGCATTCAGGTGACCTTGAAGGGACTGGAGCAAATGGATTATCAACTCATTGAACGACCGGCTTTACAGATTTCAGGATGGCGAAAACATTTTCCAACGCAAGATGGTGCCCAACAACAGCTGATTCCGTTGTTTTGGAATGATGTCAACGATTCTGGACAAGACGCTGTCTTGTTCCAACAAAATGATGGACAAATCGAAGGTGTCGTTGGTGTCTGCTCCAATTTCACCGAAGCATCGATGGATTATTGGATCGCGACGACAACAACGGAAGTCCTACCCGGTCAGGAAACGATGACGATTCCTGCTGGTCTTTGGGCGACGTTTCCGGTCGTTGGTCCAATGCCACACGCCATTCAAGTGATGTGGCAACGTATCTATCAAGAGTGGCTTCCTTCACATGGTTATGAACCGTTACTTCATGCAGAACTCGAAGTCTATTCGGCAGGCGATCCATATGCCGCCGATTATCAATCAGCAATTTGGGTCCCGGTTCGTCCGCGATCATAATTCGAACGGTTTACGAGATATTCGAAAAACGAGACACCCCATCTTAGGGGCGTCTCGTTTCTTATATTTTTGCATGAAATGTTTCATCCAGCGTATTGTTGTTTAATTAGTAATGTTTTTCCACTGATTTCTTTCGGAATTTCTGGTACAGCGCGCATGACGACATTCAGTTGTCCTTCAAACAATCGATCCAGAACGAAAAAGAGTTTCTTCTCGTGTTCTTTTTCGAAGCACCGTTCATCTGGTACATACAATAATATAATCTCATCCCGCGTCTCTTGAATATATTGCACACGTTCGATACAGTTCGGGAATGCTCGAACGATTCCTGAGAGCTCCCCTTCAAAGACACGGTGTCCATTTCGTAATTGGATGAAACTTCGTCCTCGTCCGTCAATCGAAGCGATGATCGGACCTTGGTGACCACAAGGACACGTTTCCTGGCTGAGCGTCATGCGATCTCCAACTCGATAGCGAATAAGTGGTGTGCCGTGCGTATCGAAGCTCGTCACGAGAATTTCGCCATCCTCATCGCGTTCAATGATTCCCATCTCATAATGTAAATGTTTTTTGCCATACGGACATTCCGCGACGATCGGAGCCCCTTCTGAAGACGCATACTGATCATAGATTGGCGCATGGAAAACATCCTCGACAAGTGCTCGCTCTTCTGCCGTCATCATCTCAGCCGTCGGAAAAATCGCTTTTGGACGAAATGTGCAAGTCATGCCATATTTTTTAGCATATCGTGCAACTTCGATCATTCCTGAAGGCAAACCATCAATCGATTCCGGCTGAAACCGATTGAGCTGTTCAATATATGCGGCTGCGGTTTTCGGATTGATGTTTTTGATCGAGAACAACATTTGATTGATGACTTTATTTGTCCGCCAATAAACCGGTGCCTTTTGTTGAGGCGAGGCAAGGGTTTGACCGGTAAAACTCGCACGGCGCATCCCTTGATCGACGCCATGTGTCCATTTGAAAAAGTCGAGATGCGCCATGCGGATTTGCATGTCTTCTTTCGTGTAATGGACTTGAATCGATTTGCCGGTCGTACCGCCCGTTTTCCCGAGAATCGGAGCATGGACGCGCGCATGGACATCCTCATTTTGTTGTCGTAAGATTTCTTTCGTCAAAGGAGGAATTTGTGTTAGTTCGTCAATCGATCGTAGAGGGAGCTCTAACGCAAGAGAGGAAAACAATTCCTGATAATACGGACTATGCATTTGGCAAAAAGAAAGGAAGTCGTTTAATCGATGCAACTGTTCCGCCCGTATGTCATTCGGTCGTCCTAACTTCTGCTTCAGTTCTTGTAGGCGTTGTTGATAGGCTGGACCATATCGTTCGTGGAACAGGCGACGTCCTTGTAAAGTCGTCAACAAGTTTTGGATGAAGATCGGTGAGTGAAAGTAGATCGATTCTTTGAGCTGCATGATGTCACTCCTTCCATAGATAAACCACCTTTTACTGATACTTTCATCTTATTTCCAGTCGTCGCCCACCTCAATTAGTTCTTCGTGAATAAACTTAGCTTTTATTTTCAGGACGATTTATTTTGTTGAACTCTGATTTACGAACATCTTCTCATCGATTCTTGAACTTACAACTTTTCTTCCACAATAAAAAATCCGACCGACGAATCAGGAAATCTCTTCGTCGATCGGATTCATATACGTGTACCATTACGATTTCGCGACTTTTTGTAGCATCTGACACCCGTAAGCCCGTAATTTAATCGATTCGAGTACAAGCGACATCTGTTGTTCATCCAATCGTTCAATCAACTCGATGATCGTTATCGTCGTTCGCCCATTATATAATTGTACGATCAAGTGGATGATTGCTTCTAACGCTGGACTTGGATAGGGTTCTGCCAGAAATTCACGATCAAAAAACTCACCACTATCCGGAAAGAAATAATCCGAGAATCGTTCGAGCACTTGTGGCTGTCCTGTTGCGAGATACAGCATCGAGACCATCGCTGCATCTTCTCGTTGTTTCGGCTTTAAGCGTCTCCACAACAGATCGAATCGTCGTTCATGTTCCGCTTGCATGAATTGTATCGTCTGCATGGTTGAAGCCTCCTTTGTTTTTCATTCTTCCTGTTGATTCTTTTCCTTATATTTTTATTCCCTATTCCATCCAACTGAATCATCTCAGCGTATCCTCTTACGATTGAACTGACACGATTGGGGGTACATTACAACAGATATAAGAGAGGAGTTTACACCCATGCCAACGCGCCTAGCTTTAGCCGGAGCTACCGGTTACATCGGTCACAATCTACTGAACGAACTGAAGAAAAAATATGACGTCATTGCCCTTTCTCGAAACGGCGATGATAAGGACAATGAGGAACGTGTCGAATGGCGATCGTGCGATCTCTTTTCTCTAGACGATACGATTGCTGGTATGAAAGGAGCGGACATCGCTGTCTACCTCGTTCATTCGATGATGCCTTCTGCTAAATTGACACAAGGATCGTTTGAAAACATGGACTTACTGTTAGCCGATAACTTTGCCCGTGCAGCAAAAGAAAATGGTATCCGACAAATCATTTACTTAAGTGGTATCATTCCTGAGGAAACAGAAAATCTATCGCGTCACTTAAAGAGCCGACTCGAGGTCGAACGCGTTCTTGGTGCTTATGGCACACCGGTGACGACGATCCGTGCCGCATTGATTGTCGGTCCAAAAGGCTCATCTTTCCCAATCTTATCGAAGCTCGTCAAACGCCTCCCCGTCATGGCACTCCCACGATGGACACGTAACAAGACACACCCCGTCGCTTTACCGGATGTCATTCATGCACTTGGTGAAAGTGTCGATCGCGATGATGTTAAAGACCGGGCAATCGATATCGGTGGACCGGAAGCGATGACCTATAAAGAGATGATCCTTCGAACTGCTGACATCATGGGAAAACGACAACCGACCATCGATATTCCTTTATTGACCGTTAAATTATCTCGACTTTGGGTGACGCTCGTGTCTGGAGAACCAAAAGAAACCGTCTATCCACTCGTTGAAAGCATGGTTCATGAGATGGTTGCAGATCCAGAAAAAATGGTTCCAGGGATCAGTGACGGAAAAATTACATTCGAACAATCGGTCCGTGATGCGCTAAAAGAGGAGGAAGAAAAAAAAGGTTCTTCTTCCTCGTCGTCTTCAACACCAGACGCCCTTGACGTTCGTTCAGTTCAACGTGTTCTTTTGCCGAAGGATCGCGATGCCGACTGGGCAGCTGACGATTACATGGATTGGTTATCTTCGTTTGCGCGTCCTTTCCTATCATCAACTATGAAAGATCAAGTCGTTGGAATAAACATTCCATTTTACGAACAACCCCTACTTGAATTGACGAAGGAACCGGTTCGTGATCGACAAATGGCGACATACCGGATTACCGGCGGACTATTCGCAAAAGTCGAGGAAGATAGCCGGGGTCGGATTGAATTTCGGCAAATTCCCGGTACACAGGAATGTATCATTGCCATTCACGAATTCGTCCCTGCTTTACCGTGGATACTCTATAAGGTGACGCAGGCGAACGTTCACTTGCTCGTCATGTATCTCTTTAAATTACACTTATTGCGTCGAATTCATTCGACGGAACAAGAATCAACACACGCAGACGAAATCGTTCCGTCATCTTGATCCCGATTAAAACGATCCGCCTCTTCCTTGGCGGATCGTTTTTTGTCGCTTGCAGAAGGATGACGAAACTAAAAAAATCGTGATACACTGAACGATGACTGAAAGAAAGGGGTTTCATTGCATGCGCTCATTTGAGGAACGATTATCGAACCAACTCGAAGCGACAGCTTCACTCGCCACGTTGATTCAACCTTCAACGGATCAACTCCGTTTAGATAAACTAGATAAATTCGCTATGAAACTATTGAAACGAGAGTTCACGATTGCTTTCGCTGGTCATTTCTCGGCTGGAAAGTCAAGCATGATCAACGCCTTGACGGGTGAATCGGTCTTACCGACAAGTCCGATTCCGACGAGTGCGAACATCGTGACACTTCAACAAGGGGACACTGATTCAGCGATCGTTCACTTTCATGAACAGCCTTCTGTTCGTCTAACAGCAACAGAGCAAGAGGAGCATCTTAAAACACTTGGGAAGAGTGGTGATGTCCGTCAAATCGATTTGACGCATGCTGCGTCCGATCTGCCTCCTGGTCTCGTCTTGATGGATACACCAGGCGTCGACTCGGTCGATGATGCCCACCGTGTATCAACGGAATCCGCCCTTCACTTGGCTGACATCTTGTTTTACGTCATGGACTACAATCATGTTCAATCTGAATTGAACTTCATGGTGACGAATGAATTACAAGCTGCCGTACCGGAACTATATTTAATCGTCAATCAAATCGATAAACATCGTGAAGATGAACTATCATTCGACGCCTTCCGCCGCTCGGTCCATGCATCTTTCGCTGAACATGGTGTCGCGCCGAAAGGGATCTTCTTTACAAGCCTGCGGAAACCCGATCATCCGTATAACGATTTCATGGAAGTCGAACAGCTCGTCAAACAAAGCATTCGTGATGCTCAACCGAAGTTGTTGACTTCTGCCGCTTTAACGCTTGAAAGTCTTCATCAAGAGCACACACGTTATCTCACACGTCTCGTTTCAGAAGCCCACGAGACGATGGCTGAACAATTGAATGACGCTGAACGACGTGATCCAGAGACGATCGAAACCGAATTAGCCCACGTTTCGCAACAATTAGAAGCACGTCAGCCGGACCGCTGGGTACAGACGTTTTCGTTGCATCGAGATCAACTCTTGAAAAATGCGACATTGATGCCGTTCGAATTACGCGAGAAGATGCGCCGTTTCCTCGAGTCACGCCAACGCGACTTCAAGGTTGGATTATTCCGTAGCGCGAAAAAAACGGAAGCGGCTCAAGCAGAGATCGCACAAGATGTGCTCCGTGCCTATCAGACAGTGACCGCTTCTGAAATTTCGCTTCATTTACGTAACTTGATGAAACAATCGTTACGTGACCTTGGTCTCCTACAGGATACGCATATCGTCGCGATCGATCAGCTTTCACTCGCCCCGCCGCTTTCCGTACTCGAAAGTGCCTTGCCAACCGGTATTACGATCACCGGTGAATCAGTGCTCCAGTTCACGAATCGTGTCGCCGAACAGACACAAGCGTGGTTCGTCAAGGAAACGAACGCGTGGCGTGAGCTTGTTCGTCAAGAGTTGACGGCAACTTTCCCGAAAGAACAAGCTGAACTATTGCAACAACAGACGTCACTACAGCATAAATGGAATAGCGTTCAAGCATGGCAACAGGCTACCGTAGCACTCGAGCGATATGAGCATGGCGTTGCTAGTCCATCTGACCAACAACTCGAACGGGCTCGGACGCAAGTCTCAGTTTGGGAGGAGCAATTGATTCAGCAAGAAGCGACAATCGTTTCCTTTACCGGGTATGAATCGGTGACAGAAACAACTGCGTTTGAGCTCACGAAGACGATCAGTGAGCAACAATCCGTCCGTTATGCACCGGAAGACGTCGCTCAAATCCGTCAGCAGCTGGATGGTCTACAGGGCTTTGAAAAAGCCGTCGCTTATTTAAATGACAAATTGGATCGACTGACACACCAATCGTTCACGATTGCCTTATTCGGTGCCTTCAGTGCCGGAAAATCATCGTTTTGCAATGCTTTGCTCGGAGAGAAGGTACTACCCGTCTCTCCGAACCCAACGACCGCGTCCATCAACCGGATTCATCCCGTTGACACTACACACTCGCACGGCGTGGCAGAAGTCACATTCAAGTCGGAAGCAGCGATGCTTGAAGACTTAAATGAAGCGATGGTCGCAACGATGACGTTCGAGTCAACGAAACAGGCATACGATACGCTCTTACCACGTGCCGCATCGCTGACGGATCCGTTCTTACGTGCTTTCTTGACAGGATTCCCAACCGTTCAATCATTCATCGGTACCGTCCAGACGGTCGATCAAGAAGCTTTTAAACAATATGTCGCACAGGAAGAGCGAAGCTGTTTCGTCGATGTCATCGATTTCTATTATGATAGTCCCTTAACTCGTCTCGGCGTGACACTCGTTGATACACCAGGAGCGGATTCAATCAATGTCCGTCATACCGATGTCGCCTTCGATTACATCAAAAATGCGGATGCAATCTTGTTCGTCACGTACTTCAACCATGCCTTTGCTCGCGCTGACCGTGAATTCTTGATTCAACTCGGTCGTGTCAAAGATGCGTTCGAACTCGATAAGATGTTCTTCCTCGTCAATGCGATTGATCTCGCTGCGTCAGAAAGCGAACGTCAAGATGTCTTGAACTATGTCGCTACGGAACTGCAACGCTTCGGGATTCGGTCGCCCCGACTGTATGGAGTCTCGAGCTTACAAGGACTCGCCGAAAAGCAGCAAGAGCGAACGGATTCCATTTCCGGTTTACCCGAGTTCGAGGAAGCATTTCATCACTTCCTAGCGGAGGACTTGACCGGTCTTGCTAAAGTATCGTTGTCTGAGCAGACGGAAAAGACCGTCGAGCGCCTCGAACGATTTATCGTTGCGACTGAAGCAAACCTCCTGCGAAAAGAAGAACGGCTGGCTGAACTGTCTACTTTAGAACAGCAGGTCACCGATCGTTTCGAGGACAATCGTGCTACTTTGATCGAACCTGCACTCAAAGCAGAGATTCATGAACTGTTGCACCATGTCGTACAACGCATTTATTACCGTTTTCCTGACTTCTTCAAAGAAGCCTATAATCCCGTTCGTTTTGCTCAGACGAGTAAAGGAGTAGCACTACAGGAGGCCTTGAGGGAACTGTTGACATTTCTCCGGTTCGACTTTGAGCAGGAGCTCCGGGTCACGCATTTCCGCGTCGACCAATGGCTTGAAGCGGCCTTAATCCGTCGTCAGCAAGAGGAGCAACAGTTGCTTGAGCAATGGAACGAATCCTTCCAGCTGGCGCCTGTCACGGTCTCTCGGTTGAACGAAATGACGTTCGACGGACCCTTCGAGGATGCAACCCCTTATATTGGTGTCAAACGCCACTTCCGGAATGCGAAAGCCTTCTTTGAGAAGAATGAGAAAGAACAACTGAAGGAAGAACTGGCGACGTTAACTAAACAAGAAGCACTTGCATACACTACTGCTCAAGAAGAGCGTTTGCTGACAGTCGCGACGGCACATCTAGATGTCTCTTTGACATCCCTTTCAGAGCACCTGTTACGCCAAGCACTCGAACAACTCGAGAGTGAACGTGCGACGTTACAGGCACAAGAGACACTGACACCTTATAAACAAGCTGCCGCAAAAATTCGCAATCTGACGCAGCACGTCACGTCGTGAAACATGATCAATCCATACAAAAGACCGGAGCGCGACGCGTTCCGGTCTTTTGTATTTTCTTCACCGCACAGGCGTTGGCCAGAACGATTGAAAATAGTGGACGATGTATTGATGGACGTGCCGGACGACTGGGCGTAATTCTGTCCCGACAAGTCGGTTCAACGAGACATCCCATAACATCGGCGGCTCGAACGGGATGATCTTAATGTCATCCGCATGATGAAATCGCAGAATCGGTTCCGGTAGGATCGAGATGACGTCGAGTTCTTGAACCATCCCGATCAACAAGTCCCATGCACCAGACATGAAGAAGATATTCGGTTCTTGCTGCACTTTGCGAAACTCCGATAGTATTTGATGATGTAACATGAATCGATCATTTAAGATGACGAGTGGTTCATTTCCAATATCACTATAAGATAGAGCTTCTTTTGCTTGAAACGGATGATTTGGGCGAACGGCAACGACGACTTCATCTTCAATCAATCGAAAACGTTCAATGCCATAGGATTCACCTGGTTCGATCAAAATGGCCAAATCGAGTTCTTCAAGTAGCAGTCGACGTTTGAGTTCAAACGCCCCTTCTTCGATGATTTCGAGTTCAATTCCAGGATGTTCCGCCATGAACTTCGGGATTAACTGTGAAAATAACACAGGGAGAATGACAGGCGGGATTCCAAGACGGACTTTCCCTCGGACGACGTTTGAGCGTTCGCGCAGATGCCCCATCAATGCTTGATGACGTGTCAGAACGATCTTCGCATCTTCATACAATTGACTTCCCGTTTCCGATAACCCTGTCAACCGTCCGTGCTTTCGAATGAATAGTTCCACTTGCTCCAGCTGTTCGAAGTCGCGAATCATCTGACTAAGCGCCGGTTGCGAAATCGACAAGTGTTTCGAAGCACGCGTTAAGTTATAGCCTTGCTCGACAATTGTCGTAAAAAAAAAGTAACTGTCGAATATCCACTTACATCTCTCCTTATTCATCAAACCAACGATTTTTTTTGAAGAACAGAATCATCACTAAAGCAAGAAGTCCCATTGCCCCTAACGTCACGAAATAACCATACCGGGTGGTCAGTTCTGGCATATGTTCAAAGTTCATGCCATATATACCAGCGATGAACGTCAACGGCATGAAAATCGTCGTAAAGATCGTTAACGTCTTCATGATGCTATTCATCCGGTACGAGTTGAGGGAAATGAAGTTATCCCGAAACTCAGATGTCATCAATCGGTTGTATTCAATCATTTCGGATAACTTTAGTAAATGATCATACAAATCACGAAAGAATGCTTGCTTCTTCGGATGAATCGATAACCGCTTCGATTCGACGACCCGATACAATAAGTCCCGCATCGGCATGACTGTCCGTGAGATTCGAAGTAACTGCGCTCTTAATTCGAAAATTTCTTCCATCAACCGACGATCGTTTCCGCGTGATCGATAGCGTTCCTCAAGCGCAAACAATTCATCTTCTGTCGCATGGACGATCGGAAAATAACCGTCGACGATCTTATCCATGATTTTATGTACGAGATCGACCGTTTCTTGTGTGTGTAGGCAATGACTGTATTGTTCAAACACGACGTCAATTTCCGGCGAGGATTGCTCATGGTAGCTAACAAGATGCCGATCACTTGCGAACAAATTGATTTCACGACTCATCAACGTTCCTTCATCAAGTGCATGAAGGACAAAAAAACTATGATCCGCATAATACTCGAGCTTCGGACGTTGTAAATAATGAAAACAGTCTTCAATCGCCAGCGGATGAAAATCAAAGACATCGATCAATTTTTGCTTTTCTGTATCTGTCGGTTGATTAAAATCAACGAAATAGCGTTTGATACCCGGCTCTTGTATCCGAAATATATCATCTGTCAAAATGAGCGTATCGTTCGCATCGATCAATATACAACGAATCAAGTTCCTCTCCCCCCTTTTATTATTTAAGCGTACTATATTTTTTCAAATGCAACAAAAAAGGATTCCAGAAAGGGAATCCTTTTTCTTATGAACGATTAACCATGTTCAATATAAAAACCGCTCCAATATACTTGACGATACGTAAATTCTTTACCGCTTTTCGTCGTTACAAGCATTTCATCTTCTGCCATGACGGCGATTTTAATCGGAACTTCACCGTGATCCGTCAAATAATTGAGGATCTCAAGATGTCGATTCAACCAGAGACGACGACGGAACCACCGAAAACGACTAAACGCTGCACTGAAGTGGAGTAAAGCGAGTGACAGAATAATCAAGGCAAATGGAAGTGGAATATCGAACAAAGCAATCAAATATACATCTGCGATGAGTAAAGATAGCGAAAGACCCATTTCCGTCATCTCCATAAAAGATGCTTTATAGGTCGCGAAGTAGGTCATCACGCGAAACAACAAGATGACCGTTAGATACGGTACGAAATACATTTGAAACACATGGTCCGTGCCACTGTTGACGAACATGAGCAGTGGCAGGAAAAATAGCAATTTCCAGATTAGGATGGCGGAATAAAATAAAGTATGATCCGTGTAGCGTTTGCGTACGATGGCTTGACTCATATTCATTGCCTTCCCCTCCTTCATGATGGACCGTTTCAAAGTCAATGATGACAGTACATGATGCCTATAAGGGTATGTTTCCAAATTCAACTGTTTCTAATCATCTAATTCACAGTTTATAGAAATTGTATATTTAGTATACGTGATTGGTTTCGAAAAAGTTCACTTTCCCCATCATTTCCCATTATTCGATGTGCTACCGATCCGATTCTCACTCTTGCTAGTCGCCCGGATCTTCTACTGCTACAATATAAGATATTCCAATTGAATAGAATCGAGTTGAATTTTTCATGTACACCCATATCATTGTCGGTGCCGGAATTCTTGGTGCCTCGACAGCTTATCATTTATCAAAGGCTGGTGAACGCGTCTTACTCGTCGATCGGAAGGAACCCGGTCGCGCCTCCCATGCGGCAGCCGGCATCATCTGTCCATGGATGACACAACGACGAAATAAGGCATGGTACAAGTTAGCGAATAGCGGTGCTCATTTTTACAAGACATTGATTCCTGAACTCGAAGCACTCGGCGAGACGAGCACAGGTTATCAGCAAGTTGGAGCGATTGCCTTACACGAAACATCAAAAATCAATAAGATGGAGACGATTGCGCAAAACCGCTTTCCAGAAGCCCCTGCTATCGAACGGATCGAACGACTCGATCAAGAACGTGTCAAAACGCTGTTTCCGCTCGTTGAACAGATCGAAGATGCCTTATTCGTCTCTGGCGGTGCACGTGTTGATGGACGTGCCTTATGTGCCGCTATGATCCGTGGTGCTGTCGAACACGGTGCGACTGTACTAGAAGGAGATGCATCTCTTGTCGTAGACAAAGGAGTCGTCACCGGTATAACCATGGAAAACGAACAGTACTCGGCAGACCACTTCATTTTAACGGCAGGCGTTTGGTTGAATGACCTTCTTCGGCCACTTGACCTTAAAATCGATTTGCACCCAGAGAAGGGACAAATCCTACAACTCGACTTGACGGATTCTACATCAACGACGTGGCCAGTCGTCATGGGACAACGCGGATTGTACCTGGTTTCGATCCACGAAAAGAAACTGATCGTCGGTTCGACACACGAGAAACAGACCGATTACAACTTAAAGCCGACCGTCAAAGGAATGCATGCTTTATTGAATCGTGCTTTACCTGTCTTACCAAGTCTCGAGGAAACGACAATTGATGAACTCCGTATCGGCTTACGTCCCTATACAAAAAACTCGTTACCAGTAATCGGACCGCTTCAAAATCATCCAAACGTGTTCTTAGCAAACGGACTCGGCGCATCCGGTTTGACGATCGGACCTTATCTCGGTAGCCAATTAGCGAAGCTTGCAAATCATCAAACGCTTGATATCGAATGGCAGACCTATGAGCCGACATACGTCTCTTTCGACTCCTAACTCACTTTATGCTTTTTGAAAGGAAGTACGTCATTGTCCATGAAACCAGTAGTTTCACTTGAATTATTTGATGCTTTAGATATTCGTGTCGGTACGATCCAGTCGATTTCGAATCGCACGGATGGCTCAATTCAGCTTGAGCTACAATTCGACGGATTTACACGTTCTTTTTCACTCGCTTGGGATTCACTACGACCTGATGTCCACGAGCTGTTTGGAAAACAAGCGATTGCTGTACTCAACGTACCTGGTCGTACGCCAAAAGAGTCCGGACGAGTGCTTGAGATTGGGCGTTCAGAGCAATGGATGCCGATTCTCGTCGTGCCGGAACATCCGATACCTGAAGGTGCACGGATCGAATAAGACACTTTAACCTATGAAAAACACTCCCCAGTCATGCTTTTAACGGAAGCTTACGTGTAGGAGTGTTTTTTAATTATGACGCCGTTACATTTTTTCTAAATAATGCACGCTGAATCGTTCATCGTCATCGATCCAACAATTGACTGAATGAAAACCACTTTGACGGGCAAGTGTCTCAAACTCTTCTTTACTATACTTATAGGAGTTTTCCGTATGAACCGTCTCCCCCTGTTTAAACGGAACCGTCACACCTCCAACTTGCACGAGTTGATCAAGTTGACTCCGAAGATGCATTTCGATTCGTCCTTTTTCTTCATTATAAAAAGCATGATGTTCGAATCGTGTCACATCAAACGTTCCCTCGAGCATCTGATTCAAATGCGTCAACATGTTCAAATTGAATGCTGCCGTGACACCGGCTACATCGTTATAAGCACGTTCAAGGACATCGGTCGATTTTTTTAGATCAACGCCGATCAAGAATCCATCTCCACTTTCAAGGATCCGCGATGAATGACGTAAAAAGTGCATCGATTCCTCCGGTTCAAAGTTCCCGATCGTCGAACCCGGGAAAAAGATGACCCGTTTTTGAGATTCCTCTACCGGTAAGGAAATGGCTTGTGAATAATCTCCACAAACAGCTTTAATATGCAATGCAGGATACCGCTCCGATAATTGACGAGCAGATTCCATCAAAAAGTCTTTTGAGATGTCGATCGGCATGTACGTATCCAAGTGCGTAAACGTCTCAAGCAACATCTGGATTTTACGACTGCTTCCGCTTCCATATTCGATCAGTGTATGCACATCCCCAATACTCTGAGCGATTTCCGCTCGGTGTTGCTCCAAGATAGCAAGTTCCGTTCGTGTCGGATAATATTCCGGTTGTTGCGTGATCTGCTCGAACAACTGGGAGCCGATATGATCATAAAAATATTTCGCAGGTAAGACTTTTTGTTCGCGCATCAGACCTTCGATGACTTCTAAACGCATGTTTTGTTGCGGCGTATATAAATCGTACCCAATGACCGTCTCGCGCATCACATATCACCCGCCAATCGGAAGCCGCCAAATAACCAGCGTTTATCGGGTGGGAAGAAGTTTCGGTACGTCTCGCGAATATGATCGTCAGGCGTCACGCACGCTCCTCCACGTAGTACCATTTGATTACACATGAACTTCGCATTGTACTCTCCAAGTGCTCCCTCGAGTGGTTTACTGCCTGGGTACGAACTATAAGGACTTGATGTCCATTCCCAGACGTTACCGAACATGCTTGCAAGCGTCGTCTCTGACTCTTTGACTACGACTGGATGAAACGTACCGTTTCCCATCATGTTGCGCTTCGTAACGGAATCGACTTGACGAGAAGCCCATTCCCATTCCGCTTCTGTCGGCAAACGCTTCCCTTTAAAACGGCTGTAAGCATCCGCCTCATAAAAGCTAACGTGACAGACTGGTTCGTCGAGCCGCAATGGTTCGACGCCATTCATCGTAAAGATCGTCCATTCTCCCGCGTCATCCTTCATCCAATATAATGGCGCTTTCCAGCCTTCTTTTTGAACCGTCGCAAAGCCATCAGATAACCAATACTCTGACTTTTCATAGCCACCTGCTTCAATAAACGCCAAATACTCCCCGTTCGTGACAGGACGTGTCGCGAGTTCAAACGGATGCAGCCACGTTTTATGGCGCGGACTCTCGTTATCAAACGCAAAACCGTCTCCTGTATGACCAATCTCGACGAGTCCTTCCTCAAATGGAATAAAGGATGTTTCCATGAGTGCATTTTCAGGCACGTCTGGTTCTAACGACTTTGACTGATAGGCAGGTAATAACGGATTCGTGAAAAAGTTATACTTCACGTCCATCAAAATCAATTCCTGATGTTGTTGTTCGTGTTGTAGTCCCATCTCGACCAATGCTTCGATTTTTCGTTGGTCTTCTGGAGTCCGTTCTTCTTTCAAGAACTCGATCATTTGTCCATCGACATATGCCCTGTAAGCGATGATGTCCTCGACGGTCGGACGTGACAACATTCCCCGTTGTTGACGAGGTTGATAAGGTCCGATTGAATTGTAGTACGAGTTAAACAAATAATTGTATTTCGGATGGAAGACTTGATAGTTTTCACTATATTCCTGTAGTATCATCCGTTCAAAAAACCAAGTCGTATGAGCAATGTGCCATTTTGGCGGACTCACGTCTGAACTAGCTTGAATGATGAAATCCTCTGCTTCGAGCGGTTCGATTAAGGCGATCGTTTGGTTGCGAACGGTTGCGAATTTTTCAATTAAGTACGATGTCGTTTCAAATAGCATGTCAATCACTCCCTATCCAAAATATTCCGAATTTTTTGGTCCATTTGACTTATACCCCTCCTATGGAAGAGTTATGCTAAGGAAACAAAAAAAGTCCGCTCTGTTAAGAGCGGATTCATCATACTTAAAATACTTTATCACCGTTGAAGATCGAGTTTTTGACGACAACGTAGTCGACCGTCCGAATCGCCTTCAATTTATTTCCACCAGCGTATGAGATCGCTGATTGCAAATCTTGCTCCATTTCAATCAATGTATCTGCTAGACTTCCTTTATGCTCGACGAACATCTTTTTCCCTTCAACATTCTTGCGTTCGCCTTTTTGGAACTCAGAAGCAGAACCGAAATATTCCTTGACGAGCACCCCGTCCACTTCATGTGTCTCACCAGGCGATTCTTCATGCCCTGCGAAAAGTGAACCGATCATGACCATCGAAGCACCGAACCGAACCGACTTCGCGATATCCCCATGCGTCCGAATACCACCATCGGCGATAATCGGTTTGCTTGCTGCCTTCGCACACCAACGAAGTGCTGCGAGTTGCCAACCACCTGTACCGAACCCTGTTTTAATTTTCGTGATACAAACTTTACCTGGTCCAATCCCGACTTTTGTTGCGTCTGCTCCTGCGTTCTCAAGTTCGCGTACCGCTTCCGGTGTACCGACGTTTCCAGCAATAACGAAACTTGTTGGTAAAAGCGACTTGATGTGGCGAATCATCTGAATGACTGCTTCCGAATGACCGTGTGCGATATCAATTGTGATGTATTCAGGAGTTAGCCCCTCTGTCGCGAGCTGTTCGATCAGCTGATATTCTTCTTCCTTGACACCGACGCTAATCGAAGCGAACAGTTGACGCTCTTGCATCATACGAACGAACGCTAGGCGACGTGCCGGTTCGAATCGATGCATGATATAGAAATAATCGCCTTCAGCTAAGAACAAAGCAATCGATTCATCAATGATCGTTTGCATGTTTGCGGGTACGACCGGAAGCTTGAAACGACGACCGCCGAACTCGACTGACGTATCACATTCCGAACGACTACCAACGATTGATTTTGCTGGAATTAATTGAATATCTTCATAATCGAATACTACATCCATGAATAACACCTCTAATAACGAATATTTTTTGTATATCGGCGATAATCATTCGCCCCTTGACCACTATAACGAACTGTTATCATGGTGTCAAAGAAATTTTCGTGTTTTTAAGATTTTTCATGAACTTTTTTAGTAAACAAAAAAATAATGTTCGGATTTTAACAATATTGTTGTTGTAAATCAGTCAACCATTGTTCTTCCCACTCGAAAAAACTCGATGCCTCCGATTTCTCAAACACTTGATCAGGATAAGGCAATGCAAGTGGCGGACGCTCATTTTTTGGAAAATAAGCCAGTTGCTTAGATTCCCCATCAATGGCCTCGAGCGTCCCACTGACTACCTCACATTCGAACATCGTTGCTACATACTCGACCTCGTTTCCGTCAGGGTACGTAAGTCGAAACGATTCCCCACCAAATGTCGCGATTAGTCGGACGGGTCGAACGAATAGACCCGTTTCTTCATAGACTTCGCGAATGACTGCTTGTGCAGGGGATTCTCCTAGTTCAATCGCCCCGGCAGGCAAACTCCAAAACGGACCACCTGGATCCTGGAAAAGGATATGCCCTGCTTCGTTTCGAATGATTGCTGCGACGCATGGTGTAAACAGACGTTGTGTTCCGACGTGTCGCCGTAGATTGGCATAATAATCAGAGATTGGCATGACGTGACTCCTCCCGGTCTTCTTTTAATAGAGCAAACAGAATAAAATCTTCCCAGGCATCATTGATGAAGAGGTTTTGTTTCGCGATTCCTTCTTTACGAAATCCGACTTTTTCAAGAACTCGGATTGATCCGATGTTCCCCGGCATGACCTCAGCACGAATCCGGTGGAACTGATGGACATCAAATAGATGGTCTACGAACAATCCAACTGCTTGAGCCATAAATCCTTTTCCGCCATAAGCTTCATCTAACTGATAGCCGATCATGCACGTCTCGGCTGGTCCACGCTGGATGAACATCGCTGAGACATCGCCAATCAATTGATCATTCTCCGTTAAAAAAACACCGTAAGCATAATACGCATCTTGTTTCATCAACTCCTGATGACGAAAAATTCGTTCCCGCTGCCCCTCTAACGTGTACTGTTCGGGTAACGGCTTAACTGGCATCCAGTATTCGAAGTGTTCACGATTTCGTAAGTTCATCTCAAGAATAACTGCCGCATCATCTAAGACATACGGGCGAATATAAATAGGCAACATCATTTTTCCTCCTTTAAATTATTATCTTTAGTTCAAGAAGTTTGCGTGTTTCATAAATCATCCAGCGGGAATCTACATAATAGTTCATTACATTACAGTGACAGCATGCTATAAAGAAAACTGTCGAAGAAGGAGTGACCTATGTATTCAGACACTGATTTGCTCAATCAAATCAAACGACGCGATCCTTTTGCTCTCGAACGATTATACGATCGTTACGAAAAAACACTCTTTCTTTTATTTCATCGTACACAGGTCGATGAAGCACTTATTCATTCTGCAATGACCGAATTATTCCGCACTGTTTGGGAACAACCAACACGTTACCCGAACTTCCAAGGATTCATTTTGCATACATTACGACAACTCAGTAGTAAAAGAGAACATATTCCGACTTAATTGAAAGAATCCGTTATACTCTTTCGCCACAGGTAAAATGAACCCTTTAATTCAATGATGTATTTATAGAAGAACAGCTTACTTTGTTCTTTTTTTGTTTTGTCCTTTCTTTTTTGATACGGGCATGCTATATTATTAAGTAATTATTGTTGTTCGGTGGAGATACGAAGTGTTTCACTTTATATTCGATGAAATTGATCACGGTAGTAATAATCAGTGTGCCAGTCACACGCAGGAGGCAATACACATGGAACAAGGTAAAGTAAAATGGTTTAACGCAGAAAAAGGATTCGGCTTCATCGAGCGCGAAAGCGGAGACGACGTATTCGTACACTTCTCAGCAATCCAATCTGAAGGTTTCAAATCACTTGACGAAGGTCAAGAGGTTTCTTTCGAAGTTGAAGAAGGTCAACGTGGACCACAAGCAACTAACGTTGTAAAACTTTAATTTCTTTTAGACCCTGCTCACGCAGGGTCTTTTTTTGTTTAAATATGCTACACTAGCGATTCAGGAAGAAAGGAGATGTAACATGACACTCGAACAAACGATGCAACACCTTCAAGATGCTATGCTAAAAGGAGATTTATCACAAGTCTCGCATCTATTATCTCCCGATTTTACGTTCATCGATGCATTAGGGCGGTCATTTGATGCCGAGACCTACCTCGATCATTACGTGGATCCTGCAAACATCCGCTGGTTATCCCGGACCGATGATTTTTCATACATTGATCATTTCGAAGATACGGCAATCCAGTATAGTTTGACAGAAGACCGATTTGAATACGGGACAACTCAATACGTTGGTCGTTTCCGGATCGTATCCATCTATCGTGCTACGTCAGATGGTTGGAAATGGCACTTTGGTCAATTGACATCTCTTGATCCTTCGTAACGGATTCAAGGGATGTTTTTGTTTTCATTTTCCATTCATCGTCAGTTGGAATTGCTTCTCATTTTTCATTCCGTTACACTTGAGTGGTACATATTTTCTGAAAATTCAAGAAGGAGTGTTCCTCATGACGGTTTATAACTTTTCTGCCGGTCCAGCAGTCCTTCCTGCCCCGGTCCTATTGAAAGCTCAATCCGAGCTACTCGATTATGAAAATTCAGGACAATCCGTTTTTGAAATGAGTCATCGTTCGCCAATCTTCGAATCGATTCGGGAGGCAGCTGAACAATCCTTACGGAGACTGATGTCGATTCCCGATTCGTACTCCGTATTGTTTCTTCAAGGAGGAGCTACACTTCAGTTCGCGATGTTACCGCAAAATCTGGCGACGAAGACCGGACGGATTGATTTCATCGATACCGGCGGCTGGTCGACGAAGGCGATTGCAGATGCCAAACTGTACGCCACGGTCAACGTGCTCGCCTCTTCCGCTGATCACGGATATCGCTTCATTCCAGAAGGTCCGTTCACGTCAACAGCCGACTATTTGCACATCACTTGGAACAATACGCTCGAAGGGACGACTTATCAGACACCGCCTCATGTCGATGTGCCACTCGTCGCTGATGTCTCGTCATCGATTTTGTCTGAACCATTGCCAATCGAGTCATTCGATGTGTTGTATGCTGGTGCTCAAAAAAACCTTGGTGTCGCTGGTTTAACGGTCGTCATTGTAAAGAATGAGTTGCTTGATCGTGTCCCTGATACGATTGGTGCCTACTTACGGTATGACATCCATGCCAAACAGCGATCTCTTTATAACACGCCACCGACGTTTAGTCTTTATATGACGAAATTAGTACTCGAGTGGATTGAAGATACGGGACTCGAGACGATTGAGGCAAGAAACGTCTCACAAGCACGTATGTTATATGAAGCAATTGATCAATCCACTCTTTTTTATAATAATGTAGCCATCAAGGATCGAAGCCGGATGAACATTCCATTTTCGACTGGAAGCGAATCGGAAGACGCTGCTTTCTTGAACTTCGCTGAGCGTCACGATTTGATCAATCTTGCCGGTCATCGCTCAATTGGTGGAATGCGCGCGAGTCTCTACAATGCGATGCCGACCGAAGGGGTTACAGCACTAATTCATATCATGCACCGTTTTGAACAGGGGGAACGCTAAATGTATCAAATTCAACTATGGAACGATTTATCGGATAAAGGATTAAAACGATTCACAGACGACTATCACGTTCAGCGAGAAACAGAACAACCAGATGCCTTTCTCGTCCGCAGCAAGGATTTACATGACATGCGCTTCCCGGATAGTCTTAAAGCCGTAGCCCGAGCTGGCGTCGGTGTCAATACGATTCCACTTAATCAACTTGCGAATCGCGGGATTCCTGTCTTTTCGACACCAGGCGCTAATGCAAATGCCGTCAAGGAACTTGTCATCGGCAGCTTATTCTTAACAGCGCGAAAGCTCGTCCCCAGTCTACTTTGGACGAACAACTTACGCGGACCGGATATTCCGGAGCGGATTGAAGCGAACAAAAAACAATTTGTCGGAACGGAGTTGCTCGGGAAACGAATCGGGATCGTAGGACTTGGAGCAATCGGCGCGAACTTAGCCAACACTCTCCATGAGCTTGGCATGACCGTTACAGGCTATGATCCACATATGTCCGTTGAGTCCGCTTGGCGTGTCTCAAATCAAATTCAGCGGGCAACACAGCTTGAGGATCTGCTCGCGACAAACGACTACATCACGTTGCATCTTCCGCTCGTTGACGCTACGACAGGCTTACTCGATGCATCACTCTTGTCAAAGATGAAGAACGGCGCGACGTTGCTCAACTTCTCTCGTGGCGAACTCGTCGATGAACAAGCGTTAGCCGATGTACTCCGGTCTGGTCGTCTGGCTAATTATGTGACGGATTTCCCGAATGCCTTCATCTTGTCCCTTCCACGGGTCATCGCTTTGCCGCATATCGGGGCATCAACGAGTGAAGCGGAGGAAAACTGTGCCATCATGGCGGTCGATCAACTGCGTCTGTTCCTTGAGACAGGAAACATCCGTAATGCTGTCAATTTCCCAGCTGTCGAGTTACCGTTCACCGGAAAACGACGGATTACGATTGCTCACCATAACATTCCGAATATGGTCGGTCAAATTGCCTCCGTGTTAGCACAAGAGTCGATCAATATCGCGAATATGATCAATGGTAGTAAAGATGCTATTGCCTATACGATCATCGATATCGATAACCATGCGGACGAGTTGATTTCGCTCGACCGACTGAATCAAATTCCTGGCGTCTTGAAAACACGTCTACTTTAAAAGGAGTGATCCCCATGCCAACGTTCGAACCTTTTGCCGCGTTACGACCGGATTCAAAATATGCAGCAGATTTTGCTGCTTTGCCCTATGATGTTTATTCGCGCGAAGAAGCACGGTCTGAGATTCGTCGTCATCCGCTGTCTTTTTTACGGATCGATAAAGCAGAAGCCACGCTTCCATCATTAATCGCTGAAGATGATCCACGCGTTTATCAGCAAGCAGCTCTCGCCTTCGAAGAGAGTCAAACAAACGGCATCTTACAGCTCGACACGGACGAGACGTATTATATCTATCAACTGTCTGACGGGACACATACACAATCCGGTTTCGTCGGATGTGTTTCCGTTAGCGATTATGAAACGAATCAAATTCGTAAACATGAGTTCACGCGTCCGGACAAAGAGCGCGATCGTGTCCGACATGTCGAACATCTAAAAGCTCATACTGGACCTATTTTACTTGCGCATCAAACGGATGCCCAGCTTCAAGAAATCGTCTCGACGATTACTGCAGGTGATTCCCTATACGACTTTACTGTCGATGGAATCACACACCGAATTTTTAAAGTCATCGATCGCCATCATCTGTTGACGATCGGAAGCCAGTTCGCACGCCACGACGCCCTCTATATCGCTGATGGTCACCATCGCGCTGCAGCGGCAGCCGTCGCTGCCAGTCGGACGGATCAGGAAGAAGCCCAACGCTTCCTTGGTGTCTCTTTTCCGCAGGAACAATTGCGAATCCTCGGCTATCATCGTGTCGTCGAAGATCTGTACGGTCAATCCGTCGTTGATTTTCTCGAACGTCTAGCCCATCGCTTCACGATCGCCAAAGGACGTGCCGAACAAACAAAACGTCACCAAATCGAGATGTATCTCAATCGGCAATGGTATACCCTTTCGTACGATTCTGAACGAACAGGGACGAAAGCGAATCTCGACGTCTCGATTTTACAAGAAGAGTTGTTGACACCGTTACTCGGTATCGAAGATCCGCGAACGGACGCACGTATCCAGTTCGTCGGTGGTCATAAGGGGTATGCCGGTCTTGAGCAAATCGTGGATTCCGGACATGCCGCGGTCGCTTTTCACTTGCATCCGACTTCGATCGAAGATTTAATGGATGTGGCTGATGCAGGAGAAGTAATGCCCCCGAAGTCGACTTGGTTCGAACCGAAGCTTCGGAGCGGTTTACTGATCCATCCGTTTGATTCGTAATGCACACGCACTAAAAAAGCAAGTCATGGATATCGCATCCACGACTTGCTTTTTCTTAAACGTGTCGCAAAAGAAGAGCTGACACAGCTTCTACTTGAATAGTTCCCGACAACGTCGTTGCATCTAACAGACTTTCATACGTCCCTTCAAATGAAAGAGATTGTTCTTCTTCACTTAAGTTGACTACGAGCAAGTAAACCTGTTCGCCCTGACGTCGCTCGACGACAAATGTCTGTTTTGTATCATCGATCCTTTGGAAATGATACGTTCCGGCATTTGCTAAAACCGGATGCTGTTTTCGAAGAGCAATCAACTGTGCAATGTGATCGAACAACTCACGGTTCTGCTTTGTCTCATCCCATTCCATACACGCACGGTTTGCCGGGTCTTGCCCCCCAGTCATTCCAATCTCATCACCATAATAGATGACAGGTGTACCCGGAAACGTCAACAGTATAGTGAAAAGCAATTTCATCCGCTCGATATTCCCTTTCGCACGCGTTAGAGCACGCGGCGTATCATGCGAGTCAATCAAATTGAACATGACTTCGTTGACATTTTGAGAATGCCAGTTTAAATTCCGGATGACTGCATGTGAGAAATCACGAACGCTGGTCTCGCCCGTCGCAAAACAAGTCAGGAAGCTCTCTGTCAAACCGTAATTCATGACGGCATCAAATTGATCGCCGAGGAGCCATGGTTGCGAATCCGTCCAGCATTCGCCGACGATATAACATGTTCCGTTCGCAGCCCGGACTTCCTTTCTAAACTCACGCCAAAACGCATGATCGACTTCACTAGCGACATCCAGACGCCAGCCGTCAATTCCGAATTCCTCGACCCAGTAACGTCCGACGTGAAGCAAATAGTCTTTGACGTCCGGATGGGCAGTATTCAACTTCGGCATGTTTCGTTCAAATGCAAACACTTCATAGTTTGGAATCGATGGATCGACCGGGAAGGAATCAATCGTAAACCAGTTGGCGTATTTTGAGTCTTGTCCCTTTTCTAAGACATCTTGAAATGCGGGGTGCTCTTCACTAATATGATTAAAGACGGCATCGAGTAATACGCGGATACCGTTCTCATGTAGCACATCGATCATCTTGCGGAACGTTTTCTCGTCACCGAACGCAGGATCAAGCTTCAAGTAATCAAGCGTATCGTATTTATGATTGGATGGTGCCTCAAAGACTGGGCAGAAGTAGACACCCGTGACGCCGAGACGTTGTAAATGATCGACGTGATCAATGACCCCTTGAAAATCTCCACCGAAGAAATTCTGAAAAGCCGGTGCTTCACTTCCCCACTCCTTCGTTCCCGCTGGATCGTTCGCCCGGTCACCATTCGCGAATCGTTCTGGGAAAATTTGATACCAGACCGTATCTTTCACCCAATCCGGTGTATCAAAGACATCCGTCGCATGAACATATGGAACAGAAAAATAATAGCCCGGATGATCGAGTGGCGCTTCGTCATACCAACCGCGTTCGGTCAAAACGGCTGTGGTTTCGCCATGAACCTCGAACCCATACCTTACCCGCTTCCGTTCTGGACGGATTGCAATGAACCAATAGTCATACGTCGCGTCACTTCCATTGTATTGCATCGACTTCCGTTGCCCTTTCCAGTATTTTTCTTTATCCGGATCAAAATTCCAATCTCGGTCTTCTTCTTTTTCCGCTTCCCATTCATACGGATCACCATATATCAATTCGACTTTTTCAATATCGTCTTTAGCCGTCATCAGTCGAACATGAACGGTCTCTTGATCATAGGCATAAACGAATGGTGATAATGCGCGATGAACTACTCCAGCCTGGTTCAAATACTGTCACTCTCCCTTAAATTGATATTTCTCTATCGGTAAAGTTCCTTTCTTCCGCATCACTTAAACGCATTTAGTAGAAATTCAACTGTTCGACCGACATTTTAGTTCAGTCTGTCAGGTAGTTTAAGGTATACTGATAACGCATAGGAAATCAGGGATTTCTGATATTACGGAAAGAGAGTGGATATGAAATGGGTCGTAAATGGAACAACATCAAGGAAAAAAAAGCATCAAAAGACAAAAATACGAGTCGGATCTACGCAAAGTTCGGTCGTGAGATTTATGTAGCGGCTAAACAAGGTGAACCCGATCCAGAATCAAACCAAGCATTAAAGGTCGTTCTCGAACGAGCGAAAACATACAACGTGCCACGTGCCATCGTCGATCGGGCGATTGAAAAAGCAAAAGGTGGAGCGGAAGAAAACTACGACGTCTTGCGTTATGAAGGATTCGGTCCAAGCGGTTCAATGGTCATCGTCGAAACGTTGACGAACAACGTTAACCGGACGGCTTCTGACGTTCGTGCTGCATTCGGAAAAAATGGTGGAAACATGGGCGTGAGCGGATCCGTCGCTTATATGTTCGATGCGACGGCAATCTTTGCCTTTGAAGGTAAAACTGCAGATGACGTTCTCGAATTGATGATGGAAGCGGATATTGATGTGCGCGATATCCTCGAAGAAGACGAATCTGTCATCATCTACGCTGAGCCGGAACAATTCCATGCTGTACAAGAAGCGTTGAAAGCTGCAGGAATTACCGAGTTCTCCCTTGCTGAACTGGTCATGCTCGCCCAAAACGAAGTCGTGTTGTCTGAAGACGACGTCGCACAATTCGAGAAGATGATTGATGCACTTGAAGATCTTGAGGATGTGCAACAGGTGTACCATAACGTAGAGTTATAATCAAAAAGACAAGAGGATGGTCACGACCATCCTCTTGTCTTTTTGATTATACAGTTTCTGTATCGGCTAACGCCCGCAATCGGTTACGCACCGTCTGTCATCATCATAAAGTATGAAACGCGTTTCATAACAAGATTAAAAAAGATTCATTTTTGATGTTTATTTCTTCAATTTAATGGGAAAAGTAATATTCGGAGTTGATTATAACTTATCTTGTTTTGGAAGAAATAAAGGGAGGAACGAACGATGACATATTCTTTGATTGAAACATTCAAACACATCGTAAGCGAGGCAACTAGCTTTAAGCGCGTTGATTTCGGGGGTTACGATATTTATATGCAGACGACGGATGGACGAACGATTACGGCACACATCCGCTATGATGGTGGTGGTACAGACTTCAATGAAGCTTATTTAATGCTTGAATCGAGTACTGGTCAACGTCGCACAGCGACCTTAACGCTTTATCAATTCGAACATCTCTCTTCTTATACTGCACATAGTGAACGGACACGTGCCCTAGTCACAACAAGTGCTTAATGACCATAAAACACGCCTCTCATTCGAGAGACGTGCTTTTTTAATTTTCTTCTCGCTCGAGGCGTTCGAGTTCTGCGTGCGTTTGTGGGAATCCATTCGCTTGCCAATCTGCCCGATGAATGGAATCAAGTTGTGTCAGCCCGACTTCAGCCGGATCGCGTTTCGCGTCGACACTTGGACGATGATCAATATCGTCTGAAGTTGTTTTTCGTTGTTGGTATTGTTGATAGGCGATTGTCGCAATCGCCGCTAGACCACCTAAAATGACACCTGTCTTGAATGTTGCTCGCATGAAAGTTCCCCCTCTATGGTCATTAGTTGTGCTCTAGGTAGATGTACCCGAGTTACTTGAATTTGAATCATTCTTCTCATGGATCAACGTGTTATTTGAAAAAAATCAAAAAAAATTTCAGCCTATTTCTGCCGTGTTCCTACATATTTAATAATCAAGAGAGAAAATGGCTCTATCCCTTATGCTTCAACGCTTCACGTCATGCAAGAAGGAAAAAAGTACGCTATACTTGATTCAGAAACATCTTCGACGAACAAAATGAATCGTGTCTTCTACTGGACAGTTCCGAGCTTCAACAGCTTGCGTTCGCGTCCCTTTTTCATTTTTGGTCGTCGATGTCACAAAGGAGGGAATTTCGTGTCCGTGATGCACGGGGCTATTTTACTGCCCATATTGATCAGTCTTTTCATTCCGCTTCTAGCGAAACGCCTTCCGAACATTCATACCGGTTGGTTTGTACTTGTCGTACCTGTACTGCTCGTTTCGTATTTCAGCCGCTTTCTCGCTGGTACGATGTCAGGTGAGACCTTTACGGCACGCATGCCGTGGATACCATCGCTCGGTATCGATTTCGTCACGTATCTCGACGGACTCGGCTTATTGTTCGCACTATTGATCACAGGAATCGGCTCACTCGTCGTTCTTTATTCGATTTTTTATTTAGATGCGAAAAAAGAATCACTCGGAACATTTTATGTTTATCTGTTGATGTTCATGACCGCCATGCTTGGCGTCGTGCTGTCAGATAACATGATCGTCCTCTATCTGTTCTGGGAATTAACGTCGATTTCGTCGTTCTTATTGATCGCCTATTGGTACGAGCGGGAACGTTCTCGTTACGGCGCTCAAAAATCGATGCTGATCACCGTCTTCGGTGGACTAGCGATGCTTGGGGGAATCGCGATTCTCTCAACACTCAGTGGATCGTTAAGTATTCGTGAGACCTATGCGTCGCTTGAATCGATTCAAGGTGAACCCTTCTTTTCGGTCGCCCTCGTTTTATTCTTGCTAGCTGCCTTCACGAAATCGGCTCAATTTCCGTTCCACATCTGGTTACCGGATGCGATGGAAGCACCGACCCCTGTCAGCGCCTACTTGCACTCGGCAACGATGGTCAAGGCAGGGTTGTATCTTGTCGCTCGTTTCAGTCCGATTTTTGCGGATGAGTCGCTCTGGTTCTATCTCGTCTCATCTGTCGGAATATTCACCTTATTCTGGGGTTCACTCAATGCGGTGAAACAACATGATTTGAAAGGAATCCTTGCTTACTCGACGATTTCTCAGCTTGGATTGATCATGTCCTTGCTCGGACTCGGAGTAGCCGCCTTGCACGTCGACGCGTTAGATGACGGATTATATACGATTGCGACAGTCGCTGCGATCTTCCACCTGATCAACCACGCGACGTTTAAAGGCAGTCTCTTCATGATGGCGGGAATCGTCGATCACGAGACTGGTACTCGCGACATTCGGAAGCTCGGTGGTCTTGCGCAACTCATGCCGATTTCGATGACGATTGCGATGATCGGGACCCTTTCGATGGCGGGGATTCCACCATTCAATGGTTTCTTAAGTAAAGAGATGTTCTTGACAGGTGTACTTCAAGTTTCAGGATCTGACTTGTTCCACTTACCGTCTTACGGTTGGATTATTCCTGTACTCGCCGTCGTCGGAAGTATCTTTACATTCGTCTATAGCATCTTGATCGTCCGCAGAACGTTCTTCGGTAAGCGTCAAGACGACAAGTTACCGAAAACACCACACGAGGCACCGATTGGCATGTTGATTCCACCTCTCGTCCTCGTCTCGCTCGTCGTCATCATCGGACTCTTCCCGAATATATTATCGGATACGTTGATTCGACCGGCAGTCGAAGCGATCTTACCGCAAGTCGTTGATGCGGGTGGCAAGATTGATGTGCATATTTCAATGTGGCATGGATTCAATACTGAATTATTCCTGACACTCGTGATCATCAGTGCTGGCATCATCTTGTATAAGACACTGCCGCGCTGGCAATCGCTCTATAACCGGATGCCTCGTGCCATCTCCTTGAATCATCAATATGACGCTTTGTTACGCCGTGGTGAACAGACCTCGACAAAGATCCATGATACGGTCATGACCGGATACATGCGGTCGTATCTCGTCTACATCTTCGGATTCATCGTCATCTTGATTTTGACGGCATTATACGGGTTTGATGCCTTCCGCTTCGCGGTTGATCCCATCAGCACGATTGACGCGTATGAAATCATCCTTGCACTCGTTCTCGTTTCGAGTGCACTCTCGATCACTTTTGCGCGTTCACGACTGACATCGATCATCTTGCTCGGTGTGACAGGTTATACGGTCGCTCTGTTCTTCGTCTTATTCCGAGCGCCAGACCTTGCTTTAACACAACTCGTCATCGAGACAGTATCGGTCGCTTTGTTCCTGCTCGTTTTCTATCGTTTACCGGAAATCAGCCGGAAAGAAGAGCGCATCCCGTTCAAGCTCGGCAATGCCTTGATTTCAGCACTCGTCGGATTGACAGTGACACTCGTCGCCCTTGCTTCTCTCAGCCAACGATCGTTTACTTCAATCGCCAAGTATTACATCGATAACGTCGCTGATCTTGCCGCTGGCGGTAATATGGTCAACGTCATTCTCGTCGACTTCCGTGGCTTCGATACGTTGTTTGAGATTGCCGTTCTCGCACTGGCTGGAATCGGTATTTACACGATGATTAAATTCAGACGAACAGGAGGGATAGATAAATGAAAAAGCAGGCAAAAAAGCATACGAATGACGTCATCTTAGAGTCCGCGACTTCCTTTATCACGTTCATCATCTTCCTGTTTGCTGTCTACTTGTTCTTTGCTGGACACTACACGCCAGGTGGCGGATTCATTGGTGGTCTCGTGACGGCTTCTGCTCTTGTTTTGATCCTACTTGCTTACGATATCAAGACATTGCGCCGGATTTTGCCATTCGACTACAAATGGATCACGGCTCTCGGTATGTTGATTGCCGTACTGACGGCGTCAGGAGCGCTTCTGTTCAACGTACCGTTCTTCACACATGCACATGATTATTTCAACCTGCCGTTGTTCGGCAAGACATCGCTTCACACCGCGATGCTGTTTGATCTTGGAGTGTATCTTGTCGTCGTCGGTGTGACGATGACGATTATTCAAACGATTGGGGAGAGTGATTAATATGGAAATCATCATGGCGATCGCCGCAGGCATCCTGACGATGTGTGCCATTTATCTCATTCTTTCGAAAAGTATTCTTCGCATTATCATTGGAACAGGGTTGCTCAGCCATGCTGCCCATCTGCTTGTCATGACAATGGGTGGACTAAAACGAGGCGCTGCTCCGGTTTTAAAGGACGGCGTGACTTCCTATACGGATCCACTACCGCAAGCACTCGTCTTGACCGCCATCGTCATCAGCTTTGGTGTCACTGCCTTTTTCTTGGTACTCGCTTATCGTGCCTATCAAGAACTCGGAACCGATAATATCGAAGAAATGAAAGGAACCGATTCGAATGATTAACTTACCGTTATTACCAATCATCATCCCGTTGTTGACGGGTGTCATCTTGATGTTTTTCCCGCGACACCTCAAAGGACAACGAATCGTTTCCCTCTTTTCGACGATTTTGACTGTCTGTGCCTCCATCTATCTTGTGCTGACTGTCCGGTCGAACGGCATCTTAACAGTCACACTCGGTAGTTGGCCAGCACCTTTTGGTATCACGCTTGTCTCTGACATGCTATCCGCTTTACTCGTCACGACGACGAGCATTCTTGTTCTTTGTATCATCTGGTATGCCATTGTCTACTTGAGCGTTTCCTATCAACGGTACTACTATTTCATTGCCGTTCAATTCCTGCTCGTTGGTGTCAATGGTGCCTTTACGACAGGTGATATTTTTAACATGTTCGTCTTCTTCGAAGTTTTCCTGATTTCGTCTTATGTCTTGATCGTTCTCGGCGGGAAACCGGCACAGTTACGAGAATCGCTGAAGTATCTTTTGATTAACGTCATCTCGTCCGCATTATTCGTCATGACGGTTGCCTTCTTGTACGGTATCATCGGATCGCTCAGCATGGCGGATATCAGTCAAAAGATTTCAGAAGTCGGACAACCGGCAATCCTAAACGTCATCGCCTTGTTATTCTTGATCGTCTTCGGATTAAAAGGTGCGATCTTCCCGCTTTACTTCTGGTTACCTGGTTCTTATCAAGTACCACCGACGCCTATTCTTGCTTTGTTCGGTGCCTTGCTGACGAAGGTCGGAGTCTACGGGATTTTACGGACGTATAGTTTGTTCTTCTCAAATGAGATTGGAACGATTCATCAAATCTTAAGTATCCTTGCACTCAGTACGATCGTCATCGGGGTGATCGGTGCGCTCGCGACACGAGATGCGAAGCAAATCATCATCTACAACATCATCGTCGCAGTCGGAGTCATCTTGTACGGGGTTTCCCTCATGACACCGCAAGCGCTAGAAGGTGCGATTTTCTACCTTCTTCATGATATGTTGATTAAAGCCGCTTTATTCCTACTCGTAGGAATCATGGTCGGAATTGCCGGCTCGAGTAAGCTGAAAGATATGGGCGGGATGATCAAAGCCTATCCTGTATTAGGTTGGACGTTCTTCATCGCGGCGTTATCACTTGCCGGGATTCCACCGCTCAGCGGATTCATTGGGAAATTCCTGATTGTTCGTGGTGGTATTGAAGCCGGTGAGTTGATTGGACCAATCATCGTTCTACTATCCAGTCTACTCGTCTTGTATTCGGTCGTTCAATTGTTCATGCGTGCCTTTTGGGGAACACCGAAGACCTACTCTGGTGATAAACAAGCGCTTGTTCCAAAGCTGCTCGTTCCTACGATTGCCTTAGTTGCGCTCAGCGTTCTCTATGGAGTAGGTACTGAGGCGATGCGTCCACTGATTCAACAAGCCGTCGAACCGTTGACGAATCCAACGCTCTATATCGATGCCGTACTAAAAGGAGGTCGTTAATTCATGGCATTTCAAGTCTTGCTCAACTTATTTCTTGCATTCTTGTGGATGTTTCTCTCAAACAATTTCTCGGCCTCCGGTTTCGTCATCGGTTACGCGCTAGGGCTGATTGCGATGTTCGCTTTCCGTCGCGGCTTCAAAGGTCGCTTTTATCTCGGACCTGTCGTCGCACTCGTCCTATTGTTTTTCCGCTTTCTCTACGAGCTTGTCGTCGCGAACATCGATGTCTTGAAAATCATTTTAAAGCCGAAGTTAGATATTCAACCTGGTATTTTCGCCTATGAGACCGAACTCGATCAACCGTGGCAAATCACGTTGCTGTCAATGCTGATCACGCTGACACCGGGAACGCTTGTCGTTGATATCTCGGATGATAATAAGACACTCTACATTCATGCACTCCACATGCCAGAGGTCGATGAAGCGGTCGCTTCGATTCGTGATAGTTTTGAGAAAGCCATTCTGGAGGTGAGTCGGTGATGTTCGATATTTTAATCTATATCGCACTCGGGGGTGTCTTTCTCTCGATGCTTGGTCTGTTCTACCGGGTCATCAAAGGACCAAGTGTTGCGGATCGTGTCATCGCGCTTGATTCAATTGGTATCAGCTTGATTTCAATCGTTGGACTTGTCTCGATCATCTTACGGACGAGCGACTACCTCGAAGTCATCCTGTTGATTGGTATACTCGCCTTCATCGGTACAGTTGCCTTTTCAAAATATATCGAGAAAGGAGAGATCATCGAACGTGATCGCAACCAATGAATGGATCGTCGCGGTCTTCGCCTTGCTCGGTATGGGATTTAGTCTCGTCACCGCGCTTGGTCTGATCCGCTTACCGGATGTCTATACGCGTGCTCACGCTGCATCTAAAAGCGCGACATTAGGTGTCATGTCGATTTTAATCGGCGTCATCATCTATTTCGTCACTGAAGATGGATTCTTCTCCTCTCGTGTCGTTCTCGGCATCCTGTTCGTGCTCATCACAGCACCGATTGGTGGACATTTAATCGCGCGTGCTGCTTACTATAGCGACGTGCCATTATGGAAATCGTCTGTCCGTGACGACCTGTCTAAGAATAAAGAACATGTAGAACCGAAGAAATGCCAAGATGACATGTGAGTATATCGACATGACAAAACCCTCGCTTCCGCTTACGGAAACGAGGGTTTTTGATTAGGAACGCTGTAAGGGTGAAGCAGCAAATAAGAGCGCCAACTCATCACGATTATCTAACAATTCTTCTAATGTATGCTGTTCCAGTTCCCGGATAAAAGCTCGAAGCGCTCGTCCGAGCACACCTTTTAGACGGCATCCTGGTTCGATGACACAATGACCGTTGCTTCCAAAACACTCGACGATATCCATCGGTTCCATTTCCCGAACGACTTTCCCGATGTTGATGTCTTTTGGATCACGAATCAAACGGAGTCCGCCTGACCGACCTCTTGTTGATTCGACATAGCCAAGTTTCGCTAATTGTTGTGTCACCTTCATTAAATGGTTGGATGAGATGCCATAATGATTTGCAATCTGCGGCATTGGTGTGATGACATCCCGGTGCACCCCGAGATACATCAACACACGTAGTCCATAATCCGTATACTGTGTAATTCTCACGATCCTCACTCCATTCCTTCCCAAAACTGCACTGTTATCGTACCATGAAATACGAAACTGACTACATTGTTTTGTCTCATGATTCGAAATTCTGATAAACCTCTATTAGGTTTACGTATGGAATGAAATATTGGATTTAAAATACGAGTTTTAAAAACAAAAAACTATTTCTTCTTTCCTGTTCGAAAGAAGAAATAGTCCTGTATCGTCCTTACTTTATTTTTTGTATAGTCCTTTCACGACATCATTAAAACGGTCGGCATAGTTCGTGAAGACTCCTGTGACACCATAGTCGAGCATACGAACCATATCCGCTTTTTCATTCACAGTATACGGGTGAAGTAACAAATCATGAGTCCGAATCGCTGAGATGTTTTCACGTGTCAATGCTTTGTAGGAAGGACCAACACCGACTGCATACTGACGGATTGCGGTTAATCGATCATCCGTCAAAGCCTTGACTTCATTTGCTTCCATCAACTGAACCAGTGGAACGTTCGGGTCGATGGCTCTGACTTTTTGAAGACTCGCTTCACTAAACGACTGAATCAAGACTTGTCCTGGTTTGACCTTGTTACTCGACAATCCGTTCTGCTTTAGTACGTCGAGCAATTTCTGTTCCATTCCGGGATACACTTCCGGTGATTTCGTCTCGATATAGTAATTCGCATGCTTCCCATACTTACTCAAGACTTCTTGAAGCGTCGGTACTTTCAAACCGACATATGACTTTTTCGCAAGCGTCGGGTTCGCTTCATTAAACCAGCTACCAGCATCAAGTTTCTTGATTTCAGCAAGCGTTTTATCTTTGACGGCACCTGTTCCGTTCGTCGTCCGATCGACGGTTTCGTCATGCATCGCAATCAAATGACCGTCTTTCGTCATCTGTAAATCAATTTCGATGTAATCTGCTTTAAATTTCTTATGTCCCATTTCGTAAGCTGGCATCGTATGCTCCGGCGCATAACCTGAAGCTCCACGATGAGCAACGTTAATGATTCGATTTGAATCGAGTAACGATTTGCCTTTTGATTGTGCACCGACATCTTCTGTCGGAAGTCCTGTACTTAATGCAACTCCCGCTACCATCGTCAATCCGATTTGTTTCAGCATCATCTATTCCCCCTTGAAATATTCTTACAACACTTATCTTAAATTGTTTGTATGAAGCTGATATAGAGAAGCTGTAAACGTCGTTTCGTGATTTGATGACAAAGTGATATCAACAAAAAAAAGACCCGCATCTAAAACGGGTCTTTTAATGATTACGCTTCGAAAATCAATGACTCTGGATCTTCAAGAAGATCTTTAATGTGTTTCAGGAACGTAACAGCTTCTTTTCCATCAACGATTCGGTGATCGTAAGAGAGTGCAACATACATCATCGGACGATTTTCCATGCGTTCTGCATCAATGGCAATAGGGCGCAGGTTGATTGCGTGCATGCCGAGAATCGCGACTTGTGGACCGTTTAAGATCGGCGTCGACATGAGTGAACCGAACGTACCACCATTCGTAATCGTGAACGTACCACCCGTTAAGTCAGATAGACCAAGTTTATTATCACGCGCTTTGACCGCTAATTGAATGATGTCCTTTTCAATTTCAGCGAAGTTCTTTTTGTCCGCATCACGAACGACTGGAACAACGAGACCGTCTGGTGCTGAGACGGCAATGCCGATATCATAGAATTTCTTCAGGACGATTTCATCGCCTTGAATCTCAGCATTCAGGTATGGCATCTTTTTGAGTGCTGCGACTGCTGCTTTCGTAAAGAATGACATGAAACCGAGTTTAACTTCGTTTTCCTTCACGAATTTCTCTTGACGACGTTTACGCAGGGCCATGACCGCTGACATATCGATTTCGTTGAACGTCGTTAACATCGCTGCCGTTTGTTGGACTTCAACAAGGCGATTCGCAATCGTCTTCCGACGACGTGACATCTTGATCCGCTCTTCCGGTTTCCCAGGAGCGGCTGCAGGTGCTGGTGCCGGTGTAGCAGGCTTCGTAGGAGCAGGTTTTGCTTGCTCACGTGGTGCTACTTCAAACGTCGCGACGTCTTGCACGCGAATCCGACCGAGCGGATCTTGCGTTGCCACTTGTGCTAAATCAATTCCTTTTTCACGAGCCAGTTTACGGGCAGCAGGTGAAGCAATCGGACGATCCGCAACAGATGTACTTTCAGTCGCTGCTGCAGCCACCGGTTGTTCCGCTTTTTCTTCTGCTTTTGGTGTCTCTTTTGGAGTTTCTTGTACTGTTTCTGCCGCAGCCGGTTTTGGAGCCTCGCCACCAGCAGAGATGACAGCAATCGTTTCCCCGACGCGGACTGTATCTCCTTCAGCAGCCATCACCTCCGTCAACGTACCAGCTTCATCTGACGGCACTTCGATGTTGACCTTATCTGTCTCGAGCTCAACGATGGCTTCCCCTTTATCCACGTGATCACCTGGTTGTTTTAACCAAGACGCCACCGTTCCTTCTGTAATTGATTCGGCAAGTTCTGGTACTTTGATTTCCATCGTATTCTCCCCCTATGACTCGATTCTATCTTAAGTTATGATGTGTGATTTGATACATGTGATGGTGCTGTTGGAATAGAAGCAGTCGCTGTGAGTGCATCATTGATGATACGTGCCTGCTCTACTTTATGACCTGACGGGTCACCTTCTGCTGTACTGGAACGACGACGACGACCGATGTAACGGACCGTTTGGATACCATTCGGTGCGACTGTCTCAAGTCGAGGTTCCATGAAGGACCACGCCCCCATGTTTTTCGGTTCTTCTTGCACCCAGACCATTTCTTCGACGGATTCATAGCGCGCGATGACTTCTTTTAAGGCTTTTGCCGGGAATGGATACAACTCCTCGACCCGGACGATTTGTAGCCAATCGAGATTCTCATCTGATTTCGAGACCGCTTCCGCTAGATCAATTGCCATCTTACCAGAACAGAACACAAGACGTTTGACACGATCTGGTGCTTCTCCGAGCCCTGATTGTTCGATGACACGACGGAAACTACCCTCCGTCAATTCAGAGACGTCAGATGTCGCAAGCGGATGACGCAAGAGACTCTTCGGCGTCATGACGACGAGCGGTCGGACTTCCTCTTTTCCGAGAATCGCTGCTTGTCGGCGCAATAAGTGGAAGTACTGGGCAGCACTCGATACGTTCGCGACTGTCCAGTTTTTCTCACCGGATAACGTCAAGAAGCGCTCTAAACGACCACTCGAGTGTTCTGGTCCTTGCCCTTCATAACCATGCGGAAGCAACATGACGAGACCTGATGTTTGTCCCCATTTCGCTCGGCTAGCTGAGATGAACTGGTCGAAGATGACTTGACCTGAGTTCGCAAAGTCCCCGTATTGCGCTTCCCATAATACGAGCGTTTCCGGAGCGAAGACGTTATAACCGTATTCAAAACCAAGTACACCTGCTTCAGACAACGGACTGTTGTAGACCGAGAATGATGCAGTTGCCGTTGATAAGGCATGGAGTGGCGAGAAGCCTTCTCCTGTTTTCACATCATGAAGATTAATGTTCCGTTGTGCGAACGTTCCTCGTTCAGAATCTTGACCGCTCAAGCGGATTGGTGTTCCATCTGAGAGAATCGAAGCAAACGCCAATGTTTCGGCATGTCCCCAGTCAATACCGTTCTTTGTCGAGAACGCATCCGTCCGGCGCTTCAGGACCTTCTCAAGTTTATGGAACACTTGGAAGCCATCCGGCCACTGTAACAATTCTTCGTTGTACGCCGTCAATGTTTCAATCGAGACCCCTGTCTCAATCGTCGGAACGCCTTTAAAGACGACGTCCGGCATGACCCCACCATACTCTTTCTCCGCGTTCGGTACTTTTTCACGAGCCGCCTTCATGTGATCATTGATCGACGTTTCAATCGATTGAATTTCGTCAGCTGTCGCATCCCCGTTCGCGACAAGCGTTTTCCCGTACAAGACACGAATTGGATCATGTTTATGAATCAAATCGTATAAGACCGGGTTCGTATTCATCGGTTCATCCATTTCGTTATGACCAAAACGACGATATCCGATTAAATCAATCATGACATCCTTCTTAAACGTTGCCCGGTACTCGCTCGCGAGCAAAGCGACTGCGAGACAGCTTTCCGGCTCATCCGCGTTGACGTGGAAGACTGGGATCTCGTATCCTTTGGCAAGATCACTCGAGTAACGCGTCGAACGGGAGTCCGTCGGCTCCGTCGTGAAGCCGATCGTGTTGTTCGCGATGATATGAATCGTTCCGCCGGTGTTATATCCTTTGAGATTCGCTAAATTCAAAGTTTCAGCCACAATTCCTTGACCTGGGAACGCTGCATCCCCATGAATGAGGATCGCAGCTGCTGCTGCTTGCTCTTGACGTGGTGCCCCTTTTTGTGAGCGATCATCTTGTGCCGCACGTGTGAAGCCTTCGACGACTGGGTCGACGAACTCAAGGTGCGACGGATTGTTCGCAAGCGTCATCCGCACGTTACGTGTCTCTTGCTCGAGTTTTCGGTTTAAACCGAGGTGATACTTCACGTCGCCCGTCCAACCGTACGTGATCCCGATCGATCCTTCAGATGGTACGAGGTCGTGGTTCGGAGCATGCTGGAACTCAGCAAAGATCATTTCATATGGCTTCCCAAGTACGTGCGCCAAAACGTTCAACCGTCCACGGTGTGCCATTCCGATATTGATCGTCTCCGACCCATTCGAGATGAGGTGTCCGACGATCGTGTCGAGCAATGGCACCATCGCGTCAAGTCCTTCAATCGAGAAGCGTTTTTGACCGACATATGTTTTGTGCAAGTATTTTTCGAAAAGGTCCGTTTCAGCTAAGCGTTTGAACAATTGTTTCTTTTGTTCAGCGTCTAGCGTCGCCGTCAAAGCACCTTGCTCGATTTTCTGTCGGAGCCATTTCTTTTCATCGAGATCGTCGACATGCTGGAACTCAACTGCGGCTGCTCCCGTGTACTGCGCTTTTAAATGTTCGATGCCTTCAAACGCGTCCTGTACACCAGTTGGTGGTTCAGGACAGACGAGTGAGACTGGCATTTTTCGAAGATCTGCCTCTGTCAATCCGTACTGACTCAATTCGAATAATCCTGTTTCTCGCGGATGGTCCTTCAGCGGATAGATATCCGCCGCAAGATGTCCTTTTGCACGAATTTGTTCCGCTAAACGATTCGCCGCAAGATATTTTTCGAAATCTCCTGTCTCGACTTGCATCGGTACGACTGCTTCCGTCACGGGTGCACCATGCTCTTCGAAATAAGCACGTGTCTCCTCATCAACGGATGTCTTGTCTTCTAAAAAACGCTCGTACAATTCAATGATGTAGCCAAGGTTTGGTCCATAGAATGCTTGTTGATCTTGCTCGTGGCCTGCCATGTACGGTTCCCCCCGTTTCTATATTTCTCCCCACACATCTAGTGGATACTCGATGTGTTTCCAGCCCCCTACCTGTTAGCGCTTTCAAAAGGAATTGCATGAATAAAACGCTGAACGTCATGAGAAGGAATGATCGTGTCATTCTTCCATGAAAGTGCCTTCGTTACTATATTACTACTCTTTTCCTATGTGTGCATTTCGAATTCCCAAATTCTCACGCTTAAATGTATAAGTTTTTCTTATGAGCGCTTAGACAGTTATTTATGATTCGTCAAAAACCGGCGTATCCGCATTTAGATACGCCGGTTCCATCATAAGACCTTACTAAGGAACGATTGCGTCCGTTCGTGTTGTGGAGAATCAAACAATACTTGTGGCACGTTCTCTTCGACGATATAGCCACCATCCATGAATAAGACGCGATCTCCGACCTCTCGAGCGAATCCCATCTCATGGGTCACGACGACCATCGTCATCCCTTCAAGGGCAAGTTGTTTCATGACGGCAAGCACGTCACCGACCATTTCCGGGTCAAGCGCTGACGTTGGCTCGTCAAACAACATGATTTTCGGATTCATCGCGAGCGCGCGGGCAATCGCGACCCGCTGTTTTTGCCCCCCAGATAATTCACCTGGATAATTATCCGCTTTTTCCCGTAATCCGACTTTATCGAGTAGTTCAAGTGCCCGCTGTTTCGCCTGTTCTTTATCCGATTTACGCACTTTGATCGGTGCAAGCGTGACGTTTTCTAGCACGGTCTTATGCGGGAAGAGATTAAAATGTTGAAAGACCATCCCGACTTCTTCCCGGACCTTGTTGATATCGACCTTTGGACTCGTAATATCGAAATCATCGACGATGACCGTGCCACCTGTAATCTCTTCCAATCGATTCAAACAGCGTAAAAACGTACTTTTCCCAGATCCCGACGGACCGATGACACAAACGACTTCTTTTTCGGCAATCGAGACGTTGATGTCTTTTAAGACTTCATTCGAACCGAATGATTTCTTTAGATTCTTCACTTCAATGATACTCATCGTAATGTAAACCTCCGTTCCAAGAACTTCGCCACGAATGACAAGAGATAAATGATGACGAAGTACATCAATCCGACGACAGACCAAACGATGAATGGCTCAAACGTCGTCGATTGCTGAACTTGACCTTGTTGCGTCAAATCAGCGATGCCGATGATCGATAACAACGATGTATCTTTTAAGCTGATGATTGATTGATTCGTAATCGTTGGTAACATCCGTCGGAATGCTTGCGGTAAAATGATTTGAACCATCGTTTGACGTCCTGTCATCCCGAGTGAACGTGCGGCTTCTGTTTGTCCCTTATCAATCGACTGGATACCTGCTCGAATAATTTCCGCGAAATAAGCACCAGCATTGATCGCGACCGTCAGTATCCCTGCATACATCCGGTCCATCGATAACCACTCAAGCGAGTTGAGTCCAAAGTAGATGAAGAAAAGCTGAACGATGAACGGTGTACCACGAATGACATCGATATAGATGATCGCGATCGCGTTCAAAATCTTTAACGGTGACAACCGCATCAATGCGACGACTAAGCCAATCAGAAAGCCGACGATGACCGCAATGATGAAAATATACAATGTGACTTGAAGCCCTTCCAAGAAAAATGGAAATGCGGTTTTGACCACTTCCATTGGCTATCCCACTCCCTTATCGCCTTGCGACTTATTTCAGATACGTGTCAACGATTTTATCGTATTCACCGTTTTCTTTCAGATTCGCAAGTCCTTTGTTGATTTTCTTTAGCAGATCCTTATTCTCACCTTTTAAGACAGCGATCCCGTAGTTATCACCGTTGAGACGATCACCGACAAGTTTCAATCCAAGGTTTTGTTGTTTGTTTGCATATGAGATGACCGGATAATCTTCAATCAAGGCAGCTGCGTTACCGTTCTTTACTTCTTGGAACATCGCTGGACTGTCATTGAATTGTGTAACAGTGAAGCCAAGTTTATCCGCGTTATCCGTTGCATATTTTGCACCCGTCGTTCCCTTTTTGACGGCTACTTTTTTCCCTTTAAGATCGTTAACGGATTTAATACCATTCTCATCTTTTTTGACGACTAAAATAAGACCAGCTTTGAAATATGGGTCTGAGAATGTAACGACTTTTTTCCGTTCTGGTGTAATACTCATACCGGCAATGGCAACGTCCAATTGATTTGCTTGAAGTGCTGGAATGATACCGCTGAAATCCATTGCTTCAAATTTAATCTTGAAGTTTTGATCCTTAGCGATTGCTTTCATAAGATCAATGTCGATTCCTTTGTACGTGTCCCCGTCTTTGTACTCAAATGGTGGATACGTGACGTCGATACCAACTTTATACGTCTTTCCTTCTGAAGACCCTTCATCCTTCGAACCGATACTACATGCACCAAGTACGAGAATACAGCTCATCAAGAGCGCTAGCAAAATACTTCCTTTTTTCATGTTTGTTTCCCCTCTCCTATGTGTTAAAGATTGTCGACTCCACTTAGTACTTTCCCTGAAGAGTACCCTCTTTAAAACGTATTTTACCAGAAAAGTTCTAAAAAGATAAACATTTCTGAATTTTTATTCGATGCAATCGTTTTCTATTCATTATCAAAAAAGGAGGCAACCCCTNNGCCGAGAGGACTTGAACCTCCACGGTGTTGCCACCACTAGATTCTGAGTCTAGCGCGTCTACCAGTTCCGCCACGACGACGTTGATTTATGATATTAATATAGCGGGTAACGAACTGAGTTGTCAATCATTTCGCAAGATGTTCCGGACGAACTTCTCAACGACGTCATCATACAAAGCCGGATCCTCGAAATATGCCATCGCGTGTGCGGCATTCGGAATGACGACCAGTTCCTTTTCCGTTGGACAGGCTTCGTACAGCTCATACACCATATCTGTCGGTACGAACGTATCCGCACCACCATGAATGAAGAGAATCGGAACCTGTGCCTTTTTGACCTGTTTCAGCGCTGATGCTTCACGGAACGTATAACCTGCCTTTAGCTTCGTTAATACGCTCGTCATCCCTAAAAACGGGAAGTGTGGTAGTCGATACATCCGCTTCATCTGATACGCAAGAACAGCATTGACGGACGTATAGGCACAATCAGAAATGATTCCTTTGATTTGTGGTGGAAGTTGTTCGCCACTCGTCATCAATACGGTCGCCCCTCCCATCGACACACCATGTAAGAACAGTTTCGCATCCTGTCCAATCCGTTCAATCAGATAGTTCGACCAACTGAGACAATCTTCCCGATCATGCCATCCGAATCCGATATAATGACCGTCACTCATTCCGTGTCCTCGATTATCGGGCATCATGACATGGAAACCGGCCTGATGGTACAGATAGGCGAATCCGGCTAAATCCGTTCCGACGCCTCCGTATCCATGCACGAGAATGACAATCCGATCTGACGGAACAGGAGACGGGAGGAAATGTCCGCGCAACGTTAAGCCGTCTTTCGCTTCAATCTCGATCCGCTCGAGCGGCTGCTCCTTGATCCATGTCTGTCCAGGTTGCATCAACCGGACCATCTCATCACTCAAATCCCGATTATTCGATAAGAACGGCTTCGGATTCGTGGCGATTGCCATCTCATAAAAATAATAACTCGCTGCTACTAATCCGGATCCGATGACTCCGATTCCAATTTTTGTTCTGCGACGCATCTGCCCCACTCCTTCTTTCCGTTATAGCTCGATCTTCAGTTGAGCAGCATGGTCATCCTCTTCATCCTGCAAGACTTGTTGACGTAATCGTTGTTCCTGTTGCTGACGCCGGTAGGCAAACTCTTGGACAAGCTCTGTACCCGTGAATCCATCTTCTACGAGTTCGCTCAATAAATCCGTTTCTATCTCGACGACTTCCCCCGGACGACGCATGACGAGAACATCTCCGACTTGTGCAATCAGCAATTCATCTTCTAGACGAAGTGCATCGTAAAACGGTTCCGGTAACGTCATTCGACGTGTCTCCGGGTTAATATGGACGCGTTTATAAACGCCTAATGCTTGAAACTTACGACGTGCCATTGCGTGCTCTCCTTTTTAGTTGAACGTAATATCGATTCGTGAATCTTTTCCTTGAATACGAACCACACCTGTCGCTCCATTGATTAACGTCACCTGCGGTGGCTGATGACCGATGTCAAGATCATATAAGACTGGTAAGCCTGTTTCATCCGCTAGATAGTGATACACGTCTAGCCATGTCAGATCTTCAGTAATCCTTGCAGATGTACGCCCGAATAAAAAGCCAGCCGCATGGTCGAACCATCCAGCATACGCCATTTGTCGAAGCGTCCGATGCACCTCTGCAGAACTCGCTTCAGATACCTCAAAGTACCAGAGAATCGGTTCTCCGTTGATCTCTTCACGCTGAAAACGACGCACATCTCCGTACGGTGTCCCTATCAGATGGCGAATCGTCTCCAGACAGCCACCAAGTAACCGTCCGGTCACTTCTGTTCGCTCATCAAGTGCTTTCCATTCCGTCGCTTCCGTTAACTGAAATAATGAACCTGCTGGACGTTCTTCATCAGTCCACTCGGATTGATAACGATCGGAAGCCCACTGTGTGACGGTTCCTCCAGTTGGCGTCGCGAGCACCCGTCGCCAGGCACTTGTCGTCTCATCCCACTCTTCACTTCGAAGCTCAACGAAATTCGGACCATGCGCTGTCGCAATTCCTGTCTGAAGCGTCAGACTGAGCAATAACGTACTGATATCGGAATAGCCAAGCAACCATTTTGTTTGGTAAGTAGCTGGCGTCAACTCGGGTAAAAGATCAATGGCGCGTTCCCCACCAAATGGCGGGATGACGGCATCAATCGTCTCATCCGTCATCATGTGATTCAATTCCTCAGCCCGTTGTTTGACCGGTGCACTTTCAGCAAGTTGATGCGACCAAATCGTTTCGCCCAAACGGACGTTCATTTGCCGTGCTTGTACCTGTTCAACTGCTCGTTCGACCCATTCCTGTTGCTGTTCACGTAATCCGGAGGAGGGCGCCGTCACTCCGATCGTTTGACCTGTCCAACCTAAAAATGGATATTTCATGGTGACCCCCTATAATGTCTTAGTGTGAAAAAATCTTCTCGTCAAAATATGAGTTCATTATACCGTTCTTATGCAGCATTACCAACTTTTATCCTGTTAGAACGCTGTAATACGAACAAAAACACGATTCTGTACAAGCGACCTGAATGAACAAGTCGCCTAGACAAAATCGCGTTTGTATCCTTCATTAACTTGATGCTGATAGTTCAGCGTTTTCCTCTTGCGTGAACGCACGGGAGCGTGTCAAAAAACGTTTCCCTTCGACACCCTCAAGAGAGAACATTCCGCCTCGACCATCCACGACATCAATGATGAGTTGGGTATGTTTCCAGTACTCATATTGATCTTCATGAATATAAAACGGACAACCACCGATCTCTCCTAGTTTTTTATCCTGATCTCCCAGGAATAAATCGCCTTGCGCAAAACACATCGGGGAACTGCCATCGCAATAACCACCAGATTGATGAAACATCAACGGACCGTGTTTTTCTCTCAACTGGTCGATCAACTCAAGACAAGCTGCTGTCGCCTGAACACGTTCCACCATTTGCATCCACGTCCTTTCCGACTTAGAAGAAACCGAGTTTATTCGGGTTGTAGCTAACGAGTAGGTTTTTCGTTCGTTGGTAATGGTTGAGCATCATCTTATGGTTCTCGCGTCCGATACCTGACATTTTGTAACCACCAAACGCCGCGTGAGCTGGATATTGGTGATAACAGTTCGTCCAGACGCGCCCTGCTTCGATCGCACGACCAAACCGATAAGCACGGTTCATGTCACGTGTCCAGACGCCGGCACCAAGACCATATAACGTATCATTCGCAATTTCGAGTGCTTCTTCTTCCGTCTTGAATGTCGTGACCGATAGAACCGGTCCGAAAATTTCTTCTTGGAAGATGCGCATCTTATTGTGGCCTTTGAAGATCGTTGGTTGGATGTAATATCCTTCTGCGAGATCTCCTTCGAGCATGTTGCGCTCTCCACCGATTAGACACTCTGCGCCTTCCGACTTACCGATTTCAAGATATGAAAGAATTTTCTCCATCTGTTCGTTCGAAGCTTGAGCACCCATCATGACGTCGACATCAAGAGGATTTCCGATTTTGATGGCTTTGACGCGCTCTAGAACACGTTCCATGAACGGTTCGTAAATCGATTCTTGAATCAAGGCACGCGACGGACACGTACAGACTTCCCCTTGGTTCAACGCGAACATCAATAATCCTTCGATTGCTTTATCGAAGAATGCATCGTCTGCCTGCATGATATCTTCAAAGAAGATGTTCGGTGATTTCCCACCGAGTTCGAGTGTGACCGGAATCAAGTTCTGCGAAGCGTACTGCATGATCAAACGTCCTGTCGTCGTCTCACCCGTAAAGGCGATTTTGGCGATTCGTTTGCTTGAAGCGAGCGGTTTCCCTGCCTCAAGACCAAATCCATTGACGATGTTGAGCACACCTGGTGGAAGTAAATCTTCGATGATCTCAACGAGTACCATGATGCTCGCTGGTGTTTGTTCTGCTGGTTTTAAGACAACACAGTTTCCTGCTGCGAGAGCTGGTGCTAATTTCCAGACAGCCATCAGGAGCGGGAAGTTCCACGGAATGATTTGACCGACGACGCCAAGTGGCTCATGGAAGTGATACGCAACCGTATCTTGATCGAGTTCGCCAACCGAACCTTCTTGGGCACGAATGACCCCAGCGAAATAACGGAAGTGGTCGATCGCGAGCGGTAAATCGGCGTTAAGTGTCTCACGAACGGCTTTTCCGTTCTCAAGTGTTTCCGCATAAGCGAGCATCTCGAGATTTTCTTCCATTCGATTGGCGATCTTATTTAAAATATTCGAACGTTCGGTTACAGATGTTTTTCCCCATGCTTCTTTTGCCGCATGTGCTGCGTCAAGAGCGAGTTCGATATCTTCCTTTGTAGAACGAGCGACTTGGCACAACACCTTACCAGTAACAGGTGTCACATTATCAAAATATTCTCCCCCGACAGGTGCCGTCCACTTTCCATTGATGTAATTTTCATACCGTTCCTTGTACTGTACTTTTGACCCTTGCTTGTTCGGAATGTCATAAATCATGCGTTATTTCCTCCCTCAACTAAAATGGTCAAGCAGTGAGACGGATGCTTGTATGCGCTTACATTTTAATATAGGCTAAAACAGCCCTTTCGATACCATCGTATCAAAATTATATGAAAAGTCAAAAAATTCAGGTAACTATTTGTGATTTTTTTCGAAAAAAAACATCTCCATTTTCGGGAGATGTTTTGTCGGTCAAGACCGTGTCGGATCGATTCCATCTTCTTGATCAGACGGTGTATCGGAACTACCAAAGTCACTTACTTTCGAGAATCCGTCCGTATCACCGTCGATGTCTTTCCCGCGAGCTGTGACAGATGGATCTAGTACATCTTCTTCGCTTGGTCGCGAATTCGGATCGTTCTCGTTTTGTTCTGCTTCTTCTTTTGCATGCTCAATGCATAATCGGGTTTCTGGAATGATATCAAGACGTTCGAATTCAATCTCTTTTCCACAGACTTCGCAAATGCCATACGTTCCGTCCTCGATTGCTTTTAAGGCGCGATCCACATCCGATAGCATATCCTCTTGCATATCCGTGATTGCTTGATCACGTTCCCGCAAGAACAATTCATCGCCGGAATCGGCAGGATGATTATCGTAACTCGACAGTTCACCTTCATCGTAATCGGTATCGCGTTGTTCGATGTTTGATGTCGTCTTTTCTTTTTCCTTCAATAACCGTTGCTTGAATTCTTCCGTCTGTTGTTTAGATAACATGATTGTTCGACTCCCCTTCGTTAGAACCTCTGTTAAGAATGTAGCCTATTCGAAGAAGAATTAAACCATCACGAACATTTATAAGACCGAATTGATCCATGAAGATCACAGATAACCGTCATGCATTCATTCCCATCGTTAAAACAAATCTGATGTGATCGTCCGTTCTTGGATGTCGTGATGTCATCAATCCACAGTTGCGAAGCATCTGCTGAAGACAGCATCGCGATTTTGTCGCGAATCATGAATAAATCAAACGGTAACAGATTCAAGGATTGAATCGTCAAACCATGTTTACGGAAGAGTGGATCAAGCTGATATTGCGAGAGACTGTACAAACACTTCTCGGCCCCACCAATCAACAACTGAATCGAATGGGAGGGTTCATGACTATCGATTCGCTCCTTGTGCAGGATAATTCGTCCTCGAACACCAGACTCATTGAAAATTCGTTGCGTATCCTCTTGTGAAAGGCGTGGTCCACCTTCCTTCACCTTTAAGACGATGTGAGCGAATTCTGCGAAATCCGGTTTTCCGATTTCAAGCGCTGGGATATGACGAACTTCTTCACGTTCAATGATTTCAATCAAGTCACGCTCGACTTGGATGCTGACCGTATCTGTTGAAAAGACACGGACGTCGATCACGAATTGATCAAGTACCGCATTTACTTCGATCGTATACGTTAAATCTAGGTTTTTTTCTTGCTCAACCAACAATCGATTCAAGATGAGTTGATGCAATAAATGGACTGGTGTACGTGAAGAAAACTGACTCGAATAAATCAAATGTTTTGGTCCGGTTCCTTTTGTAGTTTTTGGTCGTGCTCCGTTTAATCTATATACGTTCACTTTATAATTCAACATATGATCACCTTCTCTTACCTGAAAAATCGGAATAGAGATGTTCCGTTCATATAGCGTACAATGTATTTTTATCGCTAAATATTCGTTTTCGAATATTCCAAATTTAATATACAAATTGTAATCAAATTGTGATAGCAAGATTTTTAGAAACTGCTTATTTTGTCGATACCATGACATATTTAAATCGCAAACTAAGAACACCCTTCACAGATGTGAAAGGTGTTCGGCTTACAGAGTTATTCATTCTTAAGCAATCGAGTTGAGTTGTTGTTGCATCGCTTCATAATGTTCAACGATCCGAGATCCAAGTGGATCCGTTGCTGACAGTTGTAGATATGCGTTCAGCGCATCTTCGATTCCATGTTTCGTAATATACGCATTTAATTCTGAAGATTCTGAATCATTTGGATCGAAATAGGTCAGGGCTGCTGCGATCCCACGTGCTAATCCATCTGCTTCAATCCCACGCTCCATCAATTCCTTTGCTGGTTTGACAAGTCGGTCACTTGGACTCAATTTACGAATCGGTGAACGGGCGACACGAATGATTTCATCATGAATTCGCGGGTTTTCAAAGCGTTTCATATTCTTTTGGATGTACGCACTATGATCGACCGGATTAAAGCCGTACTTTTCAAGTAACAACCACCCTGTTTCGTAAAGTGCCGTCTGGACACCCCGACGGATGCGTGGATCTGTTAGACTTTCAGCGATCGTCTCTTTATGAAATAGTGCTCCGAGGTATGAAGCAATTGCATGTCCCGTGTTGACAGTGAACAGCTTCCGCTCGATGAACGGTTCGATATCCTCGACATAGGTGACGCCTTCGATCCGTGGATAGGCTTCCGGTAGTCCAGTCGTTTCGATCACCCATTCGAAGAATTCTTCCACTTCGACGTACAACGGATCTTCGTGATGCTGAAGTGGCACGATCCGATCAACTGCTGCATTCGGGAAATACCAATTCTCCGCTACCGGTTGATGTTTCGCCACCTCTGTTTGTAAGTGTTTTGACCCCCCAATCATGTTTTCACAGGCAATGACGTAGACAGGTTTCTGTTGATCCCGTTGACGTAACCCTTCCGCGATCAAAGGAGCTACTTTCGACAACAAACTCGGTCCGACAGCTGTTGTAATCACATCTGCATCGCGAATCGCTGCAATGACTTGATCCGGTTCAGATAAACTGTTAAGTGCCGTCACGCCGTCGACCCGTTCACGCCCTCCTCTTTCAGAGGCATAACCCACCTCATAGGTATGTCGTGTTTTTAATGCATCGACGACTGTCGTATTGACATCTACGAAGCATACTTCGTAACCCGTCTTGACGAGTTGTAAGCCAATGAATCCTCGTCCGATATTACCGGCACCAAAATGGATGGCTTTCATCATTACACCTCCGCTGTCAATAACGCGATGATTTCTTCTTTTGATGTCGCTGCTACGATGCGCTCTACGTTCTCCTCATCGGAGCAAATGACTGCGATATTCGATAACAACTCGAGGTGTTCATCACCGACGCCAGCAATGCCGATAACGAGTCGTGCTTGTTCCGTTCCGAACGCTACGCCTTGCGGTACTTGTAGAATCGATAGCCCCGTTTTCTTGACCTGTGATTTAGCCGACTCTGTTCCGTGTGGAATCGCGACATGGTTGCCAATGTAGACCGTTGATAAGGCATGACGTTCCTGCATTGAATCGATATACCCTGCTTCGACATATCCGTGATCGACGAGGAGTTGACCGGCAGCCGTGATGGCTGCCGTCTCGTCTGCGAATTGTTGATCAAGTAATACAAGTTCCAGTGAAAGGTTCATTGTCGTTGTCATGTTTATTCCTCCTTGAGTGTCTTTATCTTTATCTTCAAGAAATCTTATTCCGTGCTGTTTCGATCTCGTGGACGAGTTGATCATAATATCCGGCGTTCAGGAAGTTATCGACTGACCGGTGTTCTGCCGATGGTACCTGTTCCTTTGCCCGCTCCGTCAAATCACGGTGTGTGATGATCAGTTCAGCGTTTGGCGGAAGTTGGCTGATCGACGTATTCGTCACTTTGATGGGTAAGCCCGCCTTATTGATTTTATTGCGAAGAACGGATGCACCCATTGCACTCGATCCCATACCAGCGTCACAAGCGAAAATGATATGTTCGACTTCCGCAAGTGGTTTTGCATCAGCTGAAACGAGTGATGAGGCAATTGATTGTTTTCCTTTCATCGCACTGACATTCGCGCTTGCCTCTTCAAGCGACGTTTCTTTTGCCTTGCTAGTTTTTAGCAGGACAGTCGAGACAATAAATGTCACAGATGCTGAAACAAGTACACCTGCAATCAATCCGACGTAAGAACCGCGTGATGCCATTGCGAGGACCGCGATGATACTACCAGGTGAAGCGGGTGCGACTAATCCGACATCAAACAGGACGAAGGTGAGGATCCCACTCATGCCACCTGCAATCATCGCAAGCAACAAGACTGGCTTCATCAAGACGTATGGGAAATAGATTTCGTGAATTCCACCGATGAATTGGATAAATGCTGCACCGGGTGCTGTCTTCTTCGCTGCACCAGAACCGAAGAACGAGTATGCAAGTAACAATCCAAGACCTGGACCCGGGTTGGCTTCGAGTAAGAACAGAACTGATTTACCCGCCTCATTTACTTGGTCGAGACCAAGCGGGCTTAAGATACCGTGGTTGATCGCATTATTTAAGAACAAGATTTTTGCCGGTTCGATGAACAAACTCGCTAGTGGTAACAAATGTGCGCTGACGATCGCACCAACTCCTGCGGCCATGATGTCGTCAAGACCTGTCATGAGTGGTCCGAATACTTTGAATCCACCGAGCATCAACAAACCACCGATGATTCCGACTGAGAAGTTATTGACGAGCATCTCGAGACCTGGTTTGACTTTTCCTTCAATTAAGTGATCGAACTTTTTGATAACGTATCCACCAAGTGGTCCCATGATCATGGCACCGAGGAACATCGGAATCTCTGTTCCGACGATAACCCCCATCGTCGCAAGCGTCCCGACAACGCCTCCCCTGACGTCATGCATTAACTTCCCGCCCGTGTATCCAATTAGCAACGGTAAGAGATAGGTGATTGTCGGACCGACAAGTTCACCGAGTTCCTTATTCGTTGCCCATCCAGTCGGGATGAAGAGTGCCGTGATGATCCCTCAAGCGATGAATGCACCGATGTTCGGCATGACCATACCGCTTAAAAAGCTACCGAACCGTTGAACTTGTACACGGATACCCCGTGCTCCATTTTGAGCTGTCGCCATTGCGTTAGCCTCCATTTCGTGTATGAGTTGATAAGATGATTGCTTTGCTATGCCCTTATTGTAAGATCATTGCAAGCGCTTACTCAATCTTTCCTAGTTCAGTCTTTGTCCAAGAAGTTGGACAGACTGGAAAGAAGCCTGCCTGATCCAAGAAAAAATCCCTGCCACTTCAAAGTTCGAGTGACAGGGGTTTTTCAAGTATTGCCTAGGAATTGATCAATTACCGTTCGAAACGTTCGATTTAAAAGCAGACGAATTGCATGTTCCTCTCCGAACTCAAATTGATCCATTTGTTCGGGACTTTCAATGATTGCGGCACTAATCGAACTGAGTAATTCAAGCAGTTCGTTTGAGGTCTCTTCCGGTGCGACAAGGACAAGAAGCCTTTCGACGGATTGCAACTGTTGATCCATCCCGAGTAAGTCGATTGGTTCAGGCAATTCAAAAATGAGAAATCCTCCTCTTTGAATTGTCGCATCACGTCCGTGGAATAAAGCAAGCCGTGTTCCTGGAATACCAAGACCCGACATCTCATGACGACGCAACAATTGCGCCGAGAGTGAAACAGCTGATTTTGCTAATCCTTGGTCGACTATTCGTGTGCTGATCTCAAATAATAACGATTCAATCCCATCGTCCACACGCTCCAACCGTTCCATTTGAAATCCGTTCGACACTTGAATCGACGATGCAACGAGCCGATGCAATTGCTCGAGATCGAGCCATTCTGTTTTCGTCTGCCGTGGTTCTGGTTGGAAGGATTTTGGTAAGGCAAGAATCAATTTTCGGATCCGTTCGACCTCATCCTGAGGGAGCAACGGGTTGACAAGAAGATGTGGTGGGCGGATGTCAGGCAACGGCACGGTCGATAAAACGAAGTCATACGATTCAATCGGTAACCGTTCAATGCCAAACAGTGACGAGTTATCGATATGTTCAAGTTCAGTAAATTCTTGCCGTAACCGATTCATCAATAACTTTGAAGAGCCGAGTCCAGCAGAGCAGACGACTAAAACGCGATATGGTAGTTTAGGTGTCGGTTTGCTGAGAACAGCCCCGAAATGCATGACCCAAAATGCTAAATCTACGTCTTCAAATGTCGCATCTGTGAAGATCGATAATGCTGCTTGTTTGACCGCATCGAACAGACGTGGATATTCCCGTTCAATTTGTTTGATGACATAGGACGGATTAACGCTATTTTGACGCGTATAGGATTGTATATGCGAAACGAGCCCCCGCTCCAAAGCATAATCTTTCGTAAAGTTCGTTCCATACAATAAGGAGACATGTTCAATCAATCGTTTCACACGGAGGCGCGTAACGAGTTCTTCCGTATCTCCTGCGTCCGATTGAAAGAAAGCACGCAATTCTTCTGATAACCATTGGCGTTCGGCAATCGACAATGTGTCAGGTAATCGCTCTTCGACGCGTTCCACCCATTTGAGGATTTCGACCGGATACGCTTTTAACTCGTAACGCATCGGAAACTGATCTTTTCGTAACGCTTGTAAAGCTAAGCTGAGTGTCGCACGCATGATTTGTCGGTCATTGAGACGCCCTTCTTTCGTCAACGGTGCAATGACTGCATACGCTTGATTGATCATCTCAAGCCATGATGTTCGGTTCATTTGTAACAGATGAGGTAATTGCCCGGCGTCGCCTTGCAACAACCGATAGAAAGCAAGAACATCCCATTGCGTAAAGATCAATGAAATCAGTAAACGGCGTTTGTTGATTTCTTCGCCGATGACTTCGGCACCAATACCTTTTTTGCGCTTGATTTCAAGGTCATATTGTAGAAACCACTCATCAATCCGCTCTAAATCCTGGCTAACCGTGCTCGGAGCCACATACATCGCATGGGCGATTGCCTGTAATTTGACCATCCCGTCTTCTTGCAGTAGCCGATACGCTAACTCGACTTGGCGATCTTCAGCGTTCGGTAATTGTTTATGTGACAACAAGAGTTGGTCCCGTAATGCATGTTTGGCTTCGTCCGTTCCCTCAATCAAGAGACCTCTGCCGCGAACATATGTCAAACGCAAATCATGATCTTCTAAAGACTGGGCAAGACGATCGCGTTCACGTTGAATCGTTCGTTCCGATGTCTCGAGCGTTTCCGCAATCTCTTGTATTTGAACAGGTTCCTCGCGTGATAAGAGGAAAAATAAGATATCATGTTCACGTGGTGTAAATTCAGTCATGCAGCCTCACTCTTTTCTGCCAAGATTCGAGGATGACGTCATATGCAGTCGGATCAAGAATCCGATCGACTGGATGAACCGAACAATGTGTTTTCCATACGTGTCGATGGACGAGTTGCGTTTCTCCGACGATAAAAGCTGCTTGATCAGGTAGTTCTGCGATCCGACATGTCTTGACGTCTGTCGTAATACCGCATTCAAGTAAGCGCTTTTTTAAAATCGTAGCCCCCATGATACTACTCGCCATTCCACTCTCGCATACGAAATAGATGATTTCTGAATTCATCTGTCATACCTCCTCTTCATTTTATAAGAATAGCAGAAATATTTTCGGTGTTTCACCTTGAAACAAAATCAATAGTTATTTTTGAACTGGCAGATTTCTTTGCCAAACACAAAAAAGCCTGGATTTCCGATGTTGCCAGAAAATCCAGACGATGTGATTTAGCCTGTTTGTTGCATTGCTTTTAAATATTGTCCAACGGCTTCTGCTACTTCACGACCTTCGCGAATCGCCCAGACGATCAATGATTGACCACGTCTTGCGTCACCTGCGGCAAATACTCCTGGACGGTTCGTCGCGTAACGAATCGTCTTGATTTTCCCACGTTCCGAGGCGACTGCTAAATGTTCGAGTACGTTCTCTTCGACACCACTGAATCCAATGGCAATCCAGACTTGATCGACTGGGAAGTAACGATCGCTCCCTTTGATCTCCTCAAAGATCACCGCACCCGATTCATTTTTTGTTTTCGTCGTCTGAATCGTCCAGACACCGGTGACTTGACCCGATTCACTTGTCGTGAATCGCTTGATGGCGATCAAGTATTCACGGGAATCCCGACCGAATTGTTGGAATGCTTCCGCATATCCATAATCAATCGAATAAAGCAAAGGTGTATCCGGCCACATGTTTCCTGTTGCACGTGTCGTACCCGGTTGTTCATGCTTGCCGAATTGGACGACGGAGCGGCAGCGTTGACGGAGCGCCGTCGCTACACAGTCCGCTCCGGTATCGCCGCCACCAATGACGAGAATATCCTTATCTCTCGCATCGTGATCAGGAGACAACGGTTCTTGCGAGAGCACGTGACGTGTCACCCCTGTCAAATAATCCATCGCATAACCAACTCCACGCGTTGGCGCATCCGTTAATTTGCGTGGTTCCGTCGCGCCGACACATAAGATAACGGCGTCATACTCCGCTTCAAGTGTCTCGAGCGTGATATCTGCACCGATCGTGACGTTCGTCCGGAAGTGGATTCCTTCTGCTTCAAGCAAATCAACACGGCGCTGTACGACCTCTTTATCGAGTTTCATGGCTGGTATACCGTACGTGAGTAATCCGCCAATCCGATCTTCCCGCTCATAGACCGTCACTTGGTGACCGGCTTGATTCAGCTGATCGGCAGCCGCAAGACCGGCAGGACCAGATCCAACGATGGCAATCGAACGTGTCGATCGTATTGCTGGAATTCGGGGCACGACCCATCCTTTTTCGAAGCCAATGTCGATGATCGCCCGTTCGATATCTTTAATCGCGACCGCAGGTTCATGAATCGACAACGTACACGACCCTTCACATGGCGCCGGGCAGACGCGACCCGTGAATTCCGGGAAATTGTTCGTCTCAAGAAGGCGATCGAGTGCCTCTTGAAAACGTCCTTCTTCTACGAGCAAGTTCCATTCTGGAATCAAGTTATAGACTGGACAACCAATCTTCACTTGATCAAATACTTCCCCTACATGGCAAAACGGGGTGCCACAATCCATACATCGACTTGCTTGTTGACTCGCTTCTGCTTCCGTCAAAGCCGTCTTATATTCCTTAAAATCACCCACTCGTTCGCTTGGGTGTCGTTCCGTTCCACCCGAACGAGCAACTGTCATGAATTGATCGCGTCGTTTCATCGTACCCCTCCTGTTCTGCGCCCTAGATGTGTCTCGAATGCGAGCAACATCGCTTCTTCGGTGTTGTGTCCTTGTTTAGCGAAATCAGCCATCAACGTTGTCACTTTCTCATACGTCGAAGGAATGACGCGGATAAACGAATGAATGACATGATCCCAGTTCGCTAGAACCGCATCTCCCTGCTCACTTCCGGTCCGTGCGACGTGCCGCTCGATGAACGTCTTCAGTCGCGCAATCTCTTCGACATGCGCGACAGGTCCCGTCGAGACGAGTTCGCGGTTGACACGTTGTAAAAATTGTTCAGGATTACGCGGCAAGACATAGGCGACACCACCTGACATACCGGCAGCAAAGTTTTTTCCGACATCGCCAAGTACTACGACGGATCCACCGGTCATATACTCGAGTCCATGGTTGCCGATTCCTTCGACGACGGCGACGGCTCCACTGTTTCGAACCGCAAATCGCTCACCTGCCTGACCGTTGACATAAAGTTCTCCACTTGTCGCCCCGTAAAGTGCGACATTACCGATGATCGATTGATCGGACGAGACGAACGAAATCGAACGTGGAGGATGAACGGCGATGATACCCCCGGACAATCCTTTCCCGACGTAATCATTTGCTTCTCCCGTGACATCAAGCGTCATACCACGTGGTAAATAAGCGCCTAAACTTTGCCCGGCAGATCCCTGCAGTTCAAGTTTCAATCGATCCGTCGGAAGACCAAGGGCCCCAAATCGTCTGGTCAGCATGGCACCGGTCTGCGTGCCAATCGCACGGTCTGTATTTTGAATCGTTAAACGTAGTGTCTGTGGCTGACTGAAATCTGCCTCCTCCAAATACGGCGAGATTTCACGAGCGTCAAAGGAACGCTCAACGTGATGCTGTTGTTGTTCAGCCGGACCGTGTGACACATGAACGAGGAGACGAGAGAAATCAAGACTTTTCGCCTTCCAATGCGTTCGTTGTCGTTCCGATGGTTCGAGTAAATCCGTACGCCCTACGAGATCTTGCAACCGTCTCACACCGAGCTTTGCTAAATGTTCTCGTACTTCCTCAGCGATAAATGTCATGAAATGGACGACATCATCGGCAGATCCGGTAAATTTCTTGCGGAGCTCTGGATCCTGTGTCGCGACACCAACAGGACACGTATCGAGATGACAAGCACGCATCATGATACAGCCGACAGCGATAAGTGGTGCTGTCGCAAATCCATATTCATTCGCTCCTAGCATTGCTGCGAGGATGACATCACGACCGGTCAATAGCTTTCCGTCCGTCTCGAGAACGACACGCTCGCGTAACCCGTTTAATGTCAACGTTTGATGTGTTTCAGCAAGACCAAGTTCCCATGGCAGTCCGGCATGTTGAATACTCGTCTTAGGTGAGGCGCCCGTTCCGCCGTCATGACCACTGATGACGATAACATCTGCTAACCCCTTCGCAACGCCAGCAGCAATCGTTCCAACGCCTCCTTTGGCGACGAGTTTGACGCTAATCCGGGCTTGATCGTTCGCACGTTTTAAGTCATGAATCAACTGGGCTAAATCTTCAATTGAATAGATATCATGGTGGGGAGGTGGGGAGATCAATCCAACACCAGGTGTTGATGCACGCACACGTGCGATCCATGGATAGACTTTTTCACCAGGCAATTGACCACCTTCACCAGGCTTCGCACCTTGTGCCACCTTGATTTGTAATTCGTCGGCATGTACCAGATAATGACTCGTCACTCCAAAACGACCAGAGGCGATTTGTTTGATTCGGCTCATCCGGAAATCGCCATTTTCATCGTGTTCGTATCGCTCTTCTTCCTCCCCACCTTCACCACTGTTACTTTTTCCACCTAAGCGGTTCATCGCAATCGCGAGTGTCTCATGCGCTTCTTTTGATAACGAGCCGTATGACATTGCACCTGTTTTAAAGTATTTGACGATTTCGCTAATGGGCTCGACTTCTTCGATCGGGATTGCCGTCGTCTCCTTGAATGTCAACAGATGTCGTAGCACCGTTGCTGGTTCCTCCTGAATGCGTTGTGCGTACTTTTGATAGAGCCGGTAATCATTTGTGCGGCATGCGTGTTGCAGCAAATGAATCGTCGCTGGATTAAACGCATGATGTTCTCCTGCTTGACGGTACCGGAAGACACTGCCGGACTCTAAATGAATCCGTTCATCTGCAACCTGTTGTGCTCGTCGGACTTCTTCTTCCATCAGCTCAAGCGTCATCCCACTCAATTGAGAGACCGTGCCAGTGAAATGCTGTTCGATGACAGAGCGATCGATTCCGACTGCTTCAAAGATTTGAGCGCCCCGATAACTGAAGATCGTCGAAATGCCCATCTTCGACATGACTTTGACGACGCCTTCCGTGACTGCTTTTTGATAACGTTTGGCTACATCCGTAAAACGATCCCCTACTGCTTCTTCAAGCGTCGCATATGCAAGGTACGGATAAATCGCATCCGCACCATACCCGATCAACGTGGCGACATGATGGACCTCACGAATTTCTCCACCT
>NZ_DFQK01000032.1:265654-305642 GCF_002377745.1 Exiguobacterium sp. UBA3491
AACCTTCAACGATCAAGCTGAGATTTGTTCGTAATCCCTTACGGATCAGCGCATGATGAATCGCACTCGTTACTAAGAGGATTGGCATCGGTAATGCTCCAGGGCGAACGAGACGATCCGATAACGTCAATAATTCATACCCGTTTTGTGCAGCGGTCACAGCCTCATCAACGATCATGTCAAGCGCTTCTTCAAGCGAGTCGGTGAACGTCGTTGAGATCGTTTTCTGCTTAAGTCCACATTGTTTAAGCACATGGGCTTCGTCTGGTCGCAGGATCGGCGTCTCTAAGCGAACACGACGACAGTTCGCACGGTTCGGCGTCAGCAGCTCCCCTTGTCGACCAAGCCATGTTAGCGTCGAGGTGACGATCTCTTCGCGTAACGCATCGATCGGTGGATTCGTGACTTGTGCGAATAGCTGTTTGAAATAACGGAACAAGGATTGAGGACGTTCACTTAAGACCGCTAGCGGTATGTCCGTTCCCATCGCGCCTAACGGATCCTTTTGTTCTTCGACGAGTGGAATCAAGTATTGATCGATATCTTCACGCGTGTATCCAAAATGCCGCTGTTTCGTTCCAAGTTCAATGAGTGTTTCCTTGAAGTCGTTACTTGAGAGGGAAACGACTTCTTGAGCGAGCCACTCCGCGTAAGGGTGACGTGTCGCTAACTCCCGCTTGATCTCTTCATCTGCGATTAACTGACCGGACGCAAAATCGAGTAAAAGGAGTTCACCCGGTGCTAATCGTTTTTTGTACAAAATGTCTTGTTCACGAAGAGGGAGTACTCCTGCTTCTGACGACAACATGAAATGACCATCGCGTAACAATACATATCGCGCCGGGCGTAAACCGTTTCGGTCAAGCGTCGCACCAATCTGTTTTCCGTTCGTGAAGACGATGGCAGACGGACCATCCCACGGTTCCATCATGCTACTGTGATACTCATAGTACGCGCGCTTCGCCGGTCTGATTTCGGCATGTTCGAATGGTTCCGGCACGAGCATCAGTGCTGTCTCAGCGAGAGAAAGACCTGACAGATGAAGAAACTCAAACGCATTATCAAGCATTGATGAGTCGCTACCTGTCTCATCCAATATCGGCAACACTTCCTCTGCCCGATTACCGTACGTCGTCTCAGCAAGTCGACGTTCTCGACCGCGCATTGCCCGGATGTTTCCTTGCAACGTATTGATTTCGCCGTTGTGAATCAAATAACGGTTCGGATGGGCACGTTTCCAACTTGGGAACGTATTCGTACTAAAACGTGAATGCACAATACCAAATCCTGATTGATAACGTTCGTCTCGTAAGTCATCGAAGTAAGCACGCAATTGATCCGTCGTCACGAGTCCTTTGTAAACGATTGTTTCACTCGAGCTACTCAGGACGTATTGTTCAAGACCGAGTTGCTCCGATTCACGTTCAAATGCGCGACGAATCAAAAAGAGTGTTCGTTCAAATGTCAATCCTTCCATCGCCTGTGCACCAATGAAACATTGACGAATGACTGGCTCCGTGCGGCGGGCACCCGACCCAAGCACTTCGGACTGAACAGGTACGGTACGCCATCCTAAGACGTCTTGTCCTTCCGTCAAAATGATTGACTCTAACGTTCGTTCGAGTCGCATCCGTTCCCGTTCCTCACGTGGTAAGAACATCATGAAAACGCCATAATCCCCTTTTTTAGGGAAGGAAATGTGACGAACCGTTTCACGAAATAAACGATCTGGTAATTGCGTTAAAATACCCGCCCCGTCTCCGGTTTTCGCATCGCTTCCTTGTCCACCACGGTGTTCCATTTGACAAAGCATGGCCAATGCATGTTCAACGATTTCATGACTCGCTCGTCCTGTTTGATGTGCGTAAACCCCGATCCCGCACGCATCATGTTCCATACGAGGGTCGTATAATCCCTGCTGTTCAGGGTATTGATGAAATGTCATAGTAGCACTCTCCTTGCCTTCTTAATTTTCTGTATATTCAGTTAAATTATACTTTACACCCTTTTATGTTTATTCGCTACTATGCATAATCACCATTTTGTTCAACCTCTAGAGATAGAATTACCATATATCAACATTGATAACGCTTACATAAACTTGGATATTCATTCAATATTTTTTTTGGTTGAATTCTACACTTTGTGCGCGTATTACTTTGCCCGAACATATGATTCCGTGGTATTTTTAACTATGAAAAGAGTTATTGATCATGGAAATAAAGAGAGGAATAATACGATGAAAAAAACAATGCAATTTACGGGTCTCTTGATCGCAGGAAGCTCGATCTTATTAAGCGCATGTGGTCAGCAAGAGGAGAAGGCAACCGCATATGACAAGATTCAAAAAGAAGGAACGATTGTCGTCGCTACGGCTGGTACACTTTATCCGACATCTTATCATGAAGAGAAAAACAATAAGTTGACTGGATTCGACGTTGAAGTCGTCAAAGAAGTAGCCAAACGACTTGATTTGAAAGTGAAATTCAAAGAGATGTCATTCGACGGTATGTTGACAAGCGTCAATACAGGTCAAGTCGATCTTGCCGCCAACGACATTACGATCACCGATGATCGTAAAGAAAAATTCGCGTTCTCAAAACCATATAAATATACGTATGGTACGGCAATCGTTCGTAAAAGTGATTTGTCAGGCATCAAGTCTCTCGAAGATCTAAAAGGAAAAAAAGCTGCCGGAGAAGCTACAACGACGTATATGCAGATTGCTAAAAAATATGGTGCAAAAGAAGTCACGTACGATAACGCGACGAACGATCAATATCTACGAGATGTCTCAAATGGTCGAACAGACGTCATCTTGAATGATTACTACTTGCAAACACTCGCTGTCGATTTCTTCAAGGACTTCGATATTACGATTCATCCTGATATCGCTTATAATCCAAGTCAGGTTGGTTTAATCATGGATTTAGATAACAAGGAACTTCAATCCAACATTAACGAACAACTCGATAAAATGAAGGAAGACGGCACGTTAAAGGAAATTTCGAAGCAATTCTATGCTGGAAAAGATGTCTCCCAAATGCCTGACGTCAAAACGACAATCGTCGATGTGAACTGACGATGTCTTCGATTGATTGGCGGTCCGTCTTCAATCCGGAATTGGCGGTCGAATCGTTTCCATATATTTTAAGTGGACTTGGACAAACATTATGGATTTCTTTGCTCAGCATGGCGATTGGTCTTGGAATTGGGTTAATTCTTGCCCTTTGTCGTCTCTCTCATTTTCGAGTATTGCGTATTGGAGCGAGCGCCTACATCTCATTTATGCGTGGTGTACCCATCCTTGTGCTATTGTTCATGTTGTATTTCGGGCTGCCAGTCATCAATATTCAACTGAACGCGTTGACCGCTGCGATTACTGGTTTTAGTTTAAACAGTGCGGCATACATGGCAGAAATCATTCGTTCTTCCTTACTCTCGATTGATCGTGGGCAGGAAGAGGCAGCGGCGTCCCTCGGTTTATCTAGGTATCGGACGTTTGTTGGCATCATTTTGCCACAAGCGATTCGAATTGCCATCCCACCACTTTCGAACGTCTTGCTAGATCTTGTCAAAGCTTCGTCGCTTGCTGCCATGATTACTGTCCCTGAAATTTTTCAAAAGGCAAAAATCGTTGGAGGGCGTGAATTCGACTATATGACCGTCTATTTTGTCGTTGCGTTCATTTACTGGGGTATATGTTCATGTATCGCAGTCATCCAAGAGATTCTCGAGCGTCGTTTTGCCCGGTATCTCTGATTTATTATCTCGTATATGGTAATACAAACAGGCGATGGACATGATCCTTCGCCTGTTTGTATTTTCAATTGTTTGATATCTGTTTAGCCTTCTCGATACATGGCTAAAAAATGTTCTAATTGTTGCGGCTGAAGCGGTCGATAGAATAGATATCCTTGTAACGTATGACACCCCATCTGTTCGAGCAATGTTGCCTCTTCTTCAAGTTCGATTCCTTCTGCTACGATTGTCATATTTAATCGTTTTCCTAATTGAATGATTGTCTCGATCATTGCTCGTTTCCTTTCAGAATGAATCGCTTCTTGAACGATTTCTTTTGGAATTTTTAATTGATCGAATGGTAGTTCCACGAGTGGTTGCATGGATGAGAATCCAGTTCCAAAATCATCAAGAGCGATTCGAATGCCATACAAATGGAGTGCGTTTAATGTTTCGATAATTTGCTCGGTTCCTTCGATAAAGATATGTTCTGTCATCTCGATTTCAAGTAGGGATGGAGGAAAACCTGTTTGCTTTAATATAGTGAGCACTCGATTCGTAAAATCAGCTTGTCGTAATTCCCACGGTGAAACATTAACCGAAATCGTTAGAGGTTCCTTCCCTTCCTCCAACCAAGCTTTTCCTTGAAGACAGGCTAGACGCATGACCCATCGCCCTAATGTCTCAATAAATCGTGTTCTTTCCGCGAGTGGAATGAACTCAACTGGTGGAACAAGACCGTATTCCGGATGATTCCAACGAATTAAAGCCTCTACACCTGTAATTTGACGCGTTCTCGCATTGACTTGAGGTTGAAATAAAATAAAGAAGTCTCGATCCAATTCTGCATCATATAAATCGCGCGTTAACTGGAGTGCTCGCTTCCGTTCATTTTGTATTGCTAAGTCTGTGATCGCATACGTGTTCTTTCGATTTGCTTTGGCTGTGAATAGTGCAATCTCCGCGTCATTGATGACATGGTCCGTCGATTCATCATTGATATAGGAAACACCAATACTCGCAGTAACATTGATTTGCTTAAAGTCAATTTGTACACGTTCTGATACACTTGATAAAATATCGTCACAGAGGACTCGTGCATCATGATGATAAGGCGCATGCAGTAAAAAAGCACTACCGCTCGCTTTCGTAATCGTACAATCTGAAAAACGATTCATCAATCGTCGACCAATGATGTGTAATGAACGGTCACCAGTTCGGTAACCGAATGCATCATTTACTGTTTTGAAATCATCCAAATCCACGAGACAAATCATATCGCCATCTTGTTTTTTTTTTATCTACTTCAATGACAAACGAAGAGCGGTTTGGTAAACCTGTCACGGGATCCGTAAATGCTTGTTCCTGTAAACGGGCTAAGTATTCAATATTTCGTTCAAGACGGGTAACATATTGATTATGGATCAGTAAACTAATGATCGTCGCAATCAAGATAAGTCCAATACGCGCGATGTGATCGGATACAAACATCGAAGTGTTTTCAAGTGATGGAGTTTGATACCAAATATAAAGAAGAGAAACCGTCGTGATGCTTGTTGCGTACAGTAGCATCGTTCGGTTGATGACGACTAAGGAAGCTAATATGAATAGAAGGGCACATGCCCAAACTGTCTGGACTCCCCTACCGATGAATGGATGATAAATATATGGAATCAATAAAAAAACGCTAGACATCATATGTGGCTTTAGTCGGTCTGACAATGTACTTTTACCGACGAAGTATTGAACACTCCCAGCACTCGCAATGACAAGTGCACGTATCCAATCCTCCCCTTTTAAACCATAACTACTAAATGTATTGGCAACGATATATAAAACGGCACCACAACTCGTCAAAATAAAAATGATCATTCCGAACAATTGATAATTTGCCCGAATTTCTCGATGATATTGCTGACTATTGGAAGAACGTCGCTGTGTATTCACCGCCATCCCCTCTTTCAAGTTCCTGTCGTTTATTTTCCTTATCAGAACCAAAATAAAACTTGAATTTTCTAAAAATAATAAAATAATGGGAAGTCATGATTTTAAGCAAAATGGGAATAGATAGGTATAGAAAGGAGCGATCACTATGTCTCATTTACTATTCATCGAAGCAAACGATAGCATACATCAAAAAAAAGGCATCAGTTCTGAATTAAACGATGCCTTTCTGAATGCTTATCGTGAAAACCATCCTGAGGACAAAATTACGGTTTTGAATTTATTCGAGGAACGTCTTCCCTTCTTTGACCTAAAACTTGCGAACGCGGCAGGGCGGCTATTTAAAGGGGAAGAATTAACTGGAGATGATGCGACTCATGCACAACGGCTTCAAGAATATCTAAACGGATTCTTAGATGCCGATAAAGTTGTCTTTTCATTTCCGATGTGGAACTTAACGGTTCCGGCACCGCTTCACAATTACATGGATTATCTCGCCCAGGCTGGTCAAACGTTTCGTTATACAGCCGAAGGATCGATCGGACTTGTTGAAGACAAACAAGTGCTGTTGATTCATTCACGCGGTGGTGATTACTCGACAAAAGAGAAAGCCCCAAGTGAACACGCGGTTCGCTATATGTTAGACTTGTTAGCATTCTTTGGGATCAATGATGTATCAACTGTCATTTTAGAAGGACATCAGCAATACCCAGATCGTGCATCTGAATTGATCGAACAAGCGCTTCAAGAGTGCCGACAATTCGGTCGTTCGTTTTAAATTGGGAATAGAACATATTCTGCATATTCTTCCAGAAGACGTTTTTCATGAATCGGCATATCAAATGCACAAAATAAGGAATAGGCCATCGTAAAATCACGCTGGATATCTGAGAGATCACCATTTAATTGCTGCTTAAAGTATCCCCTTTGAAAGTAAAAGTGACCTAAGAAATGACCGTCTTCCAACTGAACATTCTCCTGAATACCTTGTTCGGTGATTTTTAGACCAGCAAGGTATTTTTTTGTAGTGAAAATTGTTACAAAAAATTAGAACTTAAATAATATATATTGCTCCTTCATACGTAGAATCATCTGTTTTCGAACGTCGTGCTCAAACGCGTGAAACAATGTATAGGCGACGGAATACTGTTTTTGAAGTGACATCTCATCTTCACCTGACTGTTCGTGATAGTGCGCGAGCTGATAATAAAAATGTCCAAATAAAAATGTATGATTATGCAGCAAACATAGTTTATATCCTTTCTTAGCGATGGCGATACTGTCCTCAGACTTCCCTTGGTATTCAAGAATCTGACAATGATTAAAATAAATTTTTAATAGCGCATTCAGATGATTATTCGACTGAAGGATTTCAATTTCATTTTCCAATTCCTGATATACGGATTCCGTTAAATGAAATAGATCCTTTTCTGAATACATATTTGCAATCGCCATTTTGATTCGAATGAACAATTGAATGGAATGCGACCACACTTCTTTTTCATTCAACAAGTTGCTGAGTAGGCTCGCAGCTGTCCGAAAATCAATCCGATTTTGTTTTAAATCAATGATCGTCTTGATGTAAATTTTTAAAATATCTACTTCGACGATTGCATCCACTTCCTGCTGGTTGATTCGTTCCATTGCCTCTTGGTACTTTTCCTCTCGAAGCAAGTCGGATAAGAATCGATCCAGCTGAAAGAACTTTTCTTCATCTGTATGTTCTTGAAATAACAACGAGATGGGAACTTGCAACCTTACAGCCAGTTGTTGTATTAACTCAACAGTCGGAGAATTTAAGCCATTTTCAATTTTACTAATTTCAGCCTGACTGCATAAATTAGCGCACAGTTCATTTTGAGAATACCCCTTTTGAACACGAAATCGTTTTAAGTTTTCTCCAATTGGATTGGCTTTAACCATCTTATCAAATCCTCCAAATACTTTAAAACGTCACATCGTATCTTAAATCATGATTCGTGTTTAGCGGTAGATTCGAAAGTAAACAATAAATATTCTTTCTTCAAGTCAACGACTAATTGTTTCGTCGTTTGAAATTCAAATGCGTGAAGCAATGTATAGGCTAATGTATATGTTTTTTGAAATAAGCCGTTATTGACGGATTCTTGATAATTACCTAATTGAAAATAAAAATGACCTAAAAGAAAGGTTTGTTGAGAATCTAAGCATAAATTAATCCCTTTTTGAATAAACACGTTCGCTTCTTCAAACATGTCTTGATACAAAAGAATTTGAGCATGATTAAAATAAATTTTTATCAATGAAGTGACATATAATGAACTTCCGATTTTTTCTAAAGACGCTTCAATGTCGAGATATGCACTTGTAGTTAAATGATACAACTCATGTTCAGCATATAGATTGGCAATTGCTGTTTTAATCCGAACAAAAAAAGAAATAGATTCATTCCAAACATCATATTCGCGTATTAGATTACTTAATAAGGAAGTCGCCGTTCTAAAATCATATTGATCTTGTTTCAGATCCACGATGATTTGAAAGTAAGTACTTAATATGATTAAATTCATATTCTCGTTATAATCATAGTTTGAAATGAATTGTATGATTTGATCAAAATTCTCTTCTCGAAGTTGATCCGAAACAAATTTATCAAAAAACTCAATCTCTTCATTAGCTTGAGGATCCTCAAATAAAAGTGCAATTGGACTATTTAAACGAGAGGCAATTTTTTGTAATAATTCTACGGTTGGTGAATTTAAGCCATTCTCGATTTTACTGATTTCAGCTTGGCTACAAATATCTTCACATAGTTCATTTTGAGTCATATGCTTTTCGATACGCAATTGTTTAATCTTTTTACCAATTGACGAAGTTAAATTTTCCAAATTCATCATTTCCCTTCACTTCTGTCGATAGGGAATAGTAATAAATCTGATAAATGTGTTTCAAGAATTTTTCGGTATGCGTGATTGTTTGTCGCAGTAAAAAATGAGTAAGCAATCGTGTAAGCTTCTTTAACACTTTTCTCAGGAGCGTTTAATGATTCTAAAAAAAAGCCCTTTTGATAATAGAAATGACCAAGGTATGTCAAATCTTGTATTTCTTTAGTTTCTTCTATGACTCGTTCTACTTCTTGTAACCCTTCCTCGAATCGCTTTAATCTGTATAAGTTACGTAAATAGTTGTATATGATTTTCATTCTAATTTTTTTATATTCTCGCGTCTGATAATGTAGTTTTAGTAATTCTACGTAGATTTGATGGGAATGCATGTAATCTTCATGATTCGTATACAATACAGCGATTGCCATTTGAATTCGAGTATAGAGAAGAAATGATTTTTCTTCTAACTTTTCTTCGCTGACTAATTTTAATAAAGCAGAAATGCATGTTCTAAAATCGATGTTTCCTTTTTCATATAATAGTAATTTTCGATGATAACGAATTAACACTTGAATTTCAAACGCTGTATTTGATTTCGCATATTCTTCTAAATCTTTGTCCATAGATGAGTAATTTTTCTCTCTCATATGGCGTAACATTTTTTGATCAATCTCATTTAATTTTTGTGACACGATCTCATCTTCAAAAAACAATGAAATCGGAATGCGCAGTCTTCGACAAATTTGCTGTAGTAAATCAATCGTCGGAGAATTTCGACCATTTTCGATTTTGCTGATCTCAGCCTGACTACAAATTCCTTCACAAAGTGCTTTTTGTGTCATTCCTTGTTTTTTTCGTTCTTGCTTGATCTTATCGCCAACAGAATGAATGACTGGATGCATGAAGTTCACTCCTCAATCAAAGATGAATCCATCATAAAAAAAGTCTTTCGTTTCAAGTATATATCACTTGAGACGAAAGACGCATGTATGCTTCCGGCGAGAATCGAACTCGCACTGCAGCATTACCATTGCTGAGGTCTGCCATTAACCTACGGAAGCTTGTAAAATCTGTTTCTAGTATAACTTATAAAAAAAGACAAGACAAGAAGTCGACGTGATTTCCACGCAACTCCTTGTTACTTTTTTACAGTGTCGTTTTTGTTAATGAATTATCATAGACGACTAAAACCGAATAATGTTCATCCGCTTTAGACGCGACGAATGTTGAAAATTTCAACGTAATGATGGCGTTTGACCCAACACCGTTGTTCTCAAAAAATTCGTTCAATCGTTCTTCTAATTCTTCAGGCGTTCGCCCGACAACTACTTTAGAATGTAACATGATCATCACTCCGTTCTGTTATGGTAGGTTCGAGTTAAATAATTGCCTGATCGAATAAATGTTAAACCTTTTATTTTCCGACTTGCTCCTTCCTCTCTTTATCCGCTATGGTGAAATAGAGCAGTTTAACTTAAAAAGAATAGGAAGTGAAGTCTGATGGAGCAGATTAATTTCGATGAAACGATTGAGAAACGAAATACAGGATCCGTCAAATGGGACGGACTTCATTCACTTTATGGATCCGATGAGCTGATTCCGATGTGGGTCGCCGACATGGATGTCCGTCCACCGCATCATCTCACAGAACGATTGACAAGACGTGCTGCTACAGGTCAATTCGGTTACTCGATGTTTGAAGACGAAGCAAAACGAGCGATTCAGCATTGGTTTCAAAAGCGGTATGACGTATCAATCACTACTGATTCCATTCTTTATTCAAGCGGTGTCGTTCCTGGACTTGCGCATACTGTCCTAGCATTGACTGAACCAAGTGATGAAATCATCATCCAAACACCGGTCTATCCTCCATTTCATCAAATCATTCAGTCTAATCAACGACAACTCATTGAAAGTCCGCTTCTTTTAGACAGTGAGACGTACCAGACCGACTTTCCACTTCTCGAACGACAAATGCGAACAGCACGTATGATGATTCTCTGTAGCCCGCATAATCCAAGCGGTAAAGTCTATCCGAGAGAAGAATTACAACAAATCGTCGAACTCGCGAAGCAATATGATGTTTATCTTGTATCCGATGAGATTCATGCGGACCTCGTCTATACAGGTTCCGTGCACACGCCTATTCTTGGTTTGGATTATGAAAAACTCATTTTAGTAAGTGCACCATCCAAAACGTTCAATATTCCGGGTCTCTATGCGTCTTATCTGATCGTACCTGACATCTCGATTCGTCAACAGATCGAGCGTATCCAGCAGCGTCATTTCGTTCACCCGAATGCATTAGCTTCAACTGCTATTACAGCAGCGTATGGTGATGTTGCGAGTGAGCAATGGCTTTCACAATTACTTGTGTATTTAGAAGGAAATCGTGACCATGCCATCCGACGGTTTCGCCAAGAGATGCCAAAATTAGACGTCGTCATTCCAGAAGCAACTTTCCTGTTGTGGATCGACTTCAAAGCACTCGAGCTAGATAGTAAAACACGAGCAGATTGGCTCGTCAAGGAGGCAAAAATCGCTCTAACGCACGGTTCTTCGTTCGGATCTGGTGGCGAAACGTTTGAACGTTTAAACATCGGCTGTCCTCGTGCTCAATTAGATCAGGCAATAGACCGTTTAAGCGCCGCATACCAACGGTTTTGGACCAATTAACATCACATAAATGATCCTAATTTATTGGGGTCATTTATTTTTTATTCAATCATTCTGAATATTTCAAATTGATGAACTTCAATAGGGACTAAAACCGTCCCAATCCCTTAAGGCACTAGGCGTAGCGGCACTTTTCATGAATTTGACGTGACTTGCAAAGTCGTTTTATCCCCTGTAAGGTGGGGAACATATCATTTGGCGAACAAGTCAATACATGCTTGATCGCTGAAAAAACTATTGCATTTGGAGGATTTAACTTTATGACGCAAGAATGGATTTCGATCATCCTGTATCTTGTTCTCATGTTGGCAATCGGTTATTTTGCCTACAAGCGAACGACGAATACAGAAGATTACATGTTAGGCGGACGCGATCTCGGTCCAGGTGTCACAGCACTCTCTGCTGGTGCATCGGATATGAGTGGATGGATGCTTATGGGACTTCCCGGCGCCATGTATGCAACAGGTGTATCAGCCCTTTGGCTCGCACTTGGTTTATTGATTGGATGTTACGTAAACTATATCGTACTCGCACCACGTTTCCGTCTCTATACGGAAATGGCAAACGACTCAATTACGATCCCTGATTTCTTAGAGAATCGCTTTGAAGACAAATCACGCGTGCTTCGTACCGTATCAGCACTCGTTATCATCATCTTCTTCACGTTCTACACATCAGCTGGAATCGTCTCAGGCGGAAAACTATTTGTCAGCTCATTTGGATTTGATTACCATTATGGTATGCTCTTGACGATTGCGGTCGTAATCGCCTATACACTTTTCGGCGGTTTTCTCGCAGTTAGTTGGACCGATTTCGTCCAGGGCTGTATCATGTTCATCGCACTCGTGCTTGTTCCTGTCGTCGCATTGACAGACGTCGGCGGAATCGATGGTGCGTACAACTACGCTGAAAAATTAGACCCTTCGTTATTTGATCCACTTAAAGGAACAACAGTTCTTGGAATCATCGGATTCCTTGCTTGGGGACTTGGTTACTTCGGTCAACCACACATCATCGTCCGCTTTATGGCGATTCGTTCTGTTAAAGATTTAAAAAGTGCCCGTCGCATCGGAATCGGTTGGATGTTCGTCTCGATTCTTGGTGCCATGATGACAGGACTCGTCGGAATTGCCTATTTCGAAGGTCAAGGGAATGGACTTGGCGACCCGGAAACGGTCTTTATCCGCTTCTCTGACGTACTGTTCCACCCTTATATCACTGGGTTCTTGATGGCTGCGATTCTTGCAGCAATCATGTCGACGATTTCATCACAGTTGCTCGTTACTTCGAGTGCGTTGACAGAAGATTTTTATAAAACGTTCTTGAAAAAGGATGCAACGGATAAACAACTCGTCTTAACAGGTCGAATTGCTGTTCTTGTCGTAGCAATCGTTGCAAGTGTACTCGCTTGGAATCCGTCAGCGACGATTCTTGCACTTGTCGGTTACGCTTGGGCTGGATTCGGTTCTGCCTTTGGTCCGATCCTCTTGCTTTCTCTCTACTGGAAACGGATGACGAAACAAGGTGCACTGGCTGGTATCATCTCAGGTGCCTTGACTGTCATCATCTGGGTTCAACTCGGACTTAGTACGACGCTTTACGAAATGGTACCTGGATTCTTCACAAGCTTGATCTTTACGGTCGTCGTCAGCTTGATGACGAAACAACCGGTCAGTGCCGTTCAGGAAACGTTTGAAGAGATGGAAGACGAATTAAAAGACGCTGTTCAATAATCAGCGAATAACGAGTAAGACCTCTGCCGTATGAATTGCAGAGGTCTTTTTTTGATCTACAGTTCAATCACGCCATAATGCAACTTCGACGTTTTACGCTTTGTTCGTTCGAACCCAAACCGTTCAAACAATGGGCTCTCATAATGTGCTTTTAATACGATGCGCTGACGTGCCACACGCTTCGCCTCAATCATCGCTTCAACAGATAAGGCTTCATAATTCGCAAGTTTTCGTAAAGCGTCTAGATGTGTCGATTCTTCAACAGTCTGTTCAAACATGGGGTCAAAGTAGATGACATCAAAGCAATTATCCGGACATTCTTTCAAAAATGCGAGATGATGTCTGACTTTCACTTCGATTCTTCGCATCGCCTGATTGATTGGTTCGTAAGATTCTTCCCAGCGTTTTAATCCGTCCTTGACGACAAAGGCTGTCTCAGTCTTGCTTTCTAGACCGATGATCCGCCCCTGCTCTCCAATAGCATGACTCATGACAATCGCATCTGCACCTAAACCGAGTGTACAATCTAACACATGCATCCCTTTTGATAGGCGTCCCATCGCAACGAGAGGATCTCTTCCACCTGCATCAATTTGTTTGATGCGAAAGACCGCACTTGAAGGATGGAAAAAGAACGATGTCGTTTCGCCTAGTGGGTATAAATCTAGTCGTTTCTTATCGACGACTAATACCGACAATCCCGTCTCCTGTTGCAGGTGTTCTATGCTTTTTTTTTGCCGCGCGATATAGACGAAATGTATCGTCTCATCCGCTAACAACTGCTTCACACGATCATGCACGACGTCAGTCGGACGAAGACATGTCGTCAGTCCAATGGTTAATTTCATACTTCTTTCCCCCATAAAAAATAAGCCAGCCGCAGCTAGCTCATTTCTTTTTCTTCAATAATCCTTCAATATCTTCGATCAATGCTTTTTTCGAAATCAGGTCTTCTTGCTTTTCCTGTTCGACTTTTGCATCGACCGTCGTCCGCTTCATGAGTGCCTGAAGCGTTTCATCGATGCTTGACTTCAAATGATCACGATCTTCTTTGTTAAGAGAAAGATCATGTTGTACTTCATCCCCTTGTTCATCTAATTGGCGTAAGCGTTCCGTCAATTGTTTCGCTTCACGATTCAAGTCCGAATACAATCGTTCGATTTGCTCTAGACGCAATTTGATTCCGTCACGTTCTGTGAACACGTTTTCCAGCCCCTTCCAGTATGCAGTTGTCTACATCATTACTTTACCATATTCCGAGGTAATTAAAACAATCACAAGATGATTACAAAATGACTTTTTTTAGATTTCTTCCTGCGGATCGATTCCAGTTAATTTTTGCAATTGCACGGAGGGTATCGCTATAATGTAAACGAAGCATCAATTGGGATGAGGGAGGATTTTGTGATGGAATTGAGACGTCGAACATTACGTCATGTCGATCAAGCTGAGTACGATCATTTCTTGAAGTATGGCGAGCAAGCATATGGACTGACTCCGCAAGAAATCAAAGGGTATGACCATGAGCTTGGAGAAGAGCGGGCTTTTGATTCCGTCGAGCACAGTTATCCTGAAGATTATTACTTTGATATCGTTGAAGCAGATACGATCGTGGGGCGGGTTCTGCTCTTAAAAATGGGTCATTACTTCCAACTCGACTTCATGGTGTTTGATCCCTATACGCGTCGGGGTCTAGCTACTCAAGCAGTTGCTGAAGCATTGACGTATTCTGGGGTACTAGATCGTCACGAAGTACGCGCGCGTGTCCTTGAACAATCACCACACGCTTCGTTTGCAAAACGCATTTTGGAAGCGAATGATTTTACGTCGACAGAGAACTATTACGTCAAAGGAAGACGTCGCCGGTACTCTCTGCAACGAATGGGCTAAAGACCGTCCGAAAGACCATGAAACTCATGGTCTTTTTTTTATGCCCCTCGTCGCTTCGTCACCTTTGACAGTTGATGAATTTCAGCGTACAATTTTCATCTGTATGAACAGAAAGGAGTACATCTCATGAACGAATGGTTATGGATCCCTTCCATTTTTTTAACGATGGGATTATTGATTTTCAGTTATTATTTATTTGGTAAGACAGGATTGTTGATGTGGATTGCCATCGCAACAATCATTGCAAACATCCAAGTCACACAAACCGTCGATATTTTTGGTTTCGTCTTTACGTTAGGGAACGTCGTATATGGCAGTTGTTATCTAGCGACAGATATCCTCAATGAAAAATACGGAAAGCAAGTCGCTCGTAAAGGCGTCTATATGGGGTTCTTCTCCCTCATCACGACGACCGTCCTGATGCAGTTCAGTCTCTTATATACACCACTTGCTGATAAGGCTGCACTCGAAACATCCGATTCCTTGCATTTATTGTTCGGACTCTTACCATGGATTGCTGTTGGTAGTCTTGCCGCTTATCTTGTCTCGCAACTATTCGATGTCTTTATTTATTCAAAGATCCGTCAGAAGACAGGCGAACGGAAGCTTTGGTTACGGACGACAGGGTCAACTGTATTAAGTCAATTGCTTGATACATTGACGTTTTGTGCGATCGCCTTCCACGATATGCCCTTCTCCATATGGTGGCAAATCTTCATTACGACGTATCTCGCAAAATTCGTTGTCGCTTGGTTCGCGACACCATTCATGTATTTAGCAAAACGTATCCACCCAACGAAACAATCGACAGACGCTGCCGCATGACCTAAAAAAAACTAGAAGACTTGACGAAATTGTCGGATAATGGGATTGGAGGTGCCTACATGAAAATCAAACGCAATGAACCGTTTCGATATACGCTGAAGACTCCTATAATTGGTGAATTTTACTTGCTCAAAGATGAACAGCGTACACCGAAAGGGTTGATGAAGATTCATAATATCTCACCGAACGGACTAGCAATCAGCACAGAACTAAAACTTCCACTCCTCAAATCAATGAAAATCGTCGTTGAATTCTCATTGATTGAAGGACAAGTGCCACTATGCATCGAAGGGTTTTTATTGCATGAGAAGCCTTCCGGTCCTGGGCGGTTGTACGGTATCCATCTCAATTCGACAACAACTGATCGTGAAAAAATCATTTCACAAGTGAAACAGATCGCGAAATCAGAACGATCCCTTCTTAATGATTAAAATGGCATTGCCCCTACATATGTAAGGGCAATGCCATTTTTTATCGAAACAATTTATGCGTCAAACGTACGGAAGACGACGGCTTCATAAGGTCGAAGCGTTAGTTCATCGGTAACAACGGACTCCTCATAGTTTCCGATGATCCGGTCTGACGTATCATGCGTAGACGGAATATTCACATCATGATCCGCAAACGAACAGTAGACATACCATGTCTCCCCTTCAAGCGTTCGTGAGTAGGCGTAAACTTCTGGATGATCTTCGAGTAAGAGTTCATAGCGACCATAGACGACGAGCTCATGGTCATGTCGTAGACGAATCAACTGCTGATAGTAATAAAAGATAGATTGCTCATCTGCAAGCGCCTGTTCGACGTTGATTTCCGGATAGTTCGGATTGACCTTCAACCATGGTGTTCCCGTCGAGAAACCAGCGTTCTCCGACGCATCCCACTGCATCGGTGTCCGCGCATTGTCACGTCCTTTGACATGGATGGAACGTAGTAGTTCAGCCGGTGATGCTCCTTGTTCCGTACGTTCTTTCCACATGTTCCGAATTTCGATATCTTCATAGTCCGCAATGTCTTCAAAAGCGACGTTCGTCATGCCGATTTCCTCGCCTTGATAGATATATGGTGTCCCTTTTAACAAATGCAATAATGTAGCAAGCATTTTAGCTGACTCGACGCGGTACGTCGTGTCATTTCCGAATCGACTGACGACGCGGGGTTGATCGTGGTTGTTCCAATAGAGCGAGTTCCACCCCGTCTCATGTAAGGCCGTCTGCCATTTGGTGAAGTTTTGCTTGAGTTTGAGTAAATCAAACGGAATGACGTCCCATTTCCCGTTCGGACCTGAATCAAGATCCATATGTTCGAACGTAAAGACCATGTTGACCTCTTTACGTGCCAGATCCGTGTAAAGAATGGCATCATCCGTCGTCGCTCCTGGCATCTCACCGACTGTCAGGACATCGTATTTACCGAAGGAAGCTTCGTTCATCTCGTGTAAAAACTCATGGACACGTGGTCCGTTGATATAATGTTCTCCACCATCTCCATACAGTGCTCCTGGATGGACCGTCGCATCTGGTAAGCCAGGTGTCTTCGAAATCAAGTTGATGACGTCCATTCGGAAACCATCAATCCCTCGATCCAACCAGCGACGAATCATCCCGTACACATCGTGACGCATCTGCTCATTTTCCCAGTTCAAGTCAGGCTGCTTCTTCGAGAATAAGTGAAGATAGTATTCATTCGTTGTTTCATCATATTCCCAGGCAGGTCCAGAGAAAATCGACCCCCAGTTGTTTGGTAGAGAACCGTCTGGATTTGCCGGGCGCCACATATAATAATCCCGATATGGATTGTCCTTGCTTTGACGCGATTCCGCGAACCACTGATGTTCATCTGACGAATGATTGATGACAAGGTCCATGACGATTTTGATATCTCGTGCATGTGCCTCATCTAGAAGACGATCAAAATCATCCATCGTCCCGAATTCCTTCATGATGGCTTCATAATCACGGATATCATAGCCATTATCATCGTTCGGTGAATCATAGACAGGACTTAGCCAAATGACGTCGATACCAAGCGTCTTCAAATAATCCAACTTTTCGATGATTCCGTTCAAATCACCGATCCCGTCCCCATTCGAATCATTATAACTACGTGGGTAAATTTGATAAACGACACTATCATGCCACCATTTACGTTCCATCCTCAACACTCTCCTCTTTTATGTACGTAACGTGCTACATATTGAGCAAACGATTGCATCAATTTGTAAAAGCGCTTTCAATTATCACAACGTCATCTTAACATGTCCATGAGAGGTGCTCAAGCAAGAACCTTAACATATTTGATATCATGAAATATGAAATACAAGTGTTTACTACATCCAAGATGATGGAAAAGAAAGGTATGAGAGAGGAGTGTGGACAAATGTATCGTCGATATTTGCTTTTCCTTGTCTGGGCGATTGCTATTGTCTTCATCTTATTATTTGGAAATAATCGTGTCTTTCCAGAAGGTTTCTTGATTTCGTTTTTATGTTTCGACCAAAGTCAATTTGATACATCCGCGTTAAGTTTATTTGCCTTACTCGGTATTTATCCGTTCGCTTTCTTTTTACTATTTCTAGATGAGAAACGATTCATGCGCCCAGGACCGCTCGTCGCAAGTATTGGATCGTTCTTCTTAGGTGCCTTCGTGTTGATGCCTTATGTCGCCCTCGCTATTCCAAGGAAAACGTTTCTTCCTTTTCGTCGTCGCGGGTGGATTCCTACCGTCGTCGCCTTACTTAGCGTCGTGACGACATTATTGCTTTGGATTGCTCTTGCTCGATCTGATTGGAGTATATTCCGCATCTACTTTGAGACGAATCAATTCGTTCGAACGATGACAGTCGATTTATTACTGTTTTATATTCTTCAGATTTATTTATTACGACGCATTCGTCTTCGAAATAAACAATCATTGCAATGGCAAGACGGCATTCCTCTTTTTGGTCTATTCCGCTATCTGTTCACAAGACATCTGCCAGCTTCCTCAAAATCGTGATGGTTTATGGTACAATGGGAATTGGATTTTTTTAAAAGGAGCTGTCATCCGATGGAACAATATCATGCACTTTGCGAACACATTTTGGAACACGGAACAAAAAAGGAAGACCGGACAGGAACGGGAACGCTGAGCGTGTTTGGTCACCAAATGCGCTTCTCCCTTCAAGATGGCTTTCCGCTTATCACGACGAAAAAGCTACATATGAAGTCGATCATCCATGAGTTGATCTGGTTTATTTCGGGTGATACGAATATTCGTTACTTGCAGGAAAACGGAGTGCGCATTTGGAACGAATGGGCAGATGAGAATGGGGATTTAGGACCTGTGTATGGGGCACAATGGCGTTCTTTTCCACGTCCTGACGGAACAACGGTCGATCAACTCGCACAAGTCATCGAACAAATCAAGACGAATCCGGATTCCCGTCGTTTGATCGTCAGCGCTTGGAATCCTGGACAAGTCGATGAGATGGCGTTACCTCCATGTCATCTCTTGTTCCAATTTTATGTCGCTGACGGAAAACTGTCCTGTCAGCTGTATCAACGTTCTGCCGACGTCTTTTTAGGCGTACCGTTCAATATTGCATCCTATGCCTTACTGACACACATGATTGCTCATGTGTGTGGACTCGAAGTCGGTGACTTCGTCCATACGCTCGGAGATGCCCACATCTATTCGAACCATGTGGAACAAGTCAATCTTCAGTTGACACGTACCCCTAAAAAATTACCGACGCTGCGCTTCGCTCGAACTGTCGATCGTATTGAAGACTTCCGCTTCGAAGATATCATCATCGAAGGATATGATCCTGATCCGCATATTAAAGGTGTAGTAGCTGTATGATTACACACATCGTAGCGTACACGAAAAATCATGTCATCGGACGCGATAATGCCATGCCGTGGCACCTTCCATCTGATTTAGCACACTTTAAGCGTACGACGCTTGGTAAACCGATCATCATGGGGAGAAAGACGTTCGAATCAATTGGACGCCCGTTACCTGGTCGAGAGAACATCGTCATCACGCGTGATCAAAATTATGTAGTAGATGGTGTGACAATTTGGCATGATTTATCTACCTTACACCCATATGTTGATTCAGAGGAAGAAGTCTTTTTGATTGGTGGAGGGGAATTATTCGTTCAAACGCTTCCTCTCGTACGGCGCATCTATGTAACAGAAATTGATGCGACGCTTGAGGGAGATGTCTATTATCCCGAGATCCCGTCTACTTTTCAAATCACGTCTGAAACGCATTATGATGCAGTAGAAGGAAATGATTACTCCTTTGTCATTCGTCAATATGATCGATCATTATAAAACCAGCCTCTTCCATCCGAATAGCGGAAGGAAAAGGCTGGTTTTTTTACGGTATTTGCATAATCCACTCTGTGATCCATTCTTCCACTTCTTGATCTACATGAGTTACCATCACATAATCGGTAGCCCCTCGAGATAAGGCTTCTGCAAGACGATCATCTTCTTGTTCTGTCACGACCAAAACATCAATGATTGAATCTCGTTGTTTTCTCCATTCTTCTAGTCGCAGAAAGTTCTCGATCGCTAATTGATCAAGCGAAAGAATCGCCAGTTGTAGTTGTGTTGTCTGCCGATCGTCTAATGGAACCACTTCGAAGTGGTATTTGGGATGATCGGGTAGATCCAACTGACGGACTTGTTTAAGCAATCTTTCCTCGACACGGATAGACACCGATAATTTTTCAATCGATATTGCCGTAGAATAGGAAAGGACTTGGTTACGTCCATTACGTTTTGCTTGATATAACGCTTCATCTGCCTCCGCCGTCGCTTGAGCAAGCGTCGTATGTATATCAAATGAAAAGGATAGACCAATCGAAACAGTAATTTTTAATCCATTCGCAAAAACATGTCGTTCGATACGTTCACGTATTTTATTCATATTAGCGATTGCTTGAGGCAATGTTTCTGCTGAAAACAGTAAAATGAATTCCTCACCACCGAAACGAATGAACTCATCGTCGAGACGAGCCGCTTGTTGAACGACGGTCGCTAGTTCGGATAGGACTAAGTCTCCTGTCGGATGTCCATGTAAGTCATTGATTCGTTTGAAGTGATCAAGATCAAAAATCGCTAATCCAAATGTTCGTTGTTCACGTTCTAAACGTGCTGTGCGACGATCAAATGCATTCTGAAGGTATTTCCGATTATAAGCCCCTGTCAATTCATCGACCAAAATTGTTGACGATACAACTCTCAGTTTTCGTAAAAGTCGCGCAAGGCGGACATGACGTTCTTCATTCCTCACAGTTTCATCCCAATAATCATCGGCCCCCATCTCATAACTACTTTGTCGGACTTCTGATTGGCTCGGACCGACGATGATGATCGGAACGAATGCGGATTCCATCTGCTTCATGAGCTTTTTGAACACTTCCACTGAATCAGTGATACATGCATAATCGATGATGACGGCGTCCATCGTAATGTCGTGTGACATTGATAAGGTATCTTCTACCGAGCTAAAAAAACGTGACATATAGCGCGCTTGTTCCAGTGACTTTTTCCATTTGATATTCTCAAGAAAACGTTTTGTCACAGTGACGACTAATTCCTTTCGGACCCGGTTAGCACGTGAGCGCTCTGATAACTGATCGACGATAGGTTGCAATAATTCTTTGACGCTTGACTGATCAATGACAACGTCTACTCGTTCCCAAGTAATTTTTTCATGGCTTACTTGATCGGCGAGTCCCTTAAAGAGTTCCTCTCTGCCGAGTCCTTCCATCCAGCTCGCCAATGCAAGCAATTCTGATCGTGGTACAGCCGGCATCCGAAGTAATGTCTCTACCATATTGATCGTTTGCTGTAATTGTTTTTCTGCCCGCTTTCGATTTTGCTCCATGCAATTCCCTCTCTTTCTATAGATCCGAATAACGTTTCTCGGATAAAGAGAAAGCGAGGGAATATCCCCCGCTTTTTCAACTCATACTTTTAAGTTCGGACGAACCATGTCTGCTGGTACAATCCATTGATCATATTGTTCTTCTGTTAGTAATCCTGTCGCAAGTGCCGCTTCTTTTAATGTCGACCCTGACTTATGCGCCGCTTTCGCAATTTTTGCCGCATTCTCATATCCGATATGCGGATTGAGCGCTGTTACGAGCATCAGTGACCGTTCGACGTTCTCAGCGATGACGGACTGCTCAGGTTCAATGCCGATCGCACAATGGTCATTGAACGAATGCAAGGCGTCTGTAAGTAAACGAACGGATTGAATAAAGTTATACATGATGACCGGCTTGAAGACGTTTAGTTCAAAGTTACCTTGACTTGCAGCAAAACCAATCGTTGCGTCATTTCCGAGGACTTGCGCAGCGACCATCGTCAATGCCTCACTTTGAGTCGGATTGACTTTTCCTGGCATGATTGAGCTCCCTGGTTCATTTTCTGGAATCGTGATTTCACCGATTCCTGCTCGTGGACCAGATGCAAGCCAGCGGACGTCATTTGCAATCTTCATCGCGTCCATCGCTAGTGCTTTGACAGCACCATGTGTGAAGACGAGTTGATCGTGGCTTGTTAAAGCGTGGAATTTGTTTTCCGCACTCGTGAATTCATAACCCGTCTCTTCACTCATCTTCTTCGCTGCCAAATCACCAAACTCAGGATGTGCATTAATCCCCGTACCAACAGCCGTACCGCCGATTGCTAGTTCCGTTAATGGGTCAAGCGTCCGTTCGATCATTTGCTTCGAAAGCGCAAGCATCCGGACCCAGCCGCTGATTTCTTGACCAAGTGTGATTGGTGTAGCATCTTGCAAGTGTGTTCGTCCGATTTTAACGATATCCACAAAAGCCTTTGCTTTTTCATCAAGTGTCGCATGTAGAGCATCGATAGCTGGGAAAAGTGATTCCAATAAGACTGTTTTTGCCGCTAAATGCATCGCTGTTGGATATGTATCATTTGAACTTTGTGATTTATTGACATCATCATTCGGATGAATCGTCGTTTCACTGCCTTGTTCCTTTAATTTGCGTGTCGCGACCCGAGCGATCACTTCGTTGACGTTCATATTAGACTGAGTACCTGAACCCGTTTGCCAAACGACAAGCGGAAACTCATCATCGAATTTCCCCGCGATGATTTCGTCACATACTTCAGCAATGGCACCAGCTTTTTCTGTCTCAAGCACACCTAAGTCGCGGTTCGCAAGCGCCGCTCCTTTTTTCAGGACTGCAAATGCACGAATGACTTCAATCGGCATTTTTTCCGTTCCGATCTTAAAGTTTTCTAGACTACGTTGTGTTTGTGCGCCCCACTCCTGCGCTTCCGGTACACGAATTTCCCCCATCGTGTCACGTTCTACACGGTATTCCATAAACAAATTCCCCCTTTTGATTACTTCTCTTCTAGTTTACCGGAAAGCTCGCAGAATGGGAATGAGGGAGACAGTTTTGGGGAATAGTTTATTATCGAAAAGGAGTGAAGATTTCATGTGGTTAATAAATTTAATAATTGTTTTATTATTGATTCTGGCGAACGGTATATTTGCGATGACCGAACTCGCTTTGCTCTCTTCCAAACGATCGAAATTAGAAAAAGCAATGGATGATGGTAAAAAATCAGCCCATGTCGCATTAGAGTTGCTGGATCGACCGACTGACCTGTTATCGACTGTTCAAGTCGGCATCACGTTAATTGGAATCGTCAATGGTGCATTCGGTGGTGCCGCGCTCTCTGGTCCTGTCATCAATTGGCTCGCTCAATTCGGATGGATCGCTCCTTATGCCAGTACAATCGGTTATATTCTTGTCGTGACAATCATCACCTATATTTCGCTCGTCATCGGTGAACTCGTTCCTAAACGTGTTGCTCTTGTCAGTCCAGAACGAGTTACGATGTGGCTCGCCCCCCCGATGCGCTTCTTCTCGATCGTTCTTCGACCATTCATTTGGGTTTTGAGTAAATCGACGAGTTCCATCTTCCGCTTGATTGGTCTCGATCGATTGCAGACGAAAGACGAGACGGAAGACGAAGTCCGGCAATTACTAATTCGTGGCACGAAAGAGGGAACATTTAATCGTTCAGAAGCTGAGCAAGTTTCTCGTGTCTTTGATTTTCATGATTTATATGCGTATGAACTGATGGAGCCCAGAACGGTTACGGAGTGGATTGACTTAGCTGATGAACCCGACACGATCCTACAAGAGCTCCGACAAGCGCGACACCGAAACTTACCGGTCGGTCACGGGGATTTGGATCATTTTGTCGGATTCATCGATGCAAAAGAAATACTATCAACGGAACATCCTGTCAAAGAACTTGAACGATTGATTCAATCTCCACTGATTGTTCCCCGCCAACTGAAAGCAACCGTTTTACTTGAACGGATGCGGAAGGAAACTGTATCGATTGCATTCGTTTTAGACGAGTACGGTGGTTTTCTTGGCATGATCACCTTGTTCGATATTCTCGAAGCATTCGTCGGCGAGATTTCAAGCGTCGAGGAAGAACCGGAACTCGTCATGCGGAAAGACGGTTCGTTCCTAGCGGACGGATTATTGCACATCGATGATTTAAAACGAACGCTCGGCTATACAGATGACTTACCCGGTGAACAGTTAAACGCCTATCATACAGTTGCCGGTTTAATCCTGTATATGTTAGGTGATGTACCAACGCGTGGAAGTGCTGTCGTGATTGGATCATACCGATTTGAAGTCGTTGACTTAGACGGACGTCGCGTCGATCAAATCCTGATTGAACGCATCGAACATGAACAAACACCCCTTTCATAAGGATAGGGGTGTTTGCCTTCAATTATGCTTCGTATAATCGTAATGCCTCGCGTGCGACGCGATCTGCTTTATTCTCAGACCGCGGAATCCACTTCACGAAGGCGAGTGGTAAGAGTTGATAGCGTTCAAAAGCAGGATCAAAGATCGTCTGCGTTCGTTTATTCTTGACGAATTCACGTTCGACCGCTAATGCAACCGCTTCTGAATCCGTCCGAAACGAAATGACGCTTTCTCCTTGAATAATTAGTTCGTGCGCCCACTCGACGGCTTTTGCAAATGCGATGAATTCTGCTTCATGATTATTAATTGCTTGAATTTGATACATTTTTTCTGTGACTTCGCCCTCGGAGCTTTTGCTAAACAGTCCAACCGCTGCTTCGTCGTTTGAGGGACGGACCGTTCCGTCAAAATAAAGTTCAACCATGTTCAATTGCCGCCTCGATTCCTTTTCGTATCGCTTGCTCATCTAGCCCTTTTCCAATGAAGACGAGCGTCGTCTTTGGTTGTTCGCTAAATGGTTCTCGGATTGCTGTTCCGTAAATCATCCCTGTCCCTTGTAAGATTACTTTTCGTTCTGTATCTGCAAAATGGATGATCCCCTTATAACGATAGAGATCTTCCGCGTAGGCTTCTAACACCTCACGTAGGACCATACCGAATCGATTTCGATTCAATGGTCGTTCCTCAACAATCGTTAGTGCCGTAAAATCTTCGACGGATTGATGAATCTGATCTGTTTGTTGGCTGAGTCGCACTTGTTCTTCTTTTGGAAAATGGAATGTTTCAAATAGTCGATTTGATTCCAATTGTCCCTGTTCCGTTTCAATGATGGCTGCAGATGGATTTCGTTCGCGCAGCAAAGCAATCAACGGTTCGCGTTCTGATGCTTTAATTAAATCCATCTTATTTAATACAAGTACATCAGCAAATCCGATTTGTTTCACATTTTCTTGGAACGTCAATTGTCGTTCTAAGTGATACGCATCGATGACTGTGACGACACTTGAAATCTGATAAGACTGTTCAACGGCTGGTTCAAAATAAAATGTCTGAAGAATCGGTCCTGGATCAGCGACACCAGTCGTTTCGATCAATAATCGATCAAATGATAGTTCCCCATCACGGCGACGTTTGGCAATCCGTAGCAATGCATCCCGTAAATCGCCTCGAATAGAACAACAGATGCAACCATTTGTCAATTCGATCATCTCTTCATCACTTCGCTCAATCAATGCTTCATCAATGTGAACAGAACCTACTTCATTGACAAGCAACGCAAACTTCTCTGTCGGTTGAGAAACAAGATGGTTGAGTAACGTGGTCTTACCGGCACCTAAAAAACCAGTAATGACGGTCGTACGTATTTTGTCTTGCATGATTTCACTCCTTAGCGTCCTTGTTGCTGACGCCATTTTTCTTTTCGTGCATCGAGCAGATCAATCGCATGAAGATACCAGGCATCCGCCGTTTGCGGCGTAACACTTGATCCCCACTCGCGTTTTCCATGGTGCGATAATACCATATGCATGAGACGGTGATAGACCGCTCGTGGTAACCGAATATTCTCTTCTCGAAGCGTTTGTTCGAGCACGAAGCATCCGTATGGCATATGTCCTATAAGAACACCATCTGGATCTAGCGCAATACCTGCTAGTTCTTCTTCTTCTTCGGTTACGTGTAACAGTCTCGAAAAACGATCTGTCGATGCACCTGCATGTGTATATTCCCACAGTTTACCGATATCGTGCAATAAAATACCGAGCAACAATTCATTCGGATTCGGTCGTTGATCTAACAGAGCAATTCCTTTTGCTGCTTGATAAAGCGCATCAAAGCTGTCATCCCAAGAAAATTGACGCATCTCTCGTTCAGATGCTTGGAATAGTTCATTTTTGTGATCGGCCTCTGCTTCTTGGATACATTTCAGCAATGTCAAATACGGTTGTTCACTATCACAGATTCCTTGACCAATCGTCATCATACAGGCAGTATGTTTTAATAATCCACCGATATAGGCATGGTGATGAAATAAGGCAGCCGGTCGCGTTGAAAAGTCCGCCCAGTACTGTCGCAAAATCGATAGCGCGATTTCTCGGTAAGGCGTATCTAGTTGATCGATCAATCCAAGTAACTGATCACGATACGTTTCAAGCGACTCCTCTGACGGTAGCTGCGGCAAGAACTGCGTAGGTGAAGCATCATAAATCGGTGTGACGCGTTGAACCGTCAATGATTTATTACCGGATTGCGGCGGATACTCTTCTACTTTTGCTTCGACTCGAACAATTCGTGTCTCGAGATATGGACGGAGTGCTTCTTCTGCTGTTCCTTGATTGATCCATTGTTTTCCTTTACAAGATCCAGCAGGCGAGTTGAATGTAAACTGTAACCACTCTCGTCCGGTTTGACCTGTGCGAATTTCACCCGAGGCAACGAGTAGTACTTCTTCGATTCGCTCACCAGGAACAAGTGTATCTAGCGAAAGTCCAATCGGTTGATTTGATTGATTGATAGAAAAAGCGTCATTTTCATTAGAAGGCATCGTCACTTCTGGAAGCGCCTTGAATAATTGTATCACTTCATCTCACTCCTTTTTCTTCATCCATATCATAGCAGAGACGATTTCATCACGACTACTATCAAACATATATTGTAAGCGTTTTCTAAATGAACTATGATGAACGTGGAAGTCAATTTTTATGCTTAAAGGAGGAGAAACGATGATTCGACCACTTACTCATTTATACAGCGAAGCTGTCGTCACACACGATCAATTGGATCCATCCAAAATCGTGACACGCGACCAGATTCGGCAAGCTGTTCAATCGTACGATCCGTACCAATCGCATACGTCGCATGCACTGGAAGAGTTGTTACTTCATGAGTTACGTCAGGCATGTCATTGTGTTAAAGAAGAAGGACTATCCTTAGCTGATATGCAGACGGAATTGTTGATCCTCTCTGCTTTCCAATGTGATGCAGGTTATTTAGCAGAAGAAATTCAACATATGTCACCGACCGCTATCAAACGACATCTTTCTACACTTGATGCCGCTTTCAATCGACTATTGCATCAACTGTTTTTACATCAGTCGCAACCAGACATTCTTTGTCAACGGTTTATGACAATCCTCGCGGGTGCAGTCGCTACAAAATGTAAAATCCGTGCTAAGCGTCTCAAGGAAACCATGCTTGTTCATCCATAACAAAAAAATCCTGACTCGTATGAGTCAGGATTTTTCATTCAACGACCTGGCATTCCAGCTCCTTGATTGGTTTTGTATGAAAATGCGGCGTTCCGCTTCGTCATATTCTATAGTCATCATGCCAAACTATTCAAGTCTTGTCAATTCTTTTCTAAAAAAAGTGGACCGATTTTCGATTGAAAATCAGTCCGAATGGAAGAGTGAATAATTACCATGGCAATGCTTGATTTCATCATACAATGCTATGGAAGCGTTTACAACCCTTTTCCGTTAAATTTTTTCAAGAAAATATTCGTTTGCGAGTGGCAAGTGGATGACTTCGATTCCACTTTGTCGCATCAGGTTCAATCCGTCCCCATATTCATATCCTGTCGAATAGACGACACGATCAATTTTAGAGGCAATAAGCGCTAAACTACACGCATGACACGGACTATGTGTGACGTATGCTGTCGCATGACGCGCACTCGTCGAATCGGCAGCTAGCTTACCGAGTGCATTGATTTCAGCATGAATCTCATGCTGCTTCGACCATTCATGATGTTCCTCTTGATTTTCACAACGATAAAAGAGAATCCCGTTTCGTTCAATCGACTCTTCAGTAATCGGATGGTCGGATCTTGATGTATAGAGAATACCCTCTTGCTTTAAGTAAATTTCATTACAATTCACATGCTGACTGGGTGTTCCGTTTATCCCGATCGAAATCGGCTTTTCGTCTTTGACGATGACACAAGCAACGGATTTTGAGGCGCATTTTGAATGACGATCTGCCATCATCCGCGCAAATAATAACCATGTTGTGTCCCACTTCAATTGCTTCTCTTCTATATTCATTTAAAATCCTTCCTTTCATGAAGGAAAGGAACACGAAAATTCGTGTTCCTTAGTATGGTCGATTCGGTAATTCTCTACTTTTTGAGGCAACTTCGATGACTTTTTGTTTCAATTCGTTTTCCATTCGTTCTAATTCATGCTCAGCGTCGCGGCGTTTTTGTTTTCCTTCTTGTTGAATGCGTAATGTCTCATCAAGTGTCTCAATCAAGTTTTGGTGTGCCACTTTTAATGATTCGACAGAAACAATTCCTTTTTCGTTTTCTTCCGCAATTTCAATCGACGATTCTTTCAGTAACTTCGAATTTTGCTCAAGTAGCTGATTCGTCGTGTTGGTGACATCCTTTTGCATTTCGAGTGCTGCTTTTTGACGTGATAAACTTAAGGATAAGACGACTTGGTTTTTCCAGAGCGGAATCGTATTGACGACTGCCGATTCGATTTTTTCCGCTAAAATTTGGTTATTTTGTTGAATGACGCGAATTTGCGGCGCCATTTGCAAACTGATCGTTCGTGATAATTTTAAATCATGGATTTTCTTTTCGAAACGGTCCGTCAATTGAATCAAGTCATTTAATTCCTGTAACTTCGTCTGATCCCGAGATACCTCGACTTCTGTCCGTAGCGGTTCGATTTCATGCTGACGCACATGAGCGATTTTCGTCTCGCCAGCCGCAATATAGACGTTCAATTCTTCAAAATAACGTTTATTTTTTTGATACATTTGGTCGAGTAAAGTGATGTCTTTCATCAATCCAAATTTCGATCGATCAAGATTGTGTACGACTTCCTCGAGATAAGCACTCATTTTCTCATACTGCAAGAAATACGTTTCTGCTTTTTTCTTTGCTCGCCCAATAACCGGAACGTTCGACCAGAAACTCTTTTTTTCTTGAAGTGTGTCTGGATCCATTTGACGTACACGTTGCATTAAATCACTCAGCAGTTTTCCTGCCTCCCCGCCGTCCTTCATTTTTACTTCACTTAAGACTTGATCGGAGAATTGAGAGAGTTCACGCTGGACGGGTGCTCCAAATTGCATGACGGCATCCGTCTTTTGAAGATCGATTACTTGTAGCAAACGTTCGATTTTTTGTCGCTGTTCTGCTGGAACATCCGAAGGAATCATCTCTTCGACAGGGCGTGCCGGCATTTTAGGAGGTGTCTCCGCTATATTTAGATCGACCGACGGATCGGAGATCGTTGGTTGATCTTGCTCATCAGGCCATTGTTGCCACGTTTCTTTATCAGAATGGGTCATGTCGGTAACTCTCCTCCTGTTTTTGTTGTTCGGTCTCTTGTGCTAGAACCTTTTCAATCGTCAAGAGTTCCCGTTCTAAATCAACGGTATCCCCTTCGAGCAATAAGGTTTGTTGTTGTTTTAATTTTTGACCAATCATTTTCAAATTCGAAATCAGTTGATTTTTCGTATCAACTTGAACTTGGGCACCTCGGCGTTCCAGATCGGCGTATTTTTCTGAAATCGATAATAAGGAATCTAGGTAGAATGTAAAGAAGTCCCGGACTTTTTTGACGTCTCGTGGACTTTCATATAACTCTTCGAACAATACATGGGCTTCACGTGAAACCATTCGCATCTCACTTCTAATTTCACCATCTCGTATGGAGGGAACGATTTGATCATACGTCTGGATTTTCACAAATCCTTCCTCAATCGTCCGTTGCAAGACTTGAAGTTCTAAATCATCCGTCTCCTCAAAGCGTCGTGTTGCCTGCTCGGGTTTTAAGATGACACTGCCCACAAACTCATCTTCGTCATCGAGTAGTAGTTTCTTTTTGACATTTTTCCGCTTGATTTCGGTCGATTTTCGTTCAGTCCGATATCGTCGTCCTGGTTTAGTCCGGTAACCACTCCAAATGAACCATAACCCAAGTGCGATGAAGATTCCCGAAAAGTTGAACGTATCAGCCAATTGTAAAAATACGAACATCATACCGATGGAGCCAAATATCCACCATGAAGACTTCATATCATCCCCTCTTCCTTCTTGCTGATTCTTTTATCAGGTCTACGTGTCTTTATTTTAACATTACGTAACGTTTAACAAAAAGTTTCCCGTTTTCCCGAAATATTACGCCTCGTATATTTATATTTCAACATACTTTTGCAGTAATGACATCAGACCGAAGAACGAACTGTTCACCTTTTTTATATCAAATCTTACGATAAAGAAGGTAGTCGACATACGTTGTCGACTACCTTCCGAGAGTTTTATTTATATATCATCCAAAAATTGGCCAGATGAGAATGATCAAAATCGCAATCGGACTCAAGTAGCATACGCTTACCCGCCACACAGGAACGATTTTTTTCATGAATGGACTTGTTATTAGCTCCTGCTCGATAAGAGTTCGGTCGAGTTTGTAACCGGCAAAAATTGAAATCAATAATGCACCAATCGGCATTAGAATGTTTGAGACGAGGAAATCAACACTGTCAAAGAACGTTTTCCCCATGAATTGTGCATCACCTAGAATTCCAAACGAGAGTGCAGATGGAATGCCGACGATGGCGATTGCGAGTGTCGCAAGCCAAGTCGTCCGCTTTTTATCGCGCATCGTCGCGTTTTCTTTTCGATCCGTCAAGGAAGCAACGACGACCTCAAGCATCGCAATCGATGAAGTGATCGACGCGAAAGCGAACAACAAGAAGAATAGTATCAAGAACAACGAACCAAATTGAATTTGGCTGAAGACGGTCGGCAAGACGATAAAAAGTAACGCTGGACCTTCTGCCGGGTCAAGACCTGAAGCAAAAACGGCTGGGAAAATCGCAAATCCTGCTAATAATGAGACGGCTACATTCATCGCAACAATCCATGCTGCCGAACGGTTAATTTCTCCACGTTCCTTCATATAGGATGCATACGTCAGCATCGCTGATACACCGAGCGATAAGGAAAAGAACGCTTGCCCAAGGGCACTCAGGACAGAAGTTCGGTTGAGCACCGAGAAATCAGGCTGAACGAAAAACTTGACGCCTTCCATCGCACCATCAAGCGTTAACGATCGTAAGACAAGAATGATGAAACACACGAATAATAATGGCATCATGATCTTACTCATTTTTTCAATACCAGATTGAACACCACGTAAAACGATCCAACATGTCAGAGCGAGAAAAATCAATTGCCCCGAGATGACATAAAGCGGTGAGGCTGAAATCGTTCCGAACAATTCACCGAGTGCTCCACTATCCATTGTCGTTAACCGACCTGTAAAACCAAGAATGGTATAAATTAAGACCCAGCCTCCGATGACGCTGTAGAAAGAGAGCAACAAGAAACAGGCGATGACACCCAGGACACCAATGAACGTGAACTTCTTATGACCAAGCGCCGAGAACGCTTGAAGTGCCGTTTTCCCACTCGTTCGACCGATTAAAAACTCAGCAATCAAGACAGGCAATCCAAGTAGCAAGGTAAACACGAGGAATAAAAGTAAAAAGGCGCCCCCTCCGTTTGTTCCAGTCGTATACGGGAATTTCCAAATGGCCCCCAGACCAATGGCGGATCCCGCTGCTGCTAAAATAAATCCAACTTTTGAAGCCCATGCGTTTCCTTTCATGGTGCTCCACCTCCTTTTCAAAATACTTTTTCATTGTACAGAAAGAAATCATGAAAGTCATCCTTTATCAAATATTTTCTTTAAAGCGTCAAAGCGTAACCGCATATACGCATTGCATGAAAATAAAAAAGAAGGTCGAATATTATCTCGACCTTCTCTCGACTCAATTTGTATTAATCAGTGCCACCATACATTCGAAGATATTCCGGTAACACTTTGACGGTAATTGGCGTATGGATGGCTTTTTCACCATCTGTATCAATGACTTTTGCTTCTTTTGTCTTTAATTGAAATCCGCTCGTCAAGATATGGGTAAAAGATGGATCATTGGCGAGACCAATTTTTTGAAGGATGACGTCCCGGATTGTCGTCAGATTTACCTCATCAACAATTACCAAATCTAGTTTTCCATCATTATAAGCTCCATCCGACAAATTCGTCTCGATTCCACCCAGTGATTCTCCATTTGCTGCCAGAATCAATACTGCTTCACCTGTCATATGACGACCTTCATCTAAAATTAATTCATATTCGAATGGTTTTGCTTCTAAACTCGAGCGAATCGTCGATAAATAATACCCCATCTTCCCAAGACGCGCTTTTTCTTCTGTATCGATCCCAATCGATGCTTCAGCGACGAGACCGACACCGAGAAAGTTCAAGAAATAGCTATCTCCGACTTGCCCGAGGTCGACTTGAACGACATGTTGCATAGCAATTGCTTCTGCTGCAAGCCGTGGCGCCATCGGTAAGCCAAGTGTTCGTGCGAAATCATTACACGTACCTCCAGGAATAATGCCAAGTATCGGGCGATTTTCTAATTTCGCTACACCATTGATCGTCTCAAAGACCGTCCCATCTCCACCGATGACGACGACAGCGTCAAACGCGGATGATTCTTCCGCAAAATGCATCGCATCTCCTGCTTGTTTTGTATTTCGAATGACGATCTCGTCGAACAACATACTTAACGGTTCGATGACTTCTCCGAGTAATCCTGTACCATTCGTACCGGCTGTCGGGTTACTGATCAGTAATAGTTTCATCGGATGATGCCTTCCTTCTTCAAGTAATCGCGGGCGACCGCATTTGCAGTTTTTCCACCATACGCGACAGCTTCGTTCATTTTCGACATCTCTTCATCGGAAATCTTACCCGATAATTGCTCAAGCGCTTGTTTTACCTCTGGATACTCATCGATTGTCTCTTGACGAAGTAAAGGTGCTCCTTCGTACGGTGGGAATAATTGCTGATCGTCTTTTAAAACAAGCATGTCGTATTTTGCAATCTCTGGATCGGTCGAGTACGCATCAATGACATCGATTTCACCAGATTCAATCGCTTTATAACGCAATTTCGGTTCCATCGTGACGACCTTCTTGAAATTGACATCATATTTATCTTGGATTCCTTTATAACCATCTTGGCGATCCTTGAATTCTAATGTAAATCCAGCCGTCAGTTGATTCGCGACCTGTTTTAAATCAGAAATCGTCTTTAAGTCGTAGCGTTCCGCTAATTTCTTCGGAACGGCTACAGCATAGGTGTTGTTATAGTTCATTGGTGGCAATAAGGTCAAATCTTGTTTTTTTAGACCGGTTTTCGCCTGTTCGTATACTTCTTTTGCATCGTTTGATTTTGGTTTTTCATTCGTCAAACTAGCGAGCACCGTTCCTGTGAATTCTGGATAAGCATCAATGTCTCCTGACTCGAGTGCTTTATAAACGAATGTCGTCTTCCCGAAGTTTGGTTTGACTTGAACCTTTAAATCCGTTTCATCTTCGATGACGATTTTATACATATTCATTAAAATTTCCGGTTCCACGCCCAGTTTTCCGGCAACGACGAGATCTGGTCGTTCGCTACGGCCGAATGCGAAAGGTGCGATGACGATTGCGACCATTAAGACGACTGCCGTCACGAGACGTGCCGTCTGCCGCTTACGAGTTGCGACTTCCGTTTGGCGTAGTAAACCGTCAAATAGAAGAGCAAGGAGAGCTGCTGGAATCGCACCAAGCAAAAGGAGATAGTTATCATTACGGTCAATTCCAAGGAGAATGATTGACCCTAGTCCACCGGCACCAATCAAGGCAGCAATCGTTGCCGTACCAATGATCAATACCATCGCCGTTCGAATTCCGGCCATCATGACAGGCAACGCTAACGGAAGTTCGACTTTCCATAGACTTTGCATCGGGGTCATCCCACATGCGCGTGCCGCCTCTTTAATTGAAGGATCGACTTCGGCGAGACCTGTGTAGGTATTACGAACGATTGGTAATAAAGAATAGAGAACAAGTGCAATGATAGACGGGACTGTACCAATTCCGACAAGTGGAATCATCAGACCAAGTAGCGCTAATGATGGAATCGTTTGAATGACGGAAGTCACACCAATCGACCACTCACTCAGACGTTTATTCCGTGATAAGTAGATCCCAAGCGGAATGGCGATGAAACATGCGATAAGTAACGAAATGACCGATAGTTGAATATGCTCAATTAACGCTTGAAGCAATTCACTTTTCCGATCTTGATACGTTTCAATCAAGCCGTTCATTCGACTTTCCCCCTGACTTGACGCATGAACTCTTGAACAAATGGATCATTACTCGCTAGTACTTCTTCCTTTGTTCCGATGAAAGCAATCTCCCCAGCATTCATCAGACAAATGCGACTGCCCAGTTTTAATGCCTCGTTCATATCGTGCGTAACGAATAAAATTGTTTTTCCAAGCTCTTCGTTTAGATGCAACAAATCATTTTGTAATTGTTCACGTGAAATTGGATCAAGGGCGGAGAAAGGTTCATCCATCAAGATGACGTCTTGCTCTGCTGCGAGCGCACGCATGACACCGACACGTTGTTGTTGCCCCCCCGAAAGTTCACTCGGATATTTCTTCTTAAGCGATATGTTTAAACCTGTCAGACGGAATAATTCATCGACTCGACGCGCCACCTTTTCTTTGTCCCACTTTAATAATTCTGGCACGACACTGACATTTTCTTCGATCGTCATATGTGGAAAGAGGGCAATCTGTTGTAAGACGTAACCGATTCGCCGCCGCAGTTCATGTTCGTTGATTGACATGATCGGCTCACCGTCGATCCAAATTTGACCCTCTGTGTGATCGATCAATCGATTGACCATCTTCATCGTTGTTGTTTTTCCGCAACCCGATGGACCAATCAAACAAAAAATCTCACCCTGATCAACGGTGAAGTTAACGTGTTGCACCGCTTTTGTTCCATCCGCATACGTTTTGCCGACATCTTTGAACTCAATCACTCCTCATCCCTCGTTTCCCCTGTTTATTATCTTTGTAAAATTCCCCTTTCTTGGACATTCTAAAACCTATTCCGTCCACTCTTTCCCCTGTTTTCTAAATCCAACATCGAACAGATCGTTATTATATTCTTCATCAAAACAAAAAAGACGATGGAAACTATCCATCGCCTACCCATATACGCCTCTTATTCGAACGTCACCGTGACTTGACGACGTCCCCATTCTAGTGCTTCTTGTTTTGATCCTACTAGAAGGTCCATGATTCTTCCACGAATCGCACCACCTGTATCGAGTGCGATTGCGTCACCAAAACCTTCTACATGAACTTTTGTTCCAAGCGGTACGACCGATGGATCGACAGCAACGATGCGACGTCCTTCGTATGTAATCGTATTCGTGACGTCATAACCCGATGCCGTTAAGGCGCGACCATTATACAAGCGGCTTCCATTGTTTTCTGGATTTGTCGTATACGCTGTCGTTTCAAATGTTACCGTACGTTTTGATGAACGATTCGTCTTCACTTGCTTCCGGCTTTGCTTCGCAGCTTGTCGTGCTCTCTTTTTAGCATTTGCATTTGCTTTCTGCTCCGCTTCTGCTTTTTGTTTGGCTACGGCTTGTAATCGAGCTCGCTTTTCTGCCTCAGCTTGTTCCCGCTTTTTTTGAGCAGCTTGACGTTTCATCTCTAACGGATTTTGTACGATCGTCTTCTCTGTTCCAATCCCGATTTGTGCCGCTGAAGCTTCATGATGCGGCAAAAGAATAAATATGAATCCCGCTAAACAGAGGGATAATAGGAATGATGTTCGTTTCATGTTGGTGCCAACCTTTCTCGCCGTTTTACGACCCGCACAACGTATCACGGCGACAAACCGTTTGAAAAGCGAACACCATGATTTGAAATATATCTGTCAAAAAGTAACGAAATGGTTACACGCTTACAAAAAACGCTCTCATTCGTTGTGTAGCAACGCTTTTATATTTTGTAACCGTTCTGTTACGATTCATTTTTGTTACTCTTTTGTAATAAATGTATCTTTTCGATGTTTTCAGTCATTTCGATTGACCTATCTACACTCCAGCCAATATCATATTTCATTATTATTCATTTTTTTGAATGAACATAAAAAAAGCACACCATAGTAGCTTGGTATGCTTTCATGTATTATTTTGTTTTGCGCTCTAGCAATTCAATCTCTGACTTTAATAAAACTTGTTTTTCAAACTCTAAGCCGAGTGCCTCAAAGTTTTTCGTGTGGGATACATCACCAACGACCGTATTCGTCAATACTGCCGTTACTTCCGCCACCCAGCCTTCTTTCGTTTTTACCATATCGCCAACGATATAATCGAATAACTCTTCTGTTTCTTCCATTTGACTCATCTCCTGACACGTTCAATTACAGTTAATCATATAAAATAACGACCAAAAAAGCTAGTCACGCGTCAATTGAGCTAAGAACTGGCGTAAGATTTTAGCGGTTAATCCCCAAATTAGATAATCCCCGTGCTCATAGAAATGCTCCGTGACCGTATACGTACGATCGAGATATGCTTCTCGATTCGCCATTCGTTCGGTCGGCACTTCCTTACCAGGGCGTATCCGCCACTCCATATCCCCTTTGATTGGTTTAGAAGTCATCAATTCTGTCAAGGATACGAGAAAGACATGATCGACTTCTGCCGGTGAAGGATTAAAATCCGTTGCATGTAGAATACCAAGATACGGATAAATAATTGACCGGTTCGGTGTCACGAGTGGTTCGAGCGTTCCAATCACTTCAATCTCGGAAGCACTGACATTTAATTCTTCAACCGTTTCACGGATGGCTGCTGCTTTCGGTAATTCACCGATATCGATCCGACCACCCGGAAAAGCGATTTCGCCTGGTTGCGAACGTAGGGTTTTGGCTCGTACTTGAAATAACAGATAGACTTCGCCATCCTGTTCAACCAAAGGAACGAGTACGGCTGCTGCATGTCGAGGTAAACGTTCTTCTGAATCTACATAGTGTTTTCGGATATCGGCTAAGTTCACCTGCTTCATCGCCCTTCTTGTGCAACATGATGATACGCTTCTTCAAGATGGCGCATACGAACGATCAGATCCGCATTTTTAGCGATCCGGTCCGATAAAATCGATCCCGCTACCGTCTTGTAGTAGGCGTTTAAAGCATTGCGCTTTGTCAGATGAGCCTCGTTCTGACGGATATATTCCTTAAAATTCGCAATTAATCGTTCTGTCGTAAAAAGTTGTTCGTTCACAAGTTTCATCCTTTCACACGTCGAGCGTGTCATCAATAGTTTAATGGTAACGAGTTTTGGCTAAGATGTAAATTAAGGGGGGTTATCCGTGAATAAAAAATTAGATGTCCTCATTATTGGTGCCGGACCAACCGGTTTAACACTCGCACTCGCACTCTCGCGCTATGGATTATCCTTCCGCATCGTCGAACGTGCAAGTGGACCATCTGTCGTCTCCAAAGCCATCGGCATTCAAGCACGTTCCCTTGAATTGTTCGCAAGACTTGGCGTGGCAGAAGATTTAATGGAAAATGCGATCAAAATCAATCAAGGAAACCTCTATGTTAATGGTGCATGGCAGGCAAAGCTTGATTTTACTGATTTAAATACACCTTTTCCGTTTGTTACGCTCTTGCCTCAAAGTGAGACGGAACGGATTCTCGAAGCACGACTCGCCACTTACGGACATATCGTTGAACGAGATACGGAATTAACAGGATTCGCTCAATTCCCAACGTTCGTTACTGCTACCTTACAACATAAAGGAGAGACAGAGACGGTAGATGCTTCCTTTATCATCGGAGCTGATGGCGCGAATAGCTTTGTTCGTCGAGAACTTGGACTTCCATTTAGCGGAAAATCGTTCAAAGAGTCGTGGGCATTGGCCGATATCGAAGTCGACTGGCCGCTCTCTTCCGAAGAGGTCCACATTTTCTTCTCTGATCATGGAGTCATCGAGTCTTTCCCACTTCAGTCAAATTTATTCCGCATTACAGGCAATCTAACGAGCGGACCTGTTCCGACTGATCATAAAGCGATTGATGATTTTTTACAAAATCGAGCCAAAGTACCGTTCGAGCTAAAAAAAGTCCATTGGTACTCCATGTTCCGTGTCCATAATCGAATTATCGAGAAATTTGGTCACCATCGAATTTATTTGATTGGGGATGCGGCACACATCAATTCCCCTGTCGGTGGTCAAGGAATGAATACAGGGATTGCTGATGCGATGAACCTTGCTTGGAAACTTTGGTGTGTGCATCAGTTCAAAGCGAGTTTTCCGTTGCTTGATTCTTACAGTGTCGAACGCCGCGAAGCGGCACAAGGTATCTTACGATCAACGAATTTAGCAACCGAACTCTTGCAGATCAACATTCCGTTTTTGTTGCCTCTACAAGAAAAAGTCATTCGAAATAGTCTCAAAATCGCACCCTTACATCATTTCGTGACAAATCGAATTGCTCAACTCAACAGTCACTACCCAGCAAGCCTGACCTTTGTCACGCAAGGACACTTCAGTCCATTGACACCTAAGCCGGGTGAACCGATGCCTTACAGTGAAGTCGTACATCCGCGGACGAAAAAAAATGAACTCTTGTTACGTCGCGCGGATCGAAATTTCTTATTACTGTTGTTCTTACCAAAAAACGCAACTGACGATCTTCTTGAGCCATTTAAGGAACTCGCCTATACCTATCCAGATCTATTTGAGACAGTACCCATCCATCAATCCCTTAAAGAGGATGGTGTCGTCGATCAAGGTGGCGAACTCGCACGACGCTTCGGCATTAAGCAATCCGGACTATATTTGATTCGCCCTGACGGTTATATCGCGTATCGCCAGCAAGGTTTAAAAAGTAAATCGTTCGCCCGTTATGTTGAACGTTTACTTTATGCGCGCTAACTCGGTATGATAGAAGATGAGGTGAAGGCAGATATGGATATACAACTGATTCGAACGATTTTGATCATTCTTCTGATTGTGGCATTTCTTGTCATCGTCAGTAGACGAGCGAAGGAAAATCTCCGATGGTCGCTTCTCGGAGAAGCATTCGGTGAAAAAGGAGAAGATTTATTGAAGGATGCTGCTCGACTAGAGGCAGCTGATCTAGACATTCGAGTCGAACGTGGCGTCAAGACTTCGTTTTTATTCCGACGCTTCAGTAAAGATTTAGACGATCGCGTAGCGGTGTATGTCTTAAAAGAAGACCTGGATCAAGCCGAGAACATCCTTGCGTCTCGACCAAGACGATAAATTTAAATGAAAGGCAGTGAAGCGTTCGCTTCACTGCCTTTATTCATTCCTGTTGCTGCGCGAGATAAAACGCGACTTGTTTTCGTTCTTGCTCTTGAACAGGAGAGGATTTCTTTGAAACAATGAACGCTCGCACATCTTTGAATGTATGACCCGTCGGAAATTTAATTCGTTCCGTCCGCATCTGTGGTGCATTCGGAAAAAGTGTGATGCCATGAATCGGTATGACGATCCCTTGTTTTTTTAGCGTTTTTCGAACCATTTGGACAATTCGTTTCGATTGATTAATCGGATGGGGTGAAAACACCTTTTTCCCATGCATAGGATCGATGACATGA
>NZ_DFQK01000032.1:305682-308813 GCF_002377745.1 Exiguobacterium sp. UBA3491
CAGGATTCTTCCGTCATCCATTTAACGACTGCATCGTTTTGCAACACAAGAAACAACCCTTTTGGACCAATCAAAGCAAAGGGAATGATAATCGTTTCAGTTAGACGTATACGTTCAAATAACATCCAATCAAAACGACATACATGACGGATTTCATTGCAGAGCGCATCTGTTTCATGCGTCATCGTATTCACTTGCTTACTTGCAAAAAAGCGACGGCGTGGTGGTGCCGGAACAGAAGCAGTCATGACTTGTAACATGATTCATCATCCTTTGTAATATGTATTAGTAGTTATCTTAACACCGTTTTCGTATACATGACGATTCTTTCAAAAAGAAGGAAATCAAAAAAGACATTTCTGACGATTGGCAGAAATGTCTTTTTTCATTAGTCTTGATGAGGGCGACCGAAAACCGCCTTCTCAAGATTCGAAATACGACGTAACATGTCATAATTGGACGAGCTCGACACTTGCGGTTCAACGTGTTCGACACGACGCTCTTCCCGTTTTTCTGGTTGAGCCGGTGCTTGTTTCAACGCCTCATTCTCTTTCTTCAGACGCTCGATTTCACGTTCGAATCCTTCATAGTCTTTAATGATTTGATCCAAGTACCCATCGACATCCTCGATGACATAGCCACGGAGGCCGGTCTTGAATTCCTTTTTGTAAATATCGTCCGCTGTCAACAATGGCTTATACATCCTCTTCACTCCCACTGATCATTGTATTGTAATTCTTGTTCGAGCCAAGATAAATCATCTTGTGTAATCAAAAATAACTGATAATCGGATTGTTCCATTTCCATTCTAGCACGCTCTACTAAAAATTTCGCTGATCCTCCATGCTCTTCATCAAAAACCGACAACAATCCTTGGCTTTTTTGGATCATGAATTCAGTTTTATTGCGCAACTGCGATGGATCCGTATACGGTTTCTGACTGATTGCTTCGACAAAGTCAGCTTGTTCAAGAATCGAAAGATACTGTGCTTGGACTGGTTCTTTCCAGCGCGCTTCCTGTTCTAAAAACGGCAAGAGGATACCAAGATGAATATCTGGATACTCTTCTTTTAATTCAAGAACGACCTCGCATGCCCAGATTTCGCATCCAGGCGAGGCATTCGTAATGAACCACTCTGTTCCACGGTCTTCAATCAAGCGAATCATCCGCTCTCGGTATGCTGCCTTTAAGACCCGGATACCCGGGTGTTTTTGATCAAAGATGCCTAGTTCATTTGGTTTGTATCCTGTGATGGCGACTACTTTCACGAGTTACACTTCCTTTTTAACCGACGTTCTCGATGATCCAGTTCAGCTAATATTCGTTCTTTTTTAGTGATTAACCAATGATGCCGTTCGACGTGTTGTCGTGCTCGTTCCGTATAATCATAAGCAAGCACAGGATTTTTTGCAATGTGCTCTGCCCACTTCGCAAGTTCGAGATACCCCAAGTAACTATCGCTTTTTAAAAAGCAGTCTCTAGCTTGTTCATGGTTCTTCATTTTTTTATGCAAATACCCTTGGCGTAGCCATCCTTCTGATGATAATTCTTTAACCTGCTGAAAATGAGCATGGGATTCTTCATGGATTCCAAGATCCGCTAACCAAATCGCGATGTTCTCTTGAATAGGAGAAGGTGCTTCCGCCCGATGCGTGACAAGACGGTTACACGCATCATACAGTCCAACGAGCGTTAGACAGTCATCTAGATGATGTTGTAAGACGCCCATCATGATTTCCGGTTGCTGATGTTCGACATATTGGAAATAATGCATTGGTGCCAAAAAACCAGGTAGGTCACCTTCCCGCTCGAACCCAATCCGCTCTTCCATCGCTGTCAATCGATACGAGTCATACATTCCTTTAAAAATGCGCCGCGCAACATGGAGTAAATCAAGATGACCGACTTTCGGTAATCGTGGAACACGTTCCCGAACGAAAACGTGTCGTGTCTTGATTTGCGGCCAATCAAAGCTTTTTCCATTATAGGTCACGAATCGGACATCATCCCCGATATCATGCAGGAAGTGATGGTAAAAGGCAGCCTCAAAGTGCGGATGCGGTAAGAAATATTGTCGCATCAACAATCCTCCCTGTTCAAAGCGCGCAAACCCGAGTAAAAAAATCGTCGTTCCGGTTCCCCGCAATCCTGTCGTCTCCGTATCAAAGAAGATGACCTGCTCAAGTGGGACATCCAGCGCAAGTGGTGGATGAGGAAGCTGTAAAGACTCATACACTTTGGCAAAACTCCGGTCTCCATGCCGGTCCGTCAAAGCATAGCGTTTGTCGATCCTGACAATCCACTCTTGTTCGAATGTTAAGATATCCGCCCCACGATCAATCCAGGCTTGTTGCTCTTCAGTCCATCCACTTGTTGGCTTTAGCGTTTCCACTTCGAGGACAGAAGTCTCTATATTCTCCGATGAGACGTCTGATGTAGATTTCAGCATTCGTCTAAGACGATTTTTCATGATAATTCCTTCTCCATTTCTGCTAACAACTGAATCGTTCGTTCTTTCTCGTCTGCTACGCCGACCATGCCGATACAAGCAGGACAACCGTCCTGGCAAGGACATGTGACAATCGAATCACGCGCTGCGCGTAGCATGACACCACGTTGTTTGTAGATTGATTCTGCGAGACCAACGCCTCCAGGATAACGATCATATAGATAGACGGTCGGTTGCTGCGTGTGTGTCGCCTTGACTTGCGGCACGACGAAGACATCACTAGCGTCACACATCAAATAAAGCGGAGCAACACGTCGTAAACTATTCGCGACACCTTCCAACACTTGTTCAAGCTCCGTCGAGGAGCGTGCATGATCGGGTAAGGTGAACCAGACACCTGTCGTATGAATCTCTCGTTCTGGTAAGTGAATCGGACCAGACCCGATGTTCTCATGTGTTCCGAACTTGATTTTCTTGAACATCGTCGCCATCCCCCGAACACTGACATCTCCACGCGCAACACTGTATTCTCCCACTGCATACTGTTCATCTTCTTCGAGAACGGAAAGGTCGACTGAAAAATTAGCATCTGTATAATAATCAACGTCTACTGCACGGACGAATGCTTTTTTCTCCTCAAAATCCAAGTACTCGACTTGGTATTGATCGGCCCCATGCAAT
>NZ_DFQK01000032.1:308858-377049 GCF_002377745.1 Exiguobacterium sp. UBA3491
CATGCAAATAAATGGCTTCGTCATGTAACAACGTCATTGCACTAAAGGTATCCATCTCGCCGATGACTCGATTCGGTACCTCGGTCTGATCGACAATGATGACATTCTCTTGATCACTCGACCGTAGCGATATCCCGTGTGCTGGAAACGCGTCATTCATCCAATAAAAACGATCGCCTCGCTCATGCAGGACACGCTCTTCGACTAAGTACTCGAGGATGTCTTCCGTATCAAGCGTTCCAAATGATTCGCCTTTCGTAAAAGGCAGTTCAAACGCCGCACATTTGACGTGATCGACGGCAATGATCAAATTATCTGGATCAAGTCGCGCTGCTTCCGGGGATTGATTCAAGAATAACTCTGGTCGTTCCGCAACATATTGATCGAGCATACCAGATGAGGCGACAAGAATGATTAGTGCATCATCTTGCCGACGCCCCGCTCGTCCTGCTTGTTGCCAAAGTGAAGCAATCGTACCTGGATAGCCGTTCATGATACACACTTGCAGTTGACCGATGTCGACACCGAGTTCAAGAGCATTTGTCGAGACGATACCTGTGATTTCTCCTTGGCGTAACCGTCGTTCGATATCGCGACGTTCACTTGGTAAATAACCACCCCGATACCCTTCGATGGATCGAGGACCAAGCTCGTGCGGATAGATACTTCTCAGATACGTCAGTAAGACTTCGACGCGGACGCGAGACCGTGCAAAGACGATTGTCTGAAATTTGTTCTTGATGAAGCGCATCGCTAATTGTTTTGTCTCAAGTGTCGCCGAGCGTCGAATACCGAGTTGTGCGTTGACGATCGGTGGTTGATAGACGAGAAAATGTTTACGTCCTGTCGGCGCACCATTCTCATCAATTAGTCCGACTGTTTTCTCCGTTAATCGTTCGGCTAGTTCCTTTGGATTTGCAATCGTTGCACTTGTCATGATGAAGACGGGATTACTGCCATAATACCGACAAATCCGTCGTAAGCGACGAATGACATTCGCGACATGACTGCCAAAGACACCGCGATACGTATGAAGCTCATCGATAACGATATATTTTAAGTTCTCAAATAGTTCGATCCATTTTGTATGATGTGGTAAGATTCCGGAATGTAGCATATCTGGATTCGTAATGACGATGTTCCCGGCTTTTCGTACTTTTGTTCGAATCGTCGGTGACGTATCTCCGTCATATGTGAAACAACGGATTGGAGCCTCTAATTGATCGATCAGTTCGAGTAACTCACTATTTTGATCTTGTGCCAGCGCTTTTGTCGGGTACAGATACAACGCTCGTGCGTTTGGATGTTCGAGCAAGTGTGATAAGACCGGTAAATTAAAACAATAAGTCTTTCCCGAGGCGGTTGGTGTGACGATGACCGTCGACTCGCCTGCTTGTACGCGTTCATACGCCAATCCTTGGTGACGGTATAACTGAGTGATGCCACGTGTCCGGAGAGCTTGGCGCAAGCGTTCCGGTAACTGTTCTGGAAAATCGACATAGCGTCCGGCTGTCGCTTCCATCGTTTTCATATACGTAATCCGCTCCATGAATGAACGGTCCTGTTTCAATTCTTCAAGAAATGCAACGAGCGTTTGTTTCGCTTGCATGCCTTCACTTCCTTCCACTTTTCATTATACAAAAAAAGAAGCAAGACCAAAGAACGATCTACTCGTCTTTGGTCTTGTCTTTCTTTACAAGTCGTGCTTATGGTGTTGTAGAATTCGTAGCGTCGTTTCCACGACCATTATTTCCATTATCATTCGAGTTGTTTCGTTCCGTTGAACCGTTCGAATTGTTTTGTGCATTCGCACCATCATTTGAATTCGGTGTATCTGTTGACGGTTCATCCGTCGTTGGTTCGTCTGTCGTTGGCTCGTCCGTTGACGGTTCGTCCGTTGACGGTTCATCCGTCGTTGGCTCGTCCGTTGTTGTCTCGTCCGTCGTTGGCTCGTCCGTTGACGGTTCATCCGTCGTTGGCTCGTCCGTTGACGGTTCATCCGTCGTTGGTTCATCCGTCGTTGGCTCGTCCGTTGACGGTTTTTCTTCTTCAGGATCGGTGACCGTTACCGTCGTCGAGACTGGTCCCGATTTTTCTCCTGACGCTTTCGCTACGACTTGGAATATCGAGCGACCTGGCTTTAACCCACTGATACTGATTCGATTCGTCGTACTCGTTCCGACTGTCGATGATTTACCATCAGCATCTGTCATCTTCACTTCAAACGATACATTATCATACCCATTGGCACGAAGCGCAGCGTCATTGTAGTTCCAAGTCAGTTCACCGCTCTTTTCGTCTTCATCGTAAGATGCTTGTAATCCAGTCGGAGCGGGTACCGTCTTTTTTTCAACGACAGGTTCCTTCGTCCCTTTCACGTATAATTCGTTTCCGATACTGAGGACAGAACTTGGTTGTTCAAATGGCGCTGGCGTTCGATCGCGTGTTTTTGTAATGAAATCTTTCCAGATTTGCTGTGCCATCGTACTGTTATATGGACCACTGAGTCCGGATCCATTGTTGTTTCCTGATTTCGTTGTTCCTGTCCAGACACTGATCGAGACATCAGATGTATATCCTGCAAACCAGACATCTTTATAAGCATTGGTTGTCCCTGTCTTACCGGCTGCATCAAACGACAACCCAGCACTTGGGAACGTACCACCTGGTTTCAAGACATCACGAAGCATATCCGTCAACATATAAGCTGTGTAGTCTTCCATCGCCTTTTTCGATTTGATTGGTGACTTGATTTTAGATCCGTCACTGTACTCAATCGATTTAATGACGTGTGGTTTGATGTAATCGCCCCCATTACCCAGTGTTGCATAAGCTCCTGCCATCTGAGTCGTATTAAAACCATGCTTCATCCCACCAATTGCATAAGCTGGTGAAATCGACTCATCGTCTTTCATTTTCAAGCCAGACTTTTCAGCGAATGCTTCGACTGCATCCCCACCAATTTCTTGGAACGTTTGAATGGCAGGTGTGTTAGCCGAGATTTTCAACCAATGACGAATCGTATTCGTACCACGATATCCATCATAATAGTTTCCAATCTCTTTTCCGTTGACTTCTGTCGGCTTATCCGTCAATTGTTTCGCAGTCGACCATTTGTCATTTTCGATGGCCGGACCGTATGCGAAGAATGGTTTTGCGGATGATCCCGGTTGATGGGGTTCATTTGCATAGTTTCGTCGCGCTGTTCCTTTACCTGGATTTTTACCATCGACGACTGCAAGAATTTCTCCGGTTTGCGTATTAATTGCCGTAGCAGCCGTTTCAGCATATTCCGGTAATTGAACGATTTGATCTTTTTTGATCGCTTCGTTCATATAGTCATGCATCGGCTTATCAATCGACGTATAGATCTTTAACCCTTGACCATAGATATCTTTTCCTTCTAGACCAAAATCATCTTCTAACTCTTTTGATACCATGTCGAAGATGACACTATCATATGATTCATCTTTCGTTGACTTCGGCGCCGGATTGATTAATTTCGAAATTGGTTGTTTGACCGCTTTATCTCGTTGCGCTTTTGTAATGACGCCTGTCGTTTGCATCGCATTGAGGACTTGTGTCTGACGCCATTTCGTTAGCTTCGGATCTCCTTTGATGGGATCATAAGCTGTCGGACGTTGCGGTAATCCCGCGAGCATTGCAGCTTCCGCATAATTCAACTTATCAACTGATTTATTGAAATAGGCTTTTGAAGCGGTCTGGATGCCAAATGAGTTTTGACCATAGTAGTTTTTATTCAAGTACATCTCTAAAATCTGATCTTTCGTATAATCCTGCTCTAAGCGGATCGCAAGCCATTGCTCTTGGACTTTCCGTGTGATTGTTTTATCAAAGCTGAGGAATGATTGTTTGACGACCTGTTGTGTGATCGTCGAAGCGCCTTCAGAACCAAATCCATCGGTGACGTTTGCGATGATGGCACCTCCGAGACGGCGGAAATCAATCCCGTTATGCTGATAAAAGCGACGGTCCTCGATCGAGATGAATGCGTCCTTGACGACTTCTGGTACTTCATCGATCGACACATATTCTCGGCTCGTTCCGCCTTTTGTGATTTCCTCTTTATTACTTGCATAAATCTTTAACGGTAAGGCATCACGAAGCTCTGCTTCATCAAGCTCAGGTGCCGTAGCAATCGCATAAGCCGCAAATCCGCCTCCGATCAACATCATCAAGATGAATAATCCGGTAGCAATCAACAATAACTTTTTCCAGAGTGGACCTTTCCCACCGGATCCTCCACCTGATTTTTTCTTTTGGGGACGTTTCGTCCGTTTCATCTTTTTCTCAGATGACTTCGTCTCTTCACGACGTGCGACACGACTTCTTTCCATATGCTATCCTTCTCCTTCAATCAAAAAGTGTCTGAATTGAAATATAGTTCGTCCACTGCCTTTAAATAATCGATAGCAGGGTACGCGCCAGTCTCGACTTTGATACCGTCTTGTTCGATGATCGTCAGCGGAATGGATTTCCGTCCGCTTTCGAGTTGATCCCACCAGGGGAACACGTGCTCGACTGAAAGCACATATTGCACATTATACAGACTGAATCGAATGATGACAAAACAAATTCCTCCATGTTCGACACATTGACGCATGTGTGCGATTTGATGGGGGTGAAAATTTTTTATCGGGAAGGACGTTTTATTTGTCGTCTCCTTCGCTTCGAAATCAATATATTTTCCGCGGTAGACACCATTATAATCGGTCGTCGATGGTTGCTTAAAATAAGCTTCTTTGACGACAGCTGCAGACCGCTTTGGATAATCCACTTGAACGATTTGTAACGGAGTGGGTTTCTTGTGAATGATTGCCCGATTATGAGTCAGATAAAACGTATTACTTTCATTCAATAATTTTTCGAGCGTCATCCCACGATTTGAAAAGGTTGAATCGGTTGATCGTGCCTTCTTGATTCGGGTTCCGTGCGACTCGAGTGGCTTTTGAAATTTTTTCCCATTCGGGTAGTTCAAAACGATTCCCCTCCTATCGTGTTTATTGTACCATGATATGTGATTGTACCGTATCGGCCGAGAGGAGTAGTTAAAAACCAATGACAATTGAACCGTTATTACAAGAGATTGAACGTATATATCAAGAAGGACGTGCCGGAACCGAATATGACTTCAATCGAGACGTCGTACCGTTCGTCGAACGAGCAGATCAACTGATTGCGCAGTGGCAAACGAATGCCCAAGATAGTCCTTACTTACGTCCGAGCATGGTCGAAAGTGCTGTGGATCAACTGAAGCAGATTTCTGTCCAAGCCTTTCAGCCGAAGACGAGTCTGAAACGTTTCAATGAAACGATTAAATCCGTCCGCTATATCGATCGATTGATGAATGGCGAAGAATAATAATTAAAAACAGGAGTTATCTTCCTTGAGTCGAACACCTAATCTATAAGGGAATGTTTCACCGGTTTCACTTGCCAGGCTATAGCTTTTCAGTCGCCTAGCGTGTAAAGTGGCATCAAGAGCATTTCTTTCTTAAGACTGTGTAATTATCGTGCAATTGGAGGAGATTCATTTGAACAAACGGGTACAATCGAACGTCAAAGGCGTTGATGTCAAAGGATTTCCTAAGAACTCAACCCCTGCCCCGAAGAAATACATCATGTTCGTTGACGAGACGGGAACACCTAAGGGGAATACACAATTCAATCTAACAGGTGTCTTGATGGAATATAAATATGCCATCGATTCGGATGAGACGGGCGAACCGAGTCCGCTTCGTCAACGTTTGATGGACTTCAAGGCAAAAGTCTTTGAGGATCCACATATTCCGCTTCATCTCAAAGAAATTTTAAAAGCCGAACATCCATATGGAAAAGAAGACGGGATCACGATCGATATGTTGCGTCACTTCTGGATTGCCTTACCGGAATTTTTAGTCGATATCGATTGTACGATCGTCAGTGTCGAAGTCGATAAACAGAAGCTGCAAGACTTCTTCTCGACACCGAAGGATCCGTATGTCGTTGCCTTCGCTCATCTAATGAAATCGTTCTATTCCTTCCTTGATGAGACAGAAGCGACGAGTGCACGTGTTGTGCTTGAAAGTCGTGATGATTATCAGAACTTGCTGATTCAAAAGGCATTCTTCGATATCTTCAATTCAGGAACGGTCCATCTCGACGTTGAAAAAAGCCGTCAAAAAATCAAGGGCTTCATCTTTGCTGAAAAAGACAGCGACCTCTACCAATCTGGTCTTGAGATTGCGGATTTGGTCTGCTTACCTTTGTCCCGCGTCCGTCGTGGTGTCATCGAGGTAAAACCACGGTTTGTCCATTATGGGGACGAAAACCGGATTTTTAAAGCCATCAAAGATAAAATTTACATTCGCCGCGATAGCCCGGACCAAGATTTCCGAAACTGGGGTTTCAAAAAAGTACCGATCACGAAAAAGCGTCGTGAATGGTCCGATACCCCTTGGAATGGTTGATGACTCAAAAAAAGTGGATCCGATAGGGATCCACTTTTTTATGGTGTCGCTAATCCTTTTGTCCGCTTTTTACCTTCTCGACACATGTCGAGTAACGGGCAAGCTTCACAGTTCGGACGTTGTGCCTTACAGTGATAACGTCCAAAGAAGATGAATTGATGATGGAGTTTTGACCAACGTTCTCGTTTGAAACGGCGCATGAGTGTCGCTTCAACCTGTGTGACATTATCCTTCCACCGACAGATTCCGAGACGTTTCGAGACGCGCTCGACATGTGTATCAACCGCAAATGCCGGGACATCGAAGGCGACAGACAAGACGACATTTGCCGTTTTACGCCCGACACCAGGTAATGCTTCAAGTTCGGCTCGTTCCGTCGGGACTTCACCGTCGTGTTGCGCAAGGAGTTGTGCTGCCAGTGCCTTGATGTTTTTGGCTTTATTCCGGTATAATCCAAGTCGTTTGATCTTGTCCTCGATTTCCTCGACCGGTGCCGCAGCAAGTGAAGCAGGATCCGGATAAGCAGCAAATAATCCAGGTGTCACCTGATTGACGAGTACGTCGGTCGCTTGCGCACTCAGTGCGACCGCAACGACCAGTTCAAACGGATTGCGGTGAATCAACTCGCAAAATGCATCCGGAAACATCTCTTCTAACGTCGCTTCAATCCGATCGATTTCTGCTTTCCGTAACATCTACTCAGCCTCCTCGCCCGGCAAGATCCTCAAGTGTCTTGATGCCTTCGCGTTCCCATGTTCGTAAAATTTGATTGATATAAGTCATCTTGCGAACGTTATGATAGACCGCTTCTCGAAGTGCAGCGAGCACGAGCTCTTCCGAAATATTTTCGATCGTCAACCACTGAATGATTTGCTCCATCTGAAATGGGGACATCATGCCCAGTTCCCGTTCGAACTGTTGGAAGACAGACGGGTTGATTGTATCAAAGTTTGGTGCTTCCTGTTCCGGTGGTGCCATCAGTTTTTCGTAAAGTGGCACAAGCGAATAACGTTCTGATCCGTTAACATTCTCCATCGCTAGTAATCCTTTTTGCAATAGACCGAGAGTCGTCTCGATCGTTTCCGTCTCTGATAATCCAAGTCGATTACTTAACTCTTCCGGAGACGGCATCTCCATGCCTTCCGCCCGACAGGCAAACAGTTGACCAATTAACGTGAACTCGACAAAACTGATACCTAATCGTTTCGCCTCTGTGAACAATCGTTTCGGTAAGACGACCGTCCCTTCCTCGAATAATTGCACTAAATTATGATTCATCGTAATTCCTCGATTCTCTAGTCTAAACAAGAAATCGACCCGTCGAGACGATGGGTCGATGTTTTTCCTTACTCTGCTTAAGGATAGAGACGATTCAGCAGACGTGGGAACGGAATCGTTTCCCGAACGTGCTCGACGCCTGTAATCCAAGCAACTGTCCGCTCTAAACCAAGACCGAAGCCACTGTGTGGAACAGAACCGTATTGACGTGTTTCAAGATACCATTTATAGGCACCCGTCTCATCAAGACCATGTTTCTTCATCTCCGCGAGAAGTTTGTCATGATCTTCTTCACGTTGTGAACCACCGACGATTTCCCCGTATCCTTCAGGGGCAATCAAATCATCACATAAAACGAAATCTGGGTTTTCCGGATCTTCTTTCATGTAGAACGGTTTGATCGCTTTTGGCCAGTGCGTGATGAAGACAGGGCGCGCAAAGCTGTTGGCGATCGCTGTCTCGTGTGGTGCACCAAAGTCATCGCCGAATTCGATATCGTCGAATCCTTGATCCTTGAGCATGTCGATTGCTTCTGTATACTTGACGCGTGGGAACGGTGCGTTAATGTTTTCAAGGACCGTCAAATCACGACCAAGCAATTCGAGTTCAGCACGGCAGTTTTTGAGTGCCGATTGCACGAGGTGCGAGACGTAGTTTTCTTGGACTTCGAGGTTCATCTCGTGATCGTGGAATGCCATCTCCGGCTCCATCATCCAGAATTCGATCAAGTGTCGACGTGTTTTTGATTTTTCAGCACGGAACGTCGGACCGAACGAGAAGACCTTTCCAAGTGCCATCGCTGCCGCTTCCATATAAAGCTGGCCAGATTGTGAAAGATAAGCATCTTCATCGAAATATTTCGTGTGGAACAATTCTGTCGTTCCTTCTGGCGCACTACCTGTTAAGATTGGCGGATCCACTTTGATGAATCCTTCTTGGTTGAAGAATTCGTACGTCGCACGAATCAATTCATTCCGAACGACCATGACCGCATGCTGACGCTTTGAACGTAACCAGAGGTGACGGTTATCCATCAAGAAATCCGTTCCGTGTGCTTTGGGTGTAATCGGATAATCGATCGCTTCATGGATGACTTCGATTTTTGAAATTTCCATTTCATGACCGATCGCTGTCCGACCGCCATCTGATTTGATGACACCTGTCACCCAAAGTGATGATTCCTGTGTTAAGCCTTTTGCTTGTTTAAATAAGTCTTCGCCGACCACTTCTTTGACGACGACACCCTGCATGAATCCCGAGCCATCCCGAAGTTGGAGGAAGGCGATTTTACCACTCGAGCGTTTGTTTGCTAACCAACACCCAATCGTCACTTCTTCTCCTACATATTTATTTACATCCCGAATCATTGTTTTCAACAGTCAACATCCTCTCTCTATTAAACGGCTGTATGGGCCGTGATGAATCCTTCAATCCGGTCGAGTGCCTCTAAGACACGTGCCGGGTCCGTCGCATAAGATAGGCGGACATAGTCCGGTGCACCAAATCCTGAACCTGGAATCAAGGCAACCTTCGCTTCAGATAAAACAGCTGTACACCAGTCATCGACATTATCGAATCCACACATCTCAGCAGCTTGCTTTGCATGTGGGAACAAGTAGAATGCCCCTTCCGGCTTCAGACACGTTAATCCTTCAATCTCGATGAGTCGTGCATAGATTTTTTCAAGTCGTTCTTCAAAGATGACACGCATCGCTTCGACCGGTGCATCACCTTCAGCATACGCAGCAACCGATGCCGCTTGCGCAATCGATGTCGGGTTCGACGTCGAATGGCTCGCTAAGTTCGTCATCGCAGAGATGATCTCCTTCGGTCCGATTGCATACCCGATCCGCCAGCCTGTCATCGCATGGGACTTCGAGACACCATTGATGATGACCGTCCGTTCGCGCATTTCTGGTAAGGACGCGATCGAAATATGTGTCGCACCGTTATAGAGCAACTTTTCATAAATCTCGTCACTGATGACGAGTAGATCGTGCTTGATTGCAACATCTGCTACCATCTCGAGCTCTTCTTTCGAATAGACCATTCCTGTCGGATTCGATGGTGAGTTCAAGACGAGTGCTTTCGTTTTTGGGGTAATATGTTGCTCGAGCAATTCCCGTGTCACTTTGAAGCGAGACGATTCGTCCGTCTCTAAAATGACCGGTACGCCGTCACTGAGTTTAATTTGCTCTGGATAACTGACCCAGTATGGTGCTGGGACGATGACTTCATCTCCTGGGTCGAGAATCGCTTGGAACAATGTCGAGAGTGCATGCTTTGCTCCTGAAGCGACCATGACTTCTGAGCGTTCGTATGGCATCCATAAGTCACGGCGTGTCTTTTCAATGATTGCATCCTTCAAGGCAACCGTTCCGCCAGACGGCGTATACTTCGTATCGCCCGCTTCTGCTGCCTCGAATGCTGCTTGAATGATGAATTCCGGTGTATTGAAGTCGGGCTCTCCCGCACCTAAACCGATGATGTCTTGACCTTCTTCACGTAGTGCCTTAGCTTTCGCAGTGATGGCTAGAGTCGTAGATGGTGTCAATTGTCGTACGCGTTTCGATAACATGTCGCCCACTCCCTTTACTTGATTCGTAATCGTTTGATGAAAGAACCTTCTTGGTACGTATAATACGAATAATCATAGCCTGTCTTCGTCTTTGAAACGATCTCGATGACAGCCCGGTCCTCAAAACCGTACTTAGCAGACACGATATCTCCGAGTTCCGGATGATCCGCGATAACGGTCTTGATGGCAAAACCATCGGCAACCGGTCGTGTCTCAATAGCTCCTTTTTTCGGAACGAACGCCCGTACCGCCTGTCCACTCTGCTTCATCGTAAAAACGACATATTGGCGTTTCCCGTTAAAGATAGATTCGAACCGGACGTCCGTTGGCTTGAGTTCTTTTTTCAGACGTGCCTCTGCTTGCTCGGCGACGCTCTGTTCCCGGTCTTTTGCCTCAGCGATCGTCACCTGATAAACGGCTGTTCCAAGAACAGCCAAGATGATGAGTGCGCTCAGCAGACCAAGCGTGACTTTCCACTTCATGTGCGGTAGATGGTGAAGACCATCTGCTCCTTATCTTTTTCATCGAGAGCAAGACCGAACATTAAATCTTCCGTTTTCAGCGTCCGGTTCAATAAGTCGACGATTTTATACGTATCGTCATGGCGATTCACTTTGACGGTCGCAAGTGTTTCAATTTTTGAATCCATCTGTATGTCCTCCCTCATTTTTCTCTATCTATTATAATGCGATAGGGTTTATCTGAATAGACTCAATCGCCATCATTCAAGAACAATTCTAGTTCTGCCGTCAGTTCGTCGAGTGGTTTTGATAAAACAGGCACTTTCGGCAGACTCGTGACAAATCGTTTTCCATAACGCGTCGTCTCGATCCGGCGATCGAGCACGAAGACGACACCACGATCGTTCGTCGTCCGGATCAAGCGACCAAACCCTTGTTTAAAGCGAATGATTGCTTGCGGTAGGCTGTATTCGAAAAATGATGATTTTCCGAGTTTTTCAATCCGTTCCGAGCGTGCTTGGACGATTGGTTGATCCGGTGGCGCGAATGGTAGGCGGACGATGACGAGACAACTGAGATCATCTCCCGGGATATCGACCCCTTCCCAAAAACTAGCCGTCCCGAACAAGATACAGGCATCGAGTTGCTTGAACTGTTTCATCAGTCGTTGCCGTGAACCTTGCGTGACCCCTTGCGAGAGTAATGTAAACCGGTCTGGCAGCAACGGCTTCGTCGCCTCATGCGTCAGTCGTAGCAAGTCGTTCGAGGTAAATAAGACAAGCATCCGTCCCTCCGTCACCTCTGCGATTTGTAAGATGGCTTCCGCAATCGTCTCCGCGAATTCCGGCAGTGGCACATCCTGTAGAAGCGGAAGGTCCGTCGGAATCATCAGTCGAACGTTTTCGGCATATCCGAACGGTGACGGAACGACGAAACGACGTGTCTCGAACGCATCGAGCCCTAAACGGTTCTCAATGAACTGGAACTTGTTCGAGACAGTCAACGTCGCCGACGTCAGGATACACGTCCGTTTCGAAAAGACCTCGCGACGCAGTCGCTCTGAAATGTCGATTGGTTGTGTGTAGACGCGTGTTAGCTTCCGGTTCTTAACGGACGTCTCGATCCAAGATACCGTGTCATCGTGCGGAGCAAGCATCGTCTCGAAGATCGCGAGCTCTGCTTCTTCGATTTGTGCCGTGATCGCTTTTAAATCCGCGACGAGCGAACGCTCCCGATAACTCATTTGCTCCCGATGTTCATGGAACAGTTTATGAATCGCACGAATTGCTTGACGCAAACGCCGCAACACCAACTCAACCCGCTTGGCACTTTCCTGGACGGCACGCATCGAACGATCGAGTCGCTTAAAGCGAATGCTGACCATTCCTTCCCGTCGTGCTTTGCGGGAAGCCAGTTCGAGCCCATATGCTTGAACGATCATCAGTAGGCCGTCTGCTTCTTCGAGCAAAGTCGTCAGTGCTTCATCGACCGTCTCACTATGGGCTTCAACCATCTCGGCGATATCCCATTCTTCCGACAGATCAAGCAAACGGTGCAATAATTTTTTGTCAGATGAATACCCGAGTTGGCGGAACAGACGATCAAACGTATGACCATCAAAAACGAGACCAAAATGATGGCTCGCGACTTCTTCGATTTGGTGTGCCTCGTCGAGAATCAACGGGCTTCCTTTCGGTAAGACCCCTGCTTCGAACTGCAGATCACTAAACAACAACGCATGGTTCGTGACGATAATCGTCGCATCTTTCGCTTGGCGAATTGCATGCTGGAAGAAGTCCCGACTGTACCAGGGATCAAACCGTCCAAGCTGCGATTGACTATCGGATTGAATCAATTGCTTGATTCCGATATTGCCTTGCGCTGCACCACCCGGTAAGCTGACTTCCTCTAAATCTCCTGTTTCCGTCTCCGTCAACCAGACGAGAAGAATCGCTTTTGCGAGCGTGAAGTTATAGACATCCTCTTGATCATTCAAGAAAAACTCGAATTTCCGTAAATCGATATAGTTACTTCGTCCTTTAAGCAATGCAATCTGGACCGGCGTATCGAACAATTGACGCAGTAGCGGTAAATCACGCGCGAACAGTTGCTCCTGTAATTGAATCGTGTGTGTACTGACGACAATTGGCACTTCATGTTCGAGCGCGTAGTGCGCTGCCGGGACTAAGTAACCGAGCGATTTCCCGGTTCCCGTTCCCGCTTCGACAAGTAACGGCGTTTCTTGATCGAGCGATTGATAGACATGACGCATCATCTCGAGCTGCCCACGTCGCTCTTCATATCCTTCGAATAGACGAGGGAACGTCACGGCATTCAATTCATCAACGAATGGTCCGAACGGTTCAAGAACGGGTGGATGTGCCAACCGCTCCATCGTCTGGCGCTTTTTCAAAGCGATTTTACGGAAACGATCAAACTGTGAATCCTCCTCGATGCCGACTAAACGAATCGCATGGTCGATTTCCTCTTCGATGGCACTGAACAGGCGTGGTGATAAACGTCTTAAGTGCTTCAATGTCTCAAGCGGCAACGTATGTAGTCGTTTGAGTAGTTCAAGCAACAATTCAGCCGTCGCCGAAGCGTCACTCCCTGCCCGGTGCGCCTCTTGATGGGCAAGTTGTAATGACTCTGACAGATGTGACAGCGCGTGGCTTTCTGCTGTCGGAAGTAAGATTCGTGCGAGTTCGACCGTATCGATGACAGGACCTGTGTACGGCAAGTATCCTTCCTCTTCTAACGCATCGTTTAAGAAGTTTAAATCGAACTGCACATTATGTGCGACGAAGACACCACCATCGAGCAATGATAAGACACGTGGTGCAATGACATCGAATGTCTCGGCCTCTTTGACATCCTCATCCGTGATGCCCGTCAACTGGGAAATGAACGGAGGAATCGGTTGGGTCGGACGCACGAAGGCAGACAATTGTTCTGTCAACTGACCATCTTCAATGACCGCCATGCCGATCTCAATCATTTCATCGCCAGCCTTTATGGAATGACCTGTCGTTTCCAGGTCGACTACGACGTACTTTTTCTTCAACACTGATCCTCCACCTTTTATCCATCCTCTCCATGACCGGATGGCATTTCATTCTTCATCTTAACAAAAAAAGAGACCCGCTGACATGATCGGGTCTCTAAAATTTCATAAGATCGTGTGGGCGATTTCTTGAGACAACATTTGTTTGATGTCGTTCTGTTCATTTAGAACAGCCACTTTTGGAACATGTGTCGCGATTTCTTCCGTGGATAGTTGCGCGTACGCCATGATGATGACCTCATCTCCGACTTGGAAATGGCGAGCTGCCGCACCGTTCAAACAGATGACACCTGAACCACGAGCACCTTTAATCGCATACGTTTCAATCCGTGCACCGTTCTGATTGTTCGTCACTTGGACTTTTTCATTTTCAAGAATCCCGACAGCATCGAGTAAATCTTCATCGATCGTAATCGAACCAACATAGTGTAAGTTTGCCTCGGTGACCCGGGCCTTGTGTAGTTTAGCGTGCATGAATGTGCGTAACATCGTCATGCTCCTCTCGTATATAGTAAATTATCGATCAAGCGTGCCGATGCAAACTGCACGGCGACAGCTAAGAGAATCGTCGTCGTTTGTTCCGTAACGGGTCTTAGTGAGGGATAGTCGACGGCTTCGACGTAATCGATCGTCGTCCCTTCGAATTGAAGTGCTTCGCGCGTCCGATCGAGAACCGTTTCAACAGGCACCCCTTGATCGAGTGCTTGTTTCGCTTGTTGCAACGCCTGCTGGATGCCCGGTGCTTGCGTCCGCTCTGTTTCCGATAGATAGACATTGCGTGATGATTTCGCTAGACCATCCGCTTCGCGAATGATCGGACAACGGACGATCTCAACCGGAACAAAATAATCAGCGACATACGCTTCAATCAATGCGAGCTGTTGTGCATCCTTTAAACCGAAATATGCACGGGTTGGACGGACGACGTTCAATAGTTTGCTGACGACCGTCAACACACCATCAAAATGTCCTGGTCGTGATGCGCCGCATAAGACATCATCACCGGAGCGGACCGTAACACGGGCCATATCCAGCGGATACATCGTCTCGTTCGTCGGATAGAACAGATAATCGACCCCTTCTGCCTCCGCGATCTTCTGATCGCGTTCCGCGTCTCGTGGATAACGATCCAAATCTTCGTTTGGTCCGAATTGTGTCGGGTTGACGAAAATACTCAAGACGACGACATCGTTCTCTTGTCGTGCTTGTTTGAGCAAAGAGGCATGCCCTTCATGCAAGAATCCCATCGTCGGTACAAAACCGATTGAACCGGCTCCCGCTAAACGTTCGCGTAACGTCTGGACGTCCTGGATGATTTTCATTCTTTGGTCCCTCCATAAAGCGCACCAATCAGTTCTTCGTCCATCTGGAATGAGTGTGCTAGTTCAGGGAAAGCACCGGCTTTGACGTCTTTGACGTAAGCAGCGATTGCTTCCGTTCCTGAAGTATTCCAGTCCGTGTACGCTTTAACGAACTTCGGTAAACGACCGACACCATACGTCAAGATGTCATGATAAACAAGTACTTGACCGGCGACGTCTGCGCCAGCACCGATGCCGATGACCGGAATCGAGAGGAGCTCTTGAATGCGTTTCGCGAGCGGATGCGGTACACATTCGAGGACGAGCATCTTCGCTCCGGCACGCTCTGCTTCCAAACTGTCTGCAATCAGTTGTTCGGCTGCTTCTAGTGATTTCCCCTGGACTTTAAATCCTTCAAGGACACCGACGGATTGTGGTGTTAATCCGAGATGCGCGACACAAGGCATCCCAGCGTCCGTCAAACGACGAATCGTTTTTAAAATCTCCCCTGCCCCTTCCAGTTTCAAGGCATCTGCCTGCGATTCTTGGAAGATACGCGCTGCTGATTCAAGCGTGCGATCAAATGAACCGTGATAGCTTGCGAACGGCATATCGACGATCATGAACGTCTGTGGTGCGCCGCGGCGTACCGCGCGCGCATGATGAATCATGTCGTCGACCGTGACAGCAATCGTTGAGTCATAGCCGAGGATGACGTTCCCGAGGGAATCGCCGACGAGCAACATATCAACTCCTGCTGCCTCTGATAGTTTTGCTGAAGGATAATCATACGCCGTCAACATGACGAGCTTCTCTCCAGCTTGTTGTTTTTTGAGTAATGGACTCATTGTGTGCATCGTGTTCTCTCCTTACGTGTGTAGGGAGGACAAAAGGAAAACGCCTTCTTCTCCAAAATAAATGCATGCGGAAAAGAAGGCGGAATAATTGAATATCGTCCTTCTGTCCCTGTCCGTTAAGATCAAGGCAGTTGAAACAGCTAAAACTGGCACCTGTCAATTCGGTATGGTTCCGGCAAGCGGATACCATCCGTGGCTTTATTATACATGACGGGAAAAGCTCTCTGCAAACCGTCTGAATCAAACCCTCATTCTTTTTCCCAGTAAATCAGCTCTGCCGAATGGAAACGGGTCTCCCCCGTTTCCGTCTCAATCCGAATCGTGCCCGTCTCGTCAATACCAAGCAATGTTCCGGAAGCGGTCATCTGACGTGTCCGTAACGTCACTCGTTCATGTAAGCGATCTGCGAGTGTTTCCCACTCGGAGACGAAAGATCCGAACCCTAGCTCGAGCCACTGTGTGTATAGTCGTTCAAATCGATTCAAAAAAGTCGCGACGACCTCCGCACGTCGGAAAGTTCTTCCTGATTCTCGGACGAGCGAGGTAGCACGATCTTTGATCCCTTCCGGAAACTGCTCGTGATGCACATTGATCCCGATGCCAATGATGACTGAACTGATTCGGTCCGCCTCGGTCTGCATTTCCGTCAAAATGCCTGCCACCTTACGACCGTTGATCAAGATATCGTTCGGCCATTTAATCGTAACCGGAACATTGAATGTTTGGAGAGACTGGGCAAGTGCAATACCTGCTACGAGCGTTAATTGACCTGCTTGGTGCATCGGTACATCCGGTCGGACGAGTAGACTCATTGCGATGCCTTCATTTTTCGCTTCATGCCACGTTCTCCCTAGCTGTCCGCGTCCATTCGTCTGGTGATCGCATACGACGAGTGTTCCTTCCTGCGCTTGCTGTTGCGCTTGCTCATGTGCAATCCGCTGCGTCGTGTCCAGTTCTTCGAAATGAAGGATGTGGCGACCAAGACGCGCTGTCGTTAACCATTGTTCAATGGCAATCGGCGTCAGCAAATCGCCTTCATCGACTAATTGATAGCCTAGTTTTTTATTCGAGATGATCTGGTATCCTTCTTCCTTTAAGGTTTGCATATGTTTCCAAATGGCGGTACGTGAAATATTTAACGTCTCTGCTAATTCCTGTCCGGAGTACCACGTCCGCTGACGAAGTGCGATCAAGATTTGTTCTCGGACTGAGTGCGCCATCGCTCTACCTCCTTCAGTAATGTCACGCGGTCGTTTGGGCAAGCACGCGTGACGACACTGTATTCCAAATGCAAAAGTGCTTCCTTGATCTGTTGTTTTTGAAGACCGAGGCCGATCATGTCTTTTCCGTCGACAGAGAGCTCTTTACGACTGCGAATCGGTAAGTCTGATCGCTCTGGATAATCCGTTCCGGTCATTTCCTGAAGGATCATCAGTTCCTCGTCCGACAACTGATAACGATCCCAGTCTTGTAACGGTCGGTGTAACAGAGGTGTTAAACGCACAGCGAGCTGCACTTGATGTTTCGATCGTTTCCAGCGCGTCAATTGATCTTTCGCAAGACCGGCATCGAGCACGAGTGTCCAGACGGCATCTTTTGAGACACCCTGAAACGACTGCTGCGCTAGTCCTTTGACGATTTCTGAAGTCATACCGGGGAGGTAGCGTTCGATTCCTGTCCGGAGCATCGCCTGTAACGCCTGCTGTTTTCCAGGACCAAGTAAGAGTTTCTCGAACTCGATTGCGATCCGCTCAATCGCAACGGCCTCTAGATGCGGAGCGAGTTTAACGATTGCTCGTTCAGTTGCCTTGTCAAGCGAGAAATCCAGTTGGCTCATGAAGCGGAACGCCCGCATCATCCGAAGCGCATCTTCATTAAAACGTTCAGCTGGTTCGCCGACCGTCCGGATAATTCGCTCTTCGATGTCGCGCGCTCCGCCGAACAAATCCACACGTCCGGATGGTCTGAGTGCCATCGCGTTGATCGTAAAATCACGCCGGGTCAAATCCTCTTCCAAACTAACGCCAAGCGTCACCGCATCCGGTCGCCTACGATCGCTATACGTTGCTTCCGAGCGGAACGTCGTGATTTCGTACGGTATGTGGTTGAGAACGACCGTCACGGTTCCATGCTCGAGCCCAGTCGGAATGACGACAGGGAATAAGTCGATGATCTGTTCCGGTAACATCGAACTCGCTAAATCATAGTCTCCTGGTGTCCGGTCGAGTAACATGTCGCGAACGGCACCACCAACGATATAAGCCTCACCACCCGCTTGTTCGATCGTCTGAATGATATGATGCGCCCCTTCAAGCAAGTTCATGACGCGCACACACCCGTTCATAGACTTGTTCATAACGACGGACGATCTCATTCGAATCAAAACGACGACGAGTATCGCGAATACCCTCTTCTGCCATCCGTTCTCGTAACAACGGATCATCCGCAAGTTCACCGATGCGCGCCGCAGCGACCTTAACGTCGTAAGTCGGAACGATATATCCGGTGACGCCGTCCTGTATGACTTCCGGTAAGCCACCTGCTGTCGAGACGACACTCGGGACCCCAATTGCCATCGCCTCAAGGACGACGAGCCCGAACGCTTCTTTTTCTGACAACAGGACATGAATATCACTAATGGCGAGCAATTGCGCGACGTGTTCCTGTTTACCGGCAAAGATCACTTTGTCGTAAATGCCGAGTTCCTTTGCGCGACGTCTCGTTTGTCCCATCTCTGGACCATCCCCGACGAGCAACAGACGCATCTTCCGGTCTTTCGCTGCAATGGCGAACGCCGCAAGCGTATCATCGATTCGTTTGACCGGTCGGAAGTTCGAGATATGAATGACGACGACTTCGTCCGCTTCGATGCCGTAATGCCGCTTCAAGCGTTCATCCCGCATCGGATAATAGACACTCTCGTCAATCGAGTTCGCAATGACATCGATGTCGTAGTGTGCATTGAGCGTCGCATTCGTCTCAAGTGCTAGACTCTCGGAGACGGCCGTGACCGCGTCTGATCGTTCGATGCCGTATCGAATAGCCGGTTGCATCTCTAAATCTTGCCCGATGACGGTGATGTCCGTTCCGTGTAACGTCGTCACGACGGCGACGCCTTTTTTCTTAGCCATGTTTCGTCCGAGATCTGCACAGACCGCGTGCGGAACGGCGTAATGGGCATGGATGACATCAAGATCGAATAAATCAATGATTTCTGCGACTTTTGATGCTAACGTAATGTCGTATGGTGGATATTTAAAAACGGAATACTGGTTGACTTCAACCAAGTGGACCGTGATGTTTGGTCGATATTCCGTCAGGCGAAACGGCATGCTCGACGTAATGAAGTGGACGTCATGTCCACGGTCCGCAAGTTTCATACCGAGCTCCGTCGCGACGACCCCACTCCCGCCGACGGATGGATAACAAAGAATCCCAATTGCTTTTTTCATGATAAAACCACACTCTCTTTATGTCTTCTATTCGTCTCTATTCTAAGCAATATCAATCGGAATGACCATACTGATCACTTTTCGAATGATTTTCATAGGAAAAGCTAGTCTTTTTCCGACCGTGCCGTTACCCTAGAGAAAGAGTCTTGATTTGAAAGGAGCATACGGAAATGGCACCTCCATTCCAATTCCCGATTCGGATCCAGAACATCCTCTGGATTTTAGTCGGATCGTTCATCTTTGCTTTTGGTATTTATCATTTTAACGTTCAAAATGAGTTAGCAGAAGGCGGTTTCACCGGAATCACGCTGATTCTAAAAGGTCTGTTCGGATTATCACCATCGATCACGAACTTAGTATTGAATGTCCCACTTTTTTTCGTCAGTTTTAAAATTCTTGGTCGGACGACCTTCGTCTACACGTTGATCGGTACATTCAGTTTTTCCTTCTGGTATGGATTGATTGCCAAATATTCACCACTCGTCATCGACCTGCGTGACGATATGGTGCTTGCTGCGCTCTTTGCCGGTGTATTCATCGGCGTTGGTCTTGGTATCATCTTCAACAATGGTGGTACGACTGGTGGTGTCGATATCATCGCGCGTTTGACGAAACGCTACTTCGGTTGGTCGATCGGTCGAACATTCTTGATCTTCGATTTCTTTGTCATCGTCGCATCCTTGACGTATCTCGACTACAAGCAAGCGATGTATACGTTACTTGCCGTCTACGTCGGTGCCCGCGTCATCGATTGGATGCAAGAGGGCACGTATGCCGGTAAAGCAGCGATGATCATCAGTGATCACCGGACGGAGATTGCCGACGGTATTCATGCGACGATGAATCGTGGCACGACCCGTCTAATCGCAAAAGGCGGTTACTCTGGACGGGATCTCGAAGTATTGTACGTCGTCGTCGCTCGCAATGAAATCAATCGCTTGAAGACGCTCGTTAAAAGTGTCGACCAGCACGCCTTCATCACGTTGCATGATGTCTATGAAGTAACGGGAGAAGGATTCACGTTCGACGAAAATCGAGTCCCAATCAAAGAAACGTAAAAAAAACACGGATCGCTCAAACGAGCAATCCGTGTTTTTCATTTTAGTCATCACTTGACGGGTTGAAGACGAGCAGTGCGAGACGAAGAAACTCGGCGACGGCGACAAGTGTTGCTGCGACGTACGTCCAAGCGGCTGCGTTCAAGACACGGCGTGAACCACGTTCTTCTTCCGCGTCGATGATTCCGTGATCTGTCAATTGCGCCATTGCTCGGTTCGAAGCATCGAACTCGACCGGTAACGTGACGAGTTGGAAGATGACCGCTCCAAGCATCAGGACGACACCTAGCATCGCAAGACCAGTGAACCCAGCGAATAGACCAATCAACAACAGAGGGAACGATAAGTTCGACGTGATTGAGGCGACAGGTGCAATGCGGTGCCGGACACGCATCATGTTATAATCCGTCGCATCTTGGATGACGTGACCAATTTCGTGTGCCGCAATCGAAACGGCTGAGACCGTCGAACCGTAATAGACGTCTTCTGAAAGCCGGACGACTTTATTTGTCGGATCATAATGATCGGACATCGTTCCACCAATCGGCTCGAGCCGGACGTTCGTAATCCCGTTCTGCTTCATGATGAAGTCAGCGACCTGTGCTCCTGTCACCCCACTCTGAATCGGAACATCTTGATATTTTTTATAGGTGCTCCGCACCCGCATCTGAGCCCAAATCGGGACGATCATGATGATCGCGAGATAAATCAAATAGTTTGCCACGAGACATCGTTCCTTTCTTTTTTGTTTATAGGTCCATTTTATGTTCAAGCGACCTTATTGTCAATTGAATCGCGTGCGACAAACAGATATCCCATCAAAAGACATAATCCAGTCAACCAGAAAGAACCGTATCCGATCCATTTGATGTGCTCTGCAAGCGCCGGGTACCGGGGCCATTGCCCAAGGACATAATCGACGACATCGTTATGAACGACCCAAATCGCAACGAGAACAAGTTCCTTGATGCGAAATGTCATCAAAGGACTGAATAACAACGCCTGAAACGCCATCGCTCCGTGCGACACCATCAGCATCAGTGCCATCGTTGTTAAGTAGGCGTTTGATGTGCCGAGTTCGTTCAACATCAAGGCATTCATGACGACCGCCCAGACACCATATTTGATCAATGTCACGAATGCGAACGCTTCAAACAAGCGGGAACGTCGTCCGAAAATCCATAGAAAAACGATGATCGTAAAGAACAGCGATGCGGTTGGGCTATCCGGAATGAACGGATAGAAGTACCACTTCGATGTCGCGAGTTGTGGTTCATACCAGTAGTAGCCGTATAGGGTGCCTGCTAAGTTGATCAATCCGACGATCCAAAGCACGGCTTTATGACGGAGTAAAGTAAATATTCCTTGCAATCGTTTCACCTCATCATCGACAAAAGCCGGAGGATTGCTCCCCCGGCTTTTGGCTTATTTATTGTTTTCGCCGCCTTCACCGTATGAAGCGATGAATTTCGCAAGTTCTTTATGATCGGCATCTGAGCCTTTGAACTGACCAGCCGGCATCGAACCGACACCTTTGACTGCGATATCATAAATCTCTTTTTCAGTCTTTTTCGTTCCGACGAGCGCTGGAGCTGCTGCTCCACCTTCGAGATTCTTACCATGACAGTTGACACATGACTGGTTCGAATAAATTTCGTATCCTTTTGCCGATGTATCAATTTTTGGTCCTTCGTTCATCGTCAACTCACCTTGCTTGTGGATGGTATCCCAGTGTGTCGTTTGAACAGATTCCCATGTCAAGAAGACGATCGAGACGACTGCGAGGAGCATCATGCTGACGGCGACTGGCCGTTTCGCAGGACGGCGTTCAAGACCTTGGTCGAGCCATGGCGCGACGAGAAGTGCTGTGAACGCAAGACCTGGAAGGATGACTGTTCCCATCAAGATGTATGGACCTGCAGCGAATTGGTATTTCAAGAGCTGATAGAGGAATAGGAAGTACCAGTCCGGAAGTGGAATGTACGACGTATTCGTCGGATCGGCAATGTTTTGAAGTGGTGCTGCTTCTACGATTGTCAGAGTCATGAAGCCGATCAAGAAGACCGCTCCAACCATCCATTCGCGAAGTAAGAAGTTCGGCCAGAACGCTTCCGTTCGACCTGGATATTCCGAATAGTCTTTTGACTTGTTCGGCATCCGGTTATTGATCGACACCCGTGAATCGGTGACGAATTTCATTCCTTTACCACGATGCATCGTGTTCTCCCCCTTTTTTGTTGTCTAGATGATAGTCGGTTTAAAGTGGTCCAGAGATCCCTTGTTTACGGATCATCAAGAAGTGGGCCCCGAGCAAGACGAACAATGCTGCAGGAAGGAAGAAGACGTGAATCGCAAAGAATCGAGCGATTGTACTTGCGCCGACGATTTCTCCACCCGCAAGGAGGGTCTTCGCGATACCACCGATGACCGGGATACTTTCAGCAATCTGAATCGTAACTTTTGTCGCGAACAACGCTTTCATGTCCCAAGGCAATAGGTATCCTGTCAGACCGAGAGCTAAGACGACGAAGAACAAGAGAACTCCGACGACCCAGTTCAATTCACGTGGTTTTTTGTATGAACCAGTGAAGAAGACACGTAATGTATGTAGGAACAACATTACGATAACGACAGACGCACCCCAGTGGTGCATACCACGAACGATTTGTCCGTGTGCGACTTCGTTTTGTAGATAGTAGACGGACGCGTGTGCGTTGATGATGTCCGGTACATAATACATCGTCAAGAACATCCCCGAAAGAATCTGGATGACGATCGTAAAGAACGTCAATCCGCCAAAACAATAAACGAAAGCTGAAAAGTTATGTGCCGGGTTGACGTGCTCCGGTACTTCATGATCGGCGATGTCTCGCCAGAGCGGCGTAATATCAACGCGCTCATCAATCCAATCATAGATTTTTTGCATCATCGCTTACGCACCTCTTTCGACTGGTTTACCAAGGTAGAGGTAACCATCTTTCTGTTGCATTTCATACTCATCGAGTGGTTTCGTTGGAGGCGTACCAGGTACGTTCGTGCCATCCTTCGTATACCGTCCGAAGTGACATGGGCAATAGAATTGCTCCGGGTGCGTTGGATCTGCGCCGAAGCTGACTTGGCAACCTAAGTGTTTACAAATCGGTGAAAGGGCCAAAATTTCTCCCTTATCATCTTTGAACACCCAAGCCGACAACGTTTCTTCGAACTCATACCACGCATCTTGCGTTTGTTTCTTGAAGTCGACCCGTTTTGGTTCTGTCGTGATATCCGACAACTTCATTACTTTTACTTTATCGCCTGCTCCTGATTTCTTCAGGACTGGATCAACTGCGAAGTTGACCATCGGCATGACCATTGTCGCAGCCATGAAACCGCCGACGCCTGTCAATGTATACGTCAAGAATTGACGACGTGTTACGTTAGACCCGTTTTGAGCCATCTCGATCCCCCCTTGTGATGTACGCTGTGCCCCAAGACGACAGTACTTCACACAAATTTCTCACATGGTAATAGTATCTTAATAAAATCATTGCGTCAACCGCTTCATAGCGCGGTCCAACGGTTTCCTAACTGTTCGAGAACTTGTCCAACAAAATTCCCGACCATCTGACCTTGTTGGTCACGACTCATCGTCTCAAGAGCTAGACGTGGCACGTAGATAATCTCTTCTGCGGCAGTCTCCTTCCACCTTAAATCAGCGGTGATGAAGGTGATGAAACGGAATTGCCCGGAAGCAGCCGCTTGACGCCATCCTTCCAACTGTTCGATCGACGGTACATCGATGTAGGTCATGGCAGGTAAGAGCAACGCCCGTCCAGATAGCTGGCGTTCGACTTCGGACGCCACCGTCAATGTCATGTCTGCGCATTCCGCATAAGCATGCATCGCCTCATCGAAACCGATCGGAAGCAAAGGCACGATTAGCGTGTCGATATACGCTTGCTCGCTTCGTGTCCGCTGTACGTCGGATGGTTTGAAACGCAAGTCATTTCCCCCTTTCTTTCTTACTTACAATTCGTCACATTTAATGTATCATATCCACATTTCCTCCTGCTCTCTTAATGTGAACGTTTTATGAAATTCCACCCTATTTTTCTTCATATTTTGCACAAATCTTCACATACGAAAAAGACTCTATCGCCTGTTATAAGCAATAGAGTTCTTTGATTAAGGGAGTTGATTTCGAACGAGACGTAACTGTTCGGAAAGGGAGTGGAATCGATGTTGATCGCGTGCATCAAGTGCTTCATCGATCAATCGGACCAACCGTTCTTCTTCTTGTCGATTGACCGTGACAGCGATGAAATGAGTCGCTTCATCTGCTAAACGCGGTTCAACAGCGACTTCCGGACGAAATGGATTTTCTTCCAGTAAAGACAAGTATTCATCGTCCATCATCATGCCTTGGAAGTTTAGCTCGATGTAGATATCTTCCGATGTCAAACGAATGTCATGATACGCTTTTTCTGGATCTAGCGTCGTGACGTCCCCTTTTTTAAAAAGAAACGGTTCCGCATCGAATCCATATGTCGTCATGATAATGGCTTTCGGAGCGAAAGTCGCATTTTGAACGAAGTGTACCTGCTCGAGTTTTGCCTCGTTACGCAACCAGTAATCGATGATCCATTTTGCTTCCCGTCGCTTTAACGTGTAATAGGTCAAGATGCGGCGTAAGAATCGCTGCTTTCTCTCTATCATCTCAATCCTACTCCCTTCTCCCGTGAAGTCATCCATCCATTCGTTCAACATAGTCGACGAGTTCGTTATCCTCTGGTGTCAACTGTGCAGCGCGTCGTAAGAGACGTTGTCCCTCTTCACGCCGTCCTTCCTCGACGAGTGCAAAACCATACTCTTTCAAGAAAAGCGCGTCTTCCGTGAATGCGCCTTCGACTATCGCATAGTTCTCCATCGCTTGCGTGTATTCCTCTAACGCATATAAAGCGCGCGCCCGGTACCATGTCAGAATTGGAGCCGTGACATGTTCTTCAATGGCTGAGATCGTCTCAATCATTGCTTCATGATCCTCGTCTTCTGCCAGTAACGAAAGCAAACGTTCCGCTGCGACGATTGATTCCGGGTTTAAAGCGAGTGCTTCACGTAACGCTTGAACACTTCCTGCGCGATCGCCGAGTTTGAGAAGGAATAAGGCTTCCATCGTCCGTAACTCGTCATTATAATCATCGCGCTCCATCCCTTGCTTGATGACGTTCAGTGCTTCTTTCGTCAGCCCAAGTTCGGCTTGGCTTTCCGCGTACGGTACATACGCTGATGTATAATCCGGATCCTGCGCAATCAATTGTTGGAATGTCTCGACTGCTTTTTGGTGTTGACCGACACGGTGAGCCGTCATCGCAAGACCAAACAGCGTATGCAAGTCGGAACGTTCTGCGACAGCACGTTCATACAGTGGAATCGCATCCTCAAATTGTCCTGTCATCGCGAGTGATTCCGCGTACAGGGCATCGAGCGGCAATTCAGCACGTAACTCTGGACGCTCTGCGATTTCAGCGAATAGTGGTACCGCTTGATCAAACGCACCGAGCGTCATGTAGAGCTCGGCTAATCCGTATGCCAGTAATGGTTCTTCAGGAGCGAGATTACGTGCTTCCTTCAGCTTCGCTAATGCCACTTCGTCAAGACCTTGTGACTGATAGAGGTCAGCGAGTAATACGAGAGAACGGGGACCATATTCCATGTCCGTTGTGTCGACCTGCTCAAGGACAGAAATCGCTTCCTCTTCCCGGTCCAAATCGATATAACATTCTGCCAGTAACAAGGCGACTCCGGCGTTACCTGCGTATTCGACGTAAAGCGGTGCCAATAGATTAACTGCTCGGTCTGATAATCCAAGTTCGATATAGAGATCGGCAACCGCGAGGCGATCCTCATCCGTCCCTGTCTTTTCGAGTTGTTCTAGTGTCGCTAAGGCTTCCGAGGTATGGCCGTGTTCTAGTTCTTCGATGATGCCATTCAATACTTGTTCATTCAAGGCAAACGCCCCACTTTCTGTCATCCGCCTATTTCTTACTCAGATCGGTCGGATTGAAGTTTATTTAAATCATCATAGAACGTTGGGTAGCTGACTTCAACTACTTCGCGTCCATGCACTATAATTTCCGGGTTGATTGTCGCCGCGATCGTCAACATCATCGCGAGTCGGTGATCACCTGCACTGTCAACTTCCGCTGCTTGCAAAGGTGTCGGTCCTTCGATAATCATACCGTCATCCGTCGCCTCGATATTCGCCCCGAGACGCCGTAACGCCGTCACGACCGTCTCGATCCGGTCCGTCTCCTTGACACGGAGCTCTTCCGCATCGCGAATGATCGTTCGTCCCTCTGCTTGCGTCGCAAGCAATGCAAGTAACGGGATCTCATCGATCAAGGAAGGGATTTGTTCACCTTCGACCGTGGTCGCTTGCAACGATGTCGTCTCGACGGTCACATCTGCCGTCTCCTCTCCACCATCTTCTGAGCGATGATCGATTTCGACACTTGCCCCCATCTGGCGCAACGTCTGTAAAAAACCGATCCGTGTCGGATTCATCAAGACGTGCGTCGTCGTGATCCGACTATCCTGCCCGATCGCTGCTGCCGTCCACCAAAACGCTGCTGACGATGGATCCCCCGGGATGTCGAGTGACGTCGCTTGTAAATGTACAGGACCTTGAACACGAATATGTCGACCATCTTCGTAGTCATCGATCGATACGTCAACGCCAAACTGCGGCAGCATCCGTTCCGTATGGTCCCGTGATAGAATCGGCTCGATGACCGTCGTCTCGCCCGTCGCATGTAAACCTGCGAGTAAGACGGCACTTTTCACTTGCGCGCTTGCGACCGGTAACGTATACGTCGTTCCGACAAGTGGCGTTCCCGTAATGTGAAGCGGCGCCGTCTCACCTGTTATGTTCGCTCCGAACAAGGCAAGTGGTTCCGTGATCCGTTTCATCGGACGTCTGCGCAAGGAAGCATCTCCATCGAGTACATACGTTGCTTGACCGCCTGCTAGAATCCCACTTAAAAGACGGATCGTCGTTCCCGAGTTTCCACAATCGATCGTTGCTTCATGAAATGTTTCCGTACCGGTGATGCGAATTTCTCCTGCTGTTCGCTCGACGTGTGCCCCAAGCGCTCGCATCGCTTCTAATGAAGCGAGACAGTCCGCTCCTTCGAGTGCATTTCTGACATGTGTCGTTCCTTTAGCGATTCCACCGAACAGAAAAGCACGGTGTGTCATTGATTTATCGCCCGGTACTTGTACTGTTCCTCTTAATCCCATTCTAAACACCTCATTGTTTGATTGAACGCTTGTTGCAATCGTTCTTCACTGATTGCCTCTAAGTCAAAACGTCCTTCTTTCTCAAGGACGAATCGGATCGTAGTTTGGTGATTCTTTTTGTCACGACGCATCAGTTCCAGATATGTCTCGAACGATTGTCGGTCCGGCAATCCGGTTCCGAGACGGTGGAGCAATCGTCCGAGTTGTTCCGCCTGTTCCTCATTTCCTTCCAAAAACTTGACGAAGACGAGTCCGATCCCTACTGCCTCGCCATGCGACAGACCCGGGCTCGCATATTCAACGGCATGCCCGAATGTATGCCCATAATTCAAGAAGGCACGCATCCCTTGCTCCGTCTCATCTTGTTCGACGATATCCCGTTTAACGTTAATCCCTCGTGCGAGCCAGTCTTCAAGATCAAGCTCTTTGATAGTATCCAACGAGACATCGAGTAACGTATCTGCAAACGATGGTTGTGCGAGGAATCCATGTTTGACCAATTCAAAGAAGCCGCTCCGCCATTCCCGATCTGGTAATGTCTGAAGAAGCGTTAAATCATACACGACACCGCTCGGTTGATAAAATGCCCCGACCAAGTTTTTTCCAAGTGATAAATTCACACCGACCTTTCCACCTACACTCGAATCATGTGCTAAGAGTGTCGTCGGAATTTGAATGAACGGGATGCCGCGCAAAAAAGTCGCTGCAACGAATCCCGCTAAATCACCTATCATGCCACCACCAAACGCAAGGATGATACTATGTCGTGTCATTCCATGACGTATTCCCTCTTCCAATAAAGAACCGTAGACCGCAAGCGATTTACTCTGCTCCCCAGCTGGCACAGTGCTGACATGAATGTTTGTTGATTGAGATATAGACCCTAATGCCTCTTGCAACGTGTGCAAGTGCAAGTCGCGAACTGTCTCATCCGTAAAGATCCAGATGCGATCCGCCTCGTTCAGCGCCGAAAGATGCGACAAACGTGCTAATGCCCCATTTCCGACAAATACTGGATATGACGTTTTTAACCGGATATCAAGCTCGATCAAAACGTTCGAACCTCCTCTGTATAAGCGGCAACGGCAGCCTGAAGACGATCAATCGTTGATGTTCCGAACATTTCAAGGATAGCGACCGCAATCTCAAACGCAACGACGGCTTCTAAGACAACAGATGCGGCAGGAACGGCACAGGCATCACTTCGCTCGATTTGTGCCGTGAAGGCTTCCTTCGTCTCAATATCGACTGATTGCAGGGGACGATAGAGAGTCGGAATCGGCTTCATCGCTACTTGGACGCGGATCGGCATCCCTGTCGACATTCCGCCTTCGATTCCACCTAGATGGTTCGTCCGTCGATGATATCCAGCGTCATCATGAATGATTTCATCTTGGACGGTACTACCCTTGCGACGACCGAGTTCGTACCCGTCACCAAAACCGACGGATTTCATCGCATTGACGCTGATGACAGCTTGCGCGATTCGGCTGTCGAGCTTCAAATCGTTTTGAGTGAAGGATCCAATGCCTGGCATCATGCCCGTCACGACGACTTCGATCTCACCGCCGAGTGTATCGCCTTCTTTTTTGGCAGCATCAATTTCCTCCATCATTCGTTGACCTGCAAGTTCGTCGGCACAGCGAACAGGTGAAGCATCAATCGTTTCCTGATATTCCACAGGATCTTTCCAAGGAGCATCAATCCCACCGATTGATCGTACATGCGAGAACACTTCAATTCCGAGTTCATTCAGTAATTGTTTAGCGAAGGCACCGACGGCAACACGTGCTGCTGTCTCACGTGCTGAAGAACGTTCCAGCACATCGCGTAAATCACGATGACCGTACTTCAATCCGCCAACGAGATCCGCATGTCCGGGACGTGGACGCGTTAATGTCCGTGGGCGCTCCAACTCTTCTTCGAGCGGTTCCGCCTGCATGACTTGTGTCCAGTGCGTATGATCCTTATTCTCGATGAACAAACTGATCGGTGATCCCGTCGTATATCCGTGGCGAATCCCACCACGTGCATCAATCTGATCTTGTTCGATTTGCATCCGTCGACCTCGTCCATATCCCCCTTGACGACGCGTCATTTCACGCTGAATGGCTTCGAAATCAATCGTGAGTCCTGCCGGCATCCCGTCAATGATGACGGTCAATCCTTTTCCGTGTGATTCTCCTGCTGTCATATAACGCATTCGCTTCATCCCTTCCTGTTCAACCGATTTTTTCGTAAAAGAAGCTTTGTTTCATCTTTAATCCAAATCGTTCTGGTTGGAAAATTTGTTCCGTTCCTCCAACGAACAGAATACCGCCTGGTTTTAATGCCTCGACGAACGAACGATAGACATGTGCTTTCGCTTCTTCCGTAAAATAAATCAGTACATTACGGCAGATGATTAAATCAAAACCGGTATCGTACCGGTCGCCTAACAAATTATGTTTACTGAAACGAACAAGTCGTTTGATTTCTGGAACAACTTCGAATGTCTGCTCCTGCTCGATGAAATATTGCTTTTTCCGCGCTTCTACGACCTCATTCAATGCGGAAGCTCCGTATCGACCAAGCTTCGCTTTTTCAAGGACAAGCTCATCCAAATCCGTTGCTTGAATCGTAAAAGCCGACGAATCGAGTCGTTCACTTAAGATCATCGCTAGGGAATACGGTTCCTCTCCCGTCGAACAGGCAGCACTCCACGTTCGAATTCGTCCATGTGCACGTGATTCCAAGACCGGTAAGATGTCTTGCTCCAATTGTTGCCAACGTATCGGATTACGGAAGAATTCACTGACATTAATCGTCATCCGATCTAGAAATTCTTCGTATAACGAGGTACTTTTGTCCATTGCCTGCATATAGGATGCAAACGTACTGTACCCTTTTTTGTCACGTAACGCCGTCAACCGTCGTTTCATCTGTGCTTCTTTATACTGACCGAGATCAATCCCTGATTTGATCTTGAATCTTTGAATGAAAAGTTCGTAATCTTCCAAATGGCACACCTCGCTCACTCTCGATATCAAATGGTCATCTCTTTGACCGGTTCAACTTATTTTCTATAGTAGCATAAAGCTATAGGCATTCCAAAAAGCAATTAACCAATCCGGTCAGTCCGTTTTACAAGAATACGACAAAAGGGATTCGATTGAATCGAATCCCTCCCCGCTTGTCCTACTATTCATGTATTAGACATTAACTGGCTGTCCTTGAAACCAAAGACCCAGCTCACGCTCCGCACTTTCGATACTGTCTGAACCATGAATGACGTTCTCACTCATCGTGTTCGCAAAATCACCACGGATCGTTCCAGGTGCTGCTTCAAGTGGTTTTGTTTTTCCGATCATCAAACGAGAAACGGCAACGACGTCTGCCCCTTCAACACGCAGAGCGACGACAGGACCTGACGTCAGGAAAGTGACCAACTCTCCAAAGAATGGTTTCTCCGCATGTTCCTCGTAGTGTGCTTTTGCGAGTTCTTCTGTAACGTTCATCATTTTCATTTCACGAATGATGAATCCTTTGCGTTCGATCCGTCCGATGATTTCCCCAATCAATCCACGTTTTACGCCATCCGGTTTGACCATTAAAAATGTCTGTTCCATCTCTAGTTCCCCCTATGAAATGCTTTTAGAAAAGCGCTTACATAGTCAGTTTACCGGCTTTTTAGAAGAACAGCAAGAAATTTTTGACAATCTTTATCCTTTTCGTTTACCAACGTAGCGCGCCACTTCTTCGAGCGATCGTTTAGCGGAAGATTTGGGTAAGGGTTCGAGCCGGTTGATGGCACGACGAATGTAAAGATCGACCGTTCGTTGTGTTCGTTCGAGGGCACCTGAAGTTTGAAGAAATGCTAGCAATGGTGCAACTTCTTCATGGGTAGGCATCGTCTCGATTTTCGAAAGACTTTCGTAAAAGGCAGCATCTTCCGCTCCATAAAAGACGGGTAACGTCTTATGTCCATGACGTAGATCCTCTGCCACTGGCTTACCAAGTTGCGTTCGATTCGCTGTGAAGTCAAGCAAATCATCAGCAATCTGAAAAGCGAGTCCGATATCTCGTCCAAACAGTCGTAACGCTTTCGTATCGGCCGCTGAACAATTCGCAACGATTGCACCTAGATGGCAACTTGCTTCAATGAGAATGGCTGTTTTTCGTTCAATTCGTTTGATATAACGTTTAATCGACTGTTCCCAATCATATTGATCATAGATCTGTTCAATCTCACCCTCGCAAATTTCACGCATTGTATGGACCATGACTTGGACCAGCTCTGGTTTTCCGACTTCTCCAATCAACCGAATCGCTTCCCCAAACAAATAATTGCCTGAATAAAGCGCCACTTCTTCATCGAAGTATTGCATAACGGTCGGTTTTCCTCGTCGTAGTTCAGCGTCATCAATGACATCATCGTGTACAAGCGATGCCATATGGACGAGCTCAAGACTTGCTGCTACACGGATCAGTTCATCGCGATCTGCCTCACCGAATTTAGAGGCTAACAATACGAACGCTGGTCGAATCCGTTTTCCACCAGCTTTCAGCAGTTGTTTTCCTGCTGCATCAATCGTTGGTTCCTCCGAAGCGATATGACTGATCAGAAAACGATCGACTAAATTAACTTCCTTCGTGACATCACGGTAGATGGAATGCAGTGACATCTCACCACTTCTTCCCAAGGTGCATCGCAGCAGCCCCACCCGCGAATGCTTTGACTTCCACTTGCATGAAGCCTGCCTGTTCGAAGAGTTGTTTCAGTTCGACACGGTCGAGGAACACTTCCGTTGATTCTTGTAACCAGTTGTATTGATCATACGATTTAGCAAGCAAACGACCTACTTGTGGCATGATTTTTCCAAAGTATAGCGAATATGCTTCTCGGAAAATCGGTGCCGTCGGTTGACTCGTTTCCAGACAGACGACCGTTCCACCTGGTTTTAAGACGCGATGCATCTCTTTAATGACCTGAAGGTAATCAGGAACGTTCCGTAAACCGAAACCAATTGTCACGAAATCAAATGAGTTGTCACCAAACGGTAAATCCATCGCATTTCCGTGAATCAATTCGATGTTTTTCATATCGAGCGCTTCTACTTTCTCCACGCCGACTTTTAACATATTTTCTGAAAAATCAAGTCCCTTGATGACACCAGTCGGACCGGCTGCTTTTGCCAGTTGAATCGTCCAGTCTGCCGTTCCACAACAAAGATCAAGACATTTAGCACCTGGGAAGACTTGCATCCGGCGCATCGTTTCGCGTCTCCACAATTTATGCAGTCGGAAGCTGATGACTGAATTCATTTGATCATAGTTCGTTGATATCGATTGGAACACTTCATACACTTTTTTTTCTTTATCTTTTGTCTGCACACTGCTCACCCTTTCCAAGATCTCATGCTACCGCCATCTGTTCGAGATGCGATAACAGTAATTTCTGTGCGACCAGATCTAGCTGCTCTGCCTGTTGTTGAATGATCTGCCGTCCTTGTCGTGTCAGCCATTCTCGTTTGGTGATTGCCGCGAGTCCTTGCATTAATCCGAACTCTGCTGTTAACCATAAGAGAACCCGTTCTTCCGTTGATTCATAGTTCATTTCGTGTAAGGCACACTTCGCTTCATTGACACGTTGAATGGTCCGTCCGAGTGAGACAAGAACCTCTTTCGGCAAACCCGCTAATTGTTCGAAGAAGTAGCTCGAGAAAAGATCTCCAGCTAATACAAGAAGCTGTCTTTCCTTCGAACCGCGTAATGTTTTATTGACGCGTTCATGCAGACGTAAGGCGACTTGTGCGAAATGAATCGCTTTGACGAGTGCTTCTGAATCTAGCTTGTCATGTTGAGCGACATCAATCAACCAACGGATCTGTTCACGATCGATGGAAGGGAAATCCACATGTCGAGCCAATCGTGTCGTTTGTTTAGTGGTGAGTGCAGTGATGATTTCATCCACGCGCAGCTCATATTGTTCCATGCTTTTACCCCCCGATCTCCAGTGCCATCTCGTTGATGGACGTTCTTCTTTTTTAATATACCATAATCGGCGGGCTTTCACGCTTCTGAATGTCCACAAAAAAGCCGCCCGAGAAAATCTCGGGCGACTATGTAGCCGGATTACTTCACAGCATCTTTCAATGCTTTACCTGGTTTGAAGGCAGGTACTTTGCTTGCTGGAATCTCGATATCTTCTTTCGTACGTGGGTTGCGACCTTTACGGGCTGCACGCTCACGGACTTCGAAGTTACCAAATCCAATCAATTGGACTTTCTCTCCAGACTGAAGTGTCTCAGTGATCGATTCGAATGTTGATTCAACAACTTTCGTCACGTCTTTTTTTGTAAGACCTGATTTTTCGACGACTGCTTGAATGAGTTCAGTTTTGTTCATTACTTTCACCCCCTCCCAATCACTTCTTCGAGGGTAATCATACCCTATAAACGTTGCTATTACAACATTTTCGTGTAAATAACGTTCAATTTTCAGATTCTTCGCTCGATTTCTCTGAAAACACAGGTTCGCCTTTTTCGTTTATCGTGTAGCTTTGAGAATAGGCAGGAACAAAAGGTTGATCTTCATAAAGCAAATACCGAATATCCTGACCGACTTTCGGCTTTTTCTTCGCAGTTTGTACAGCTTTCTTCAACTCTGGCAAATAGTTGATGAAAAGACGACCTTGACCATCGACATAGATCGATAGCTTTTCATCTGAGTACGGACTTGGGACAGTCGGTTCTTTTTTGATGAATAACTTTTTATAGTCGAGGGTAAACTGATTTTTTCCGATGGAGCCTTTAAATGGGTACTTATCATTCTTCTTGCGATACGCATCAATTCGGACTTGAAGCTTCTGTAGTTCTTCCGCGACAAGCAAATCCATCAATTTGACAGTCGGCTTCGTCTCAACGTCGACCAACAAATAGATGAATGTTCCCCCGCCTTCAAAACTGTTCGTTGGTGGATCACTCATATAACGAGGTATCAGACGGCCCAGTTCGATTTGATAACGTTCCATGAGTGGCGTATCTGCCTCCATCGTTTTGATCGGCAAAACACCTGTGTCTTTCTGGTATGCATCGACGGCATCCTGAACGGTACGTAATTGTTGCGGATACGGCACGCGGTTCGACGGTTTCTGGCTGTCCGGAAAGAGACAACCTGATAATAACGTCACCGGAATGAGCATGAGTAGTACGAACCACTTTTTCATGCGCTCGGTCCCGCCATGACGATGAATACCATGATGATCGACGCAACGATGAAACAAACGAATGCCAAGGTTGACACGAGAATCTGCCAAATCCCTTTCAACTTCGTCCGACTGACCGTGACCAGCAAGACACTGATCGCAAAGAGTCCGATGCCAGCGAACGAAATCCACATTTTTAATAATCCTGGACTCAAGGTTTCCACCCCACTCCGTTAATCTTTCGTCGTGAAGAGATGCTCGATCTCATTTTTTTGTGGTCGTTGCATCAACTTTTTGACTTCTTCTTCCGGTGTATGACCGTCAAAGAGAACATGGTATAAAGCAGAAGTAATTGGGAGTTCACATTGTTTCGACTCTGCTAGATCATATGCAGCTTGTGTCGCACGAACACCTTCTACGACCATTCCCATGTTTTCAAGCACTGTCTCTAGTTTTTCTCCTCGACCGATGGCATTTCCCGCACGCCAATTTCGGCTATGGACAGAAGTACAAGTGACGATTAAGTCACCCATTCCTGTCAAGCCGGTGAACGTCATTGGGTTTGCCCCAAGCATCGTTCCAAGACGAGCCATCTCGACCATTCCACGCGTAATCAAGGCTGCCTTGGCATTGTCCCCGTAACCGAGACCATCTGTCATACCCGCAGCAAGTGCAATGATATTCTTCAGTGCTCCACCGAGTTCTGCCCCGATGATGTCCGCATTAAGGTAGACACGGAAGTTTTCATTCGTAAACAATTCCTGCACACGACCAGCCTCTTCTAAATCATCCGATGCAACGGTCACCGTCGTCGGTTTACGTAACGCAACCTCTTCAGCATGTGAAGGACCTGTCAAGACACAAACCGCTTTACGTTTCGCCGGGTCGACCTCTGCTTCGATCAACTCAGACAATCGAAGATGTGTCTTCGGTTCGATTCCTTTTGATGCATGAATCAGGACGACTGGTTCTGTCAATAGTTCATTTAATTGACGAGAAACCGCACGAATCGCAGATGACGGTGTCACGATCAAAATATGTGTCGCGCCTTCGACCGCCACTTTGAGATCCGTCGTCGCCTTCAAGGATTGTGGCAACACGACGCCCGGCAAGAATTGCGCATTTTCATGATGCTCATTGATGCGGTCGACATTTGTTTGTTCACGACCGTAAAGAATGACTTCCTGATCATTATCGGCTAAGACGAGCGAGAGCGCCGTTCCCCAGCTTCCCGCTCCGATGACAGCGATTTTGGTCATACTGACTCACCTCATTATTGTTTTTGACGAGCTAAAATCCGGATTGGTGTACCTGTGAAATCAAATGCCTCCCGAATCCGGTTCTCGAGATATCGTTTATAAGAGAAGTGAAGCAACTCTGGATCATTGACGAACAAGACGAACGTTGGCGGACGCGACGCGACTTGAGTCGCATAGTTAATCCGTAGACGAACCCCTTTATCTGTCGGCGCAGGGTTCATAGCGACGGCATCGACGATGACATCGTTCAAGACACTTGTCTGAATCCGTTGCGCATGACTGTGCGCTGCTTGCTGAATGACTGGTAATAACGTTTGTAAACGACGTTTTGTTTTAGCTGAGACGAAGACGATTGGTGCATAGTCAAGGAAACGGAATTCTTCCCGAATCTCTTCTTGCATCTTTTTCATCGTCTTATCATCTTTTTCAACAGCATCCCATTTATTGACGACAATGATGACCGCGCGACCTGCTTCATGGGCATATCCTGCTACTTTTTTATCTTGTTCGATGATACCTTCTTCACCATCAAGAACAACACAGACGACATCTGCTCGTTCGATTGCTTTTTGAGCACGCATGACACTAAAGCGTTCTGTCGATTCATAGACTTTCCCGCGTTTTCGCATCCCTGCCGTATCGATGATGACGTATTCTTGTTCATCCCGCGTAAACGGTGTATCGATCGCATCACGTGTCGTACCAGCGATATTCGAGACGATGACACGCTCTTCACCAAGAATCGAGTTCGTCATACTTGATTTCCCGACGTTTGGACGACCAATCAAGGCAAACTTAATCGTACTTTCGTCATATTCCAACTCTTCTTTATCTGGCGCGAGTTCAAGGACACGGTCGAGTAAATCACCAAGTCCAAGACCATGTGTACCAGAAATCGGGAATAAGTCCCCGAATCCAAGAGAGTAGAATTCATACATTAAATCACGCATTTCAAAGTTATCGACTTTATTGACAGCTACGACGACTGGTTTGTTCGAACGGAACAACATGTTCGCGACTTCCTCATCCGCTGCTGTGATTCCTTCGCGTCCGTTCACCATGAAAATGATGACGTCCGCTTCATCAATGGCGAGCTCCGCCTGATGACGCATCATTTGAAGTAGGGGCTCATCCCCAACTTCGATTCCACCTGTATCAATCAAATGAAAATGACGATTCAGCCATTCTCCAGTTCCGTAAATACGGTCGCGGGTAACGCCTGGCTTGTCTTCTACGATTGAAACCCGATCTCCAATCACCCGGTTAAAAATCGTCGACTTTCCGATATTTGGGCGACCTACGATCGCCACGACTGGAATTGCCATCCCAACACCTTCTTTCTCTTCTCTCGCTTCATAGCCGTTCTATTGTATCAAATCAAACTCTCATATACCATAACAAACCGCATATAAAAAGCGGACACGCTTGTGTCCGCTTTGTGTCATCCTTTATTCTTTCGTCTCTGAATCGTCTTCTGTCAAGTCAGCGACAGAAAATCCTTCTGATTGATTCGAGTAATCCGAATAGTCCTCGGAAGACCCTTCTTCCTCTTCGAGAACACGTGTCGAGAGCGAGATCTTGTGCTCATCAAGACGCACTTCGAGTACCTTCGCTTCAATTTCTTGTCCTTCTTCAAGTACTTCTGAAGGCGATCCGATATGACGGTTCGCGATTTGTGAAATATGCAAAAGTCCTTCTACCTGCGGTGCAAGCTCAATGAAGGCACCGAACTGGACAAGACGACGTACGCGTCCTTTGACAATATCCCCAGCTTCGATTTTCCCTTCCATCTGTTGCCATGGACCCGGTTGTGTTTCCTTGATCGACAATTTAACCTTTTCTGTATCACGGTCGACGCCAAGTACTTTGACTTCGACTTTCTGACCTTCCGTGACGATGTCCGAAGGACGTTCGACACGATGGTGTGCCATTTCCGAGATATGAACGAGACCATCGACGCCACCGATATCAACGAAAGCACCGAAATCTGTCAATCGTTGGACTGTTCCTTCTAGAACTTGCCCCACTTCTAGATTTTCGAGTGTCTCTTTTTTCTTCGCGTTCAATTCACCTTCAACGACGGCTTTGTGCGAGAGAATGACACGGTTCTTCTCTTGATCGAGTTCAACGACCTTGACGTCAATCGAACGACCGATGTAATCCGAGAAGTCCTCGACGTAATGCCGCTCGACAAGCGACGCTGGGATGAATCCACGGACACCGATATCAACGACGAGACCACCTTTAACGATGTCTTTCACGACAACTTCAAAGATCTCACCTGATTTATACTTCTCTTCAACTTGCTCCCAAGCTTTAAGTGCATCAATTTCTCGTTTTGAGACGACGACCTCTTCATCCGTGATTTTCTTGACCTTCACTTGTAGTTCATCTCCGACGTTCAACACACCACGAATATCATCGAGATGAAGACTCGATACTTCGCTGATCGGTAAGATGGCTTCTGTTTTATATCCGATATCAATGAGTGCTTGCTTGTCTTCAATTTTCACGACCATTCCGGTAACTACCTGGTCCCGATGAATTTCAAAATCAGGCATATCTTTCATTTCTTCGACCATTCCAAAACAACCTCCTCACGATGAGTACAAGAAACGCCTGACACGTGTCAATGCGTTTATCCTGCTTCTAACTTCTTACAATTCTGACTATTTGTCAAGGTATTAAGCGTGATTGAAGTAGACGGATTTGATTTCGTCCATGATTCGATCAGAAATCGCTTTCGCAGCACCACGTTGATCACGTAAATCCGAAATATCGACCGGTTTTCCGATCGCGACGCGCATTCGTTTGAAAGGGCGATACGATCCAATGATGGCAATCGGTAAAATCTGAGCATTCGATCGTAAGGCGAAGAACCCTACACCGGGTTGTGCTGATGTGAATTCTCCTGGAGCAGAACGCGTTCCTTCTGGGAAAATGCCAACAGTCTCATCCGTATTTAACAGCTCGATCGTCCGTTTCAAGGCTTGACGGTCCCCTTGACCACGACCGACAGGATAGGTTCCTGCCGCAATCATCAGCTGCTTTAAGGCAGGGACTTTAAACAACTCCTCCTTCGCCATATAACGAACCGAACGTTTCGGTGGAATCGCACTGACGAGGAAGACGGGATCCCAATTTGAACTGTGGTTGGCACAGATGAGTAAGGAACCGTCTTTCGGAATATTCTCTTGCCCCGTCACCTTCAATCGGAAGACTGTTTTGGCTATGACCCAGACGACAAACCGCGCAATCCGATAAACGGTATCTTGACGTTTCATTTTAGAACACCTTCCGCTAGTTCCATCAGGCGATCAACGACTTGATCAATCGTCATCTCTGTCGTATCTAGATATAATGCGTCGTCTGCTTGGCGTAGAGGAGAGACTTCACGTTCACTGTCCCGTTTGTCCCGCAGCGCGATTTCTTCTTGAAGAACTGTGATATCGCTATCGATCCCACGCGCGATGTTCTCCCGGTGCCTTCTAGCTGCACGCTCTTCCACAGTTGCCGTCAAGAAAACTTTTAATTCAGCATCAGGTAATACGACTGTACCGATGTCACGACCGTCCATGACGATGCCACCCTGATCTGCTAATTTTCGTTGCGCCGTGACGAGTGCTGCTCGAACTTCTTTTTGACGAGCGACGAACGATACATTATTCGTGATTTCGATGGAACGGATCGCATCCGTCACTTCGCGATCACCAATAAAGACACGTTGCCCGTTTTCGCCTGGTGTTAAACGAATATCAAGCGATTTCATCAATTCGCCAAGCACTTCTCCGTTGTTCAGATCAAGCGATTGTTCGAGTGCTGCGAGCGTAACGGCACGATACATCGCCCCTGTATCGATATATACATAGTCAAGGCGTGCCGCCAGTTGTTTTGCGATCGTACTTTTCCCAGCACCTGCTGGTCCATCTAATGCAATTTGAATCTTCTTCATCATCCATCCAATCCTTCCATCTTCCCCATATTTGATGGGGATTCATTCTTCCGAACGTTATCATAGCAAAAAAATGCGGTCAGGTGAATGGATTCATGCCCCTTCTTGAACTTTTCATTTGCATTTGATAACAGTGACGCAATACTAGCTCACGACTTCTGTCAGGAATCATTGTAAATTGGAATGCGAGTTCATACCGTTCTTCCCGTCGATCGATACGGACGAGCTCAGCAATAACATCTAACGTACTCGAAATGCCGTCACCAGTAGGTAGAATGAATGTCATCTCCACCTCTTCCTCTTTTTGAATCGGTAACTGATCCGACAAAATCATCATGCCACCAGCCGATAAGTCAAGCGTCACCGTCGTAAACGGATCAAATTGCGTTTTATGCGGATGAACGGCGACATCAAGCATTTGTGGTACTCGAACGAATTGACGTCGTTGGATGCGCTCGATTTGATCATCACTTGGTCGCTTTAAGGCGTACCGCTGACCACGAAGTGGATCATTTTGTCGTTCCACGACGACCGTATCAAATCCAAATAATTTACCTTTTTCTTTAAAGAAGTAAAACGAAACTTCTTCGTGGTCTGACAAGATGAACGTTTTCAATGTCGCGACCTCACTTGGTGCCTCGATCCAAATCAATCGATTCGTTACGGCTGTTACTTTTGACCGTCCTTGTCGATCTTCACTATTCGAAAGCATTACTAAATCCCCGATTTCCATCATCCTACTTCGCTCCTACTTTCTATTCGATGCCATCTGAATGTTGTTTTTTTCGTTTGAATCGACGATTCAAACGGTTGGCACCTCGTACTTGAAATAATCCGATCGTCCATAAAATGATCATGAAGACGATTGGCAAAACAGATATACCACCATTTTCCAATATTAACAAATTAAATAAGATATGTGCAAATACCGGAATCGTTATCGATAAGGACAACCACCGATACGGGTGAGGCGAGAATTTCGCCATTCCCATGAAGAAACCCATGATGACAGCAAACAAAGCATGACCGGATACCGGTAGTAAAGCTCGGAATAGCATGTGTTCGACCGTTCCATTCACCATCAGATATAAGATGTTCTCAAGGGTAGCAAATCCAAGCGAGCACGCTACGGCATAGATGATCCCATCATAATAATCATTAAACCGTTGATGGATATACACGGTATAAAAGACGACGAACCATTTTGCAAACTCTTCTGTGACTGCTGTTCGAACCAATTGCACCTCTTCACGCCCACCAAACTCCGTTTGAACGATGTAGTCGATGAACATCAAGGGAAAAACGAGTAAAATTCCAAAAATGAAGCTTCGAAGGATATATCCAACGGGCTCTGATTCATGTTCGTGACGTAGATAAAAATAAGTTAGGAGTGCGATGCCTGGGGCAACTCCGGAGAAAACGATTTGAATCACGCTTCCTCTCCCCCTTTCTTCCTCTCCATAAGAATAAAGGTTTCTTGGAAAAAAGAAAACGTCCTCGTTGTTTCGGGAGGGAAAAAGGTTACAATATGGAAGAACTAATTGAATATGCTATAGAAAGTAGGTGAAGGTCTTTTGTCTTTTGACACAGACCATTTAGTATGAAATCATTATTATTAATTCATACGGGTGGAACGATTGCGATGGCGCAAGATCACTCCGGTCACGTCTTACCGAATGACATCAATCCACTGGATGCTTCACTACCTCGAGCGACGGATATCGCAAACATCACAACGCGTCATTTTTCAAATTTACCTTCTCCACATATGACGCCCGACATCATGCTACGTTTGGCACACTTCATCGACAGTGAACTTGCTAAGGAACACTACGATGGAGTCGTCATCACCCATGGGACGGATACACTTGAAGAGACCGCTTATTTCTTACATTTGACAATTGGTGCACCTGTTCCGATTGTTTTGACTGGAGCCATGCGTTCATCGAACGAAGTCGGATCAGATGGCGAGTTTAATTTGATCACGGCACTCCGTGTCGCCGTCAGTGAAGCAGCGCGTGAAAAAGGTGTTCTTGTCGTCTTTAATGGTGAGATTCATTCGGCATTCAACGTCACGAAAACGCATACGTCATCCGTCGATACGTTTAAATCGGTTCACTTCGGAAATCTTGGAATGGTGACGAAAGATCACGTTTACCTATTCAACACGCCACTTCTGAAGCAAATACATATGGTAACCTCGCTCTCTAAACGTGTTGCTGTTTTGAAAGTATATGCCGGAATGGAACCAGATTTATTACTAGCCGTGAAACAACTCGGTTACGATGGACTCGTACTTGAAGTTCTCGGTCAAGGAAACGTCCCACCGAGTATCGTCGATGCCATTGCCGAATTGATCGCAGTCATGCCGATCGTCATCGTTAGTCGATGCTTCAATGGAATCGTGCAAGATGTTTATGGATATACAGGTGGCGGTCAACAGTTAAAAGAGATCGGTGTCATTTTCTCAAATGGACTGAACTCACAAAAAGCACGACTTAAATTAATGATTGAACTCGAAATCAATGCGACCCAATCAGAACTCGAAGAGTCATTCCGGGTCGAATAAATGAAAAAACCTCTTGACTCGGAACTCATCAGTCCGAATCAAGAGGTTTTTTTAGACGTGAATTGATAGACCACGTAATCGTTCGACGAGATGATTCGCGATGTTCGCGCCATGAAAACGTCCGTTTTCAATGAATATCTTATTGGCATCGTATCCTGCTGCAACGACGCCGGCAATATAAATTCCAGGAACATTCGACTCCATCGTCTCTTCATCATGACTCGGAACACCTGTCTTGCGATCGATCGCGATACCAGCATCAGCGAACAAGCCGACGTCTGGTGTATAACCCGTCATCGCAAATACGAAATCTGCTCGGACAGTCCGCTTGTCTCCCTCCACTCGGTAAACGACTTCTTGGTCCGTGATTTCCTCGATCATCGCGTCAAACACCATCTTGACCTTTTCCGAACGAACGAGTGATTCGAAGTTCGGCAAGACCCAAGGTTTGATCGACGGACTATACTCGGGTCCACGATAAAGTACGGTTACGCGTGCTCCTGCTTTTTCAAGCTCGATTGCTGCATCAACACTTGAATTCTTCCCACCGATGACGACGACATCCTGATCAAAGTATGGATGCCCTTCCGTAAAATAGTGCGATACGTGGGGTAACGTTTCTCCTGGGACGTCCATTCGGTTCGGTAACCCATAATAACCTGTCGCAAGCACAACAGATCGTGCTTCTCGCTGTTTCTTCACTCCAGAGCGTTCTGAATGGATGATGAAGCGATCCGCTTGACGTTCAATGTGCTCGACCGTCTCAAATGGACGAATCGTCAACCGCTTTCGTTTGACGACTTCTCGATAATAGACGAGTGCATCGAGACGACGTGGTTTTAATTCCTTATTGATGAACGGCACGCCACCGATTTCTAATTTTTCACTACTTGAAAAGAACGTTTGATGCGTCGGATAACGATAGATCGCTTCAACGATATTTCCTTTTTCGAGTACTTCGACGTCTAGTCCTCGATCTTGCATTTCGATCGCTGCCGATAAACCACATGGTCCTGCACCGATTACGATACAATCTAACATTCGAATATCTCCTCTTCCGGTTGCTTTTTTTATATCTTAGCAAATCTCATCAAGAGACGAAAGAAATTGCAATAGGAAAACACCCGCTCCTCATCTAGAGGAACGGGTGGTACGTATTTTTAACGTTTAATTAGACCCAACCACGGAAACGGGATGCTTCTGCCATTTTCCGCACACCTACCATATAAGCGGCGAGACGCATATCGACATTTCGCGTCTGTGCTGTCTGATAGACTTGGTTGAATGAGTTCACGAGGACCTTTTCGAGTTTCTCGTGGACTTCCTCTTCCGTCCAGTAATACCCCTGATTATTCTGTACCCATTCGAAGTAAGAAACCGTTACGCCACCACTCGAAGCAAGAACATCCGGAACGATCAAAATGTCACGTTCTGCAAGAATTTTCGTCGCTTCGTTCGTCGTTGGACCGTTTGCTGCTTCTACGACGATCGCTGCGCGGATATCATGTGCATTGTCTTCTGTAATTTGATTCTCGATTGCCGCAGGAACAAGAATATCACATTCGAGTTCAAGCAATTCTTTATTCGAGATCGTATTTTTGAACAATGTCGTAACCGTTCCGAATGAGTCGCGACGGTCCAGTAGATATGGGATGTCGAGTCCGTTCGGATCATGAAGTGCACCGTAAGCATCACTGATGGCGATGACTTTTGCACCTAAGTCATACATGAACTTCGACAAGAAGCTACCTGCGTTCCCGAACCCTTGAACGACGACGCGTGCTCCTTCAAGTGTAATGCCTTTTTTTGCTGCCGCTTCTCGGATCATGATTGCGACACCTTTCGCCGTTGCTGTTTCACGACCATGTGAGCCACCAAGAACGAGCGGTTTTCCTGTGATGAAACCAGGAGAGTTAAATTCATCGATCCGGCTGTACTCATCCATCATCCAAGCCATGATTTGTGAGTTCGTGAAGACGTCAGGTGCTGGAATATCCTTTGTCGGTCCAACGATTTGACTGATGGCACGGACATATCCACGGCTGAGACGTTCGATTTCGCGGAAGCTCATCTCACGTGGATCACAAATGATCCCGCCTTTCCCGCCGCCATATGGTAAATCAACGATACCTGCCTTCAGACTCATCCAGACGGATAATGCTTTGACTTCGATTTCCGTCACGTTTGGGTGGAAACGAATTCCCCCTTTTGTCGGTCCAACAGCATCGTTATGTTGCGCACGATATCCTGTGAAGATTTTCGTCGAACCATCATCCATTCGCACCGGAATCCGGACTGTCAACATCCGGAGTGGTTCTTTAAGTAATTCATACATTTCGTCTGGATACCCTAACTTCCCTAGTGCTTCCTTGACGATTTCCTGTGTTGCTTCCAGTACGTTCTTGCGATGATTCGCATGTTGTTGGTCAGTGATCATTCCAACGTTCCTCCCCATAAGTGGCATCCCCTATGCCGTTTCCTTGTTCGGATAAAGTATACTCTTTTCTCGAACGTAATGAAAGGGGTTACGCCCATATTTGTAAGCGCTTTCTCACTTCTTTTCCTAGGATATCAATGATTGGATTACTTGATTTGGGCGTGGCGTTCAATCGCTAATTCCATGAAATACTCGACCAATTCCGGATATTCGATACCAACTGCTCGTGCTCCGTCCGGGAATAAACTTGTTGACGTCATACCTGGCAATGTATTCGTCTCTAAAATAACTGGATTTCCGGACTCAGGAACAAGGAAATCTGACCGGGAATACCCAGCACAACCCAGTACTTGATGTGCTTTGACGGCCCACTCCTGAAGTGTTGCTGTCGTCGTCTCATCTAGTTCGGCAGGGCAGATATGCTCTGAACCTCCGATTGCATATTTCGATTCGTAATCATAAAAAGCATTCTTCGGAATGATCTCGATGACCGGTAATGCTTTTTCTGCACCTTTATGACCAACGACTGGAACCGTCACTTCGCGTCCTTTAATGAATTGTTCGACGAGAACCGCATCATCGGCTTCGAACGCTTTTGCAATCCCCTCACGTAACATCGTCTCGTCTTGTGCGATTGTCAATCCATTCGATGAACCTTCTTGTGCTGGTTTAACGACACAAGGGAATTGACCATTCCATTCTGCGATTTTCGCCTCGACATCATCTTCACGTTCTAATAATACATCACGTGCAATCGTGATACCCGCTTTATCAAAGTGAACTTTTGAACGTGCCTTATCCATCGCAAGTGCTGACGCTAACACACCTGAACCTGTGTATGGAATATTCGCAAGTTCAAGTAACGCCTGCACGCGTCCATCTTCACCAATTTTCCCATGAAGAGCGATGACAGCCACATCTACATCCAGCTGGAAGAGTTCATGTGCTCGATCAGGATGGAAATCAACAGCCGTGACTTCATGTCCTTTACTGTTTAACGCTTCCATGATTGATTTTCCACTGTTTAATGAAACCTCCCGTTCACCTGAAGTCCCACCATATAACACTGCCACTTTCATCCTACTTCACTCCTTCTTCTTACGTTCAATGATTATCATACCATCCTTCTGACCACGAAAAAATACAAAATGGTGCCACTTCTGGTAGAAGATAAAAAGGTGCGACATTACCTGACGAGGGAATGTCGCACCCGATGTTCTAAATGTGGAATTGTTCCGCAATCGTGGCAATGGCTTGTTTCGATTGAATCGTTTTTCCGTACTCTGACATGACGAGCGGACTTTTCGGGCTCGGTTCCCCGTATTCTGACAAAATCGTCGTCACCGTACGCTCGAGCGCGTCATTCATTCGTTCCTGGAAGTAGAGATAATAGTTGCCTTCGAAGAAATAAAGACTACCGCCTGTCTCCGTGTACGACATATGTCGTAATAACCCATGGCTCGCTTGAATGACATCTTCGAGCGAATTCAAGGCATACAAGACATGATGGACGATGTCGACCGTCATGCGAATTTCGACTTGATCAAATTCGTCATTCATCTCTTCCGGTAAATCACCTTCACGACGCACATCAACGAGCATGCCGTCATTAGGAAAGAATGTGACGAAAAATTCGAGTGTTCCTGCTGCCTGAAAACCAAAATTCGATTCAGCTTCCTCTAACAAATTGCGCAATAGAGCTTGTCCCTTCCCAATGGCCAACGTTTCTGGTCGGACATCGTGAAGTGATAACTCTTGCTTTGTAATGAAGACACGAAGGTGTCCTTGTTTCATTTGTTCAAACCTCATATAGACTCCTCCAGTCAAGACCGGAAACATAGGTGTCTCCGTTCGCTATGAACCATACTATACACCAGATACCGGAGTGAGTCGACTTAACCAACTTTTCCACGATTGATCGTCCGCACCAAGTAAGTGTGGTCCGTATCGTTCCGGAAGCTGATCGACCGCGTATCCTCCAAGTCCAATTTCAAGATTCGGAAAATCAGCCATCAAACAGTCTAATGCTTCATCAAGCAATGGTAAATGATCGGATAACGTGCACGATAAGATGACAGCTTTCGGTTGCAATTGATGTGTCACGGCTACTAAGTCCGGCACCGGAATACCAGAACCGAGGAAAATCACATCAAAACCCGATTGCCGCAAGTAGAGTGTGAAGAAGAGTAGTCCGAGCTCATGTTCTTCTTCTGGTGCACAGACACAAACGATTCGCGGCAAGAACGGATTGATTGGCATCTGTAGTGATAACGTCGAAAGACGGGCTCTTAAGAAAGCTGTTGCAAAATGTTCATGCGCAATTGTAATCTCTCCTGACTCCCATTTCAGTCCGATTTCATGTAAGAGTGGACCAACGATATCTTGAATGACTTTATCGAAACTAAACATCGAGAACGCTTTATTCATGATGTCATGCGCGTGTCGTTCTTCGAAGTTCGTCAATGCACGGAATAACTGATCTCGTAGTTCGACTCCGTAATCATGGGGCACTTCAGCTCGATTGACAGGCATCTCATATAATTGAATTGCCTTTGAAACCGACAATCCTTCTTTTTGTTTATCGACGATCCAACGCAATTTCGCAACGTCACTATCACTATAAATGCGATGCCCGGATTCACTTCGATCCGGATCAAGCACTTGATATCTCCGCTCCCAAGCACGAATGGTCGTCGGGTTGAGTCCCACCAACGCAGCGACTGCTTTGATATTGTATTTCCCACGATCCATGCATCGTGCCTCCTTCCCCTTCCTTTTTAGTATACGCTGAAAGGAAAAAAATCTCCGTTCACAATGTGCCTTTACATCATGAAACCGATGGAGACGAAGGCGATGATGATCGTGATCATGAGTACCGTTAGCGTGATTGCTAGCGGATTTTTTCGAAATGGTTGCTTCAGTCGTTCATTTCGAACGTGTTCGATTCGCGAGGAACGTGGTGGTAAGAGTTGCTCCTCTTCGTTCTGATGTAACCGCCGTTGATCTTGTTTACTCAATGTTCATCACCTTTTCTTGAAAAAAATAAGGATATTTTCTAGTTTACACCGAATCTAGTGATGAAAAAAAGACTTGTTCTAAACGCTTTTTCCAATTTACCGGTTGAAGCACCTTACTCTTCACGGGATCCTGCCATTCGATCGTACCGCATATATCACAACAACGTGGCTGAACGATTGCCGGTTCATCAAAATGATGCAATAACATCTTACGGCGACATTCATTCCGGTGAATATAGTCCATCATCTGGCTGACTTCTCGTCCTTTGAGCTGTTTTCGTTCCACCTGCCATTGCATGATACGTTCCTTCGACCAGCCATTCTCAAGTTGTGATTTCAGTAACCGATATGCTGGATCTTCCGGATTGAGGTGTAGACGAGTCTCGATTTTCGTGTAGGACTCACCTCTTCTCACCCCTTGTTGTAACTGATCAATCCAAAGGACAGGCGCATATTGTGTCTCAATCAGAAAGGTTTGTAATTGTTCATCCTGAGGAGCATAAAGCAAGATCGCCGTCGCCTCTTTTCCGTCCCGACCGGCACGTCCGATTTCCTGCATATAAGCTTCAAGTGTCGCCGGCATCGTATGATGGATAACTGTACGAACGTTTCCTTTATCAACACCCATTCCAAATGCGCTCGTACAAACGAGACAGTCCATTTCATCATGAAGAAACTGTTGTTGAACAAGCTGACGGTCTTCCATCGTTAATCCGGCATGATAGTAGGTTGCCCCTTCAATGATTCCTGCAATCCGTTCCGCTTCTTTACGCGTTGTCGTATAGATGACACATGGACGAACGATACGTGTCATCCAACGGTCGAGTGCTGCGTCTTTTTCTTCTCGATCGACGCGATCCACGATGTATTGGATTTCCGGTCGATTGACGGAACGACGGATGACATGCGGTTCTCGCATCTGCAATTGTATTCGGATATCTCGTTCGACAGCTTGAGTCGCTGTTGCGGTTAAGGCGAGGCACTGCGGAAAACCTAGTTCCCGGCGAATTTGCCCAAGTCTTGCATACTCAGGTCGAAACTCGTGTCCCCACTGCGAGATACAGTGGGCTTCATCGACGACGAATAGCGCGATGTCGACCTGTTTCAGACGAGCCCGTATTTGTGGTAACGCAAGTTGTTCCGGTGATAAGTAGAGATACCGTAGATGTTCGAGTACGGATAAGATTTGCTCTTTTTCTTCTCGCGTCTCAACAGATGTTAATTTTGCGACAGAACGTTCTCCCCGACGTTTGATTTGCATGACTTGATCCTCAATCAAAGAGAGCAGCGGAGACAAAATCAATGTCAGTCCCTCTCCTTTTACATACGAAGGAAACTGATAACAAACAGACTTTCCTCCACCTGTCGGTAAAATTGCTAACGTATCTGTTCCATTCAGGATGGACTCGATGATTTGGCGTTGTCCAGGTCGAAACGCTTCATAACCGAAATGTCGATGCAATAACGCTTCCATTAACTTCCCTCCCATTTACTACGAGCTAAGACCAATCGAATTTGAAAATAGGATACGTCTGATTGCATCGCGCTTTTGATTCGCTTGAGCGCATAAGTTTTGAGTTGTTGTGCGATATGTCGAATTTCTTCTTGTTGAGCCGTATCAACGAAATGATCTAACGGAAAAGTGGGTGCATACATTGCAATTTCAACAAGATGGTCTTCCATCGTGCTATTTTTTAGACGTCTTCTGACCGCAACATCTTCAACAGTGAGTCCTTGTTGCAATAATTCCCAAGTCGTTTGAGCAGATTGCGTCATCTTCGGAGTATGGAGACCGGCTCCGATTTGTTGAATGAGCGGTGTACTTTTTAAGTCATTGATGCATCTTCGCCAAGCTATGATAAATTCGAACTGGACCGTCTCGACATCTACCTTCATCATTCGTGCCAATTGAGGATATGACCACCCCGTTTGCACACCTGATAATCGATGACTGATCAATGTCGCATCTCGTTCCGGTAAGCGCTCAAGGAGGAGCGTCAATTCTTGATACATCTGCGCTAACCAATCTGCTCGATTCGAGATGGTCGGAAGAACACTCTTGACCCACTCCCGAACGATCGTCTCTTGTTGCACGGGAATGAATGGTTGTTGCGCTTCTAGACAAATTACCGTTTGAACGAGAAGACTGAGCCGTTTCCACATCATTTCGGCATATCCCCGAAGTTCACCACCAAGTTGATCAATGATTACTCCATCCGTTTGTCCTACTAGTCGAGCGCCTTCGCTCGTCAGTCGAAGTGTCTCTTGCCGTTCGATCCACTTTTTCTGAGCGAGTTCCGTTAAAACCGACTCGAATCGCTGTTTACTGACTAATACGGTACCGAACGTCGACTCTAAATCATAAAAATGAGCATCTTGCAGAGAAGTTGCTGACTTCTTCCCTTGAAAAACATGATAAAGACTCCGGTCCGAGCGTTCGTCTCGAAGACGCTGAATCGATTCTAGAAAAATGCGCTCTAGTAATGAAATTTCCATCTGCCACGCTCCTTTCTGATATATAGTGTTTATCGATTTGAAGATGATACCTCATCCATTTTCTTTTCGTTACGTTTTAGACATACTGTTTGCGGGCATGTGATGATATATACATTTTCTGTTATCACTTACGCTTCGTCATTGAAATGCAACGATGAGTCCGATACAATGACATATAGATGAGAACAGCGTGTTTCAATAATGTTTTCGTATAGAGAGGAGACCGTTCAATGGCTAAATTTACGATTGTCGACAAAGATACTTGCATCGCTTGTGGTGCTTGTGGAGCAGCGGCACCAGATATCTATGATTATGATGATGAGGGTTTGGCATATGTCATTCTTGATGATAACAATGGTACTGCCGAAATTCCAGAAGCATTATTCGACGATATGATTGATGCATTTGAAGGATGCCCGACGGATTCAATCAAAGTAGCAGATGAATCGTTCGAAGGCGATGCGTTAAAATTCGAATAAGTGAATAAAAAAAGATGTTTCCTTGCGAAACATCTTTTTTTGTTGGTCTTTTATTCACGCGATATATCTATCAATCATTAAAAAAACCGGATGTCGCCATTTGGCAACATCCGGTTTCTAAGTGGTAAAAAATTTAGCGTTTTCCTTTGATATATGGTACACCAACAGCTTTTGGTGCATCCGCCCGACCAACGACACCAGCGAGTGCTAGGATCGTCAAGAGATACGGTGCAATCAATAGATACACTTGCGGAATTTGATCGAGTAACGGCAATTGCTGACCGATGATTGAAATCGCTTGAGCGAATCCGAAGAATAGTGCAGCACCCATAGCCCCGAGTGGATTCCATTTTCCGAAGATCATCGCCGCAATCGCGAGGAACCCTTGACCGAGGATCGTCGTGACACTGAAGTTCAGTGAGATCGATGTCGCATAAACAGCACCAGCAAGACCACCGAAACCACCAGAGATCATGACACCGATGAAACGCATCTTCGTGACGTTGATTCCCATTGTATCTGCCGCCATCGGATGTTCCCCGACAGAACGTAAACGAAGACCAAATGGCGTCTTGAAAATGATGTACCACGCGACGAAGGCAAGGATGATCGCGATATACGATGTGTAGTAGACGTTCGCGAAGAACATCTTCAGCACAGGAATATCGGACAAGAATGGCACGTTCTCTTTTGAGATTCGGTTTGGAATCGAATCCGTTTGTCCTTTTCCGTAAAGCGCCCGGACGAGGAAGATGGCAAGACCGACTGCAAGCAAGTTGATCGCAACTCCAAGAACCGTTTGATCAGCCCGGAAAAGGATTGCCGGAATCGCAAGGAAGAGCGAGAAAACTGCTCCGACGACAATCGCAATGAGCATCGCAAGCCAAGGACTCGCAGCACCCAAGCCCATTTTTGATAGCGTCAATGCCGTGACGACACCCGTGAAGGCACCCATGACCATTAAACCTTCTAACGCGATGTTAACGACGCCAGAACGCTCACTGAAAATGCCGCCAAGTGCTGCAATGATCAACGGAGCCGAATAGGCAAGTGCGATTGGCACGATGATATAAAGTACTTCAAGAAAGCCCATTAGTGACCGGCTCCTTTCGCTTTTTTAGATTCTTTCTTAACTGCGAACTTCTCGATGACGAGACGAATCGCGTATCCAGAAGCCACGAAGATGATGATGAACGCAATGATAATTTTGATCAGTTCCGGTGGAATACCAATCTGTTGCATCGACAGACCACCGATATTGAGTCCTGCAAATAGTAATGCAGCGAGCACGACGCCGATCGGATTATTCGCACCTAACAAGGCAACCGCGATCCCGTCGAATCCAACACCAGTGAAGGACGCATTCAGCGTCATGTTTTGGAACGTCCCAAGACCTTCCATCGCCCCAGCAAGACCAGCGAACACACCTGAGATGACGAACGATAAGATGATATTGCGGTTAACGCCCATCCCTGCATATTCAGCAGCATTCTTATTGAATCCAACAGCTCGAAGTTCATAACCGAGTGTTGTTTTCCAAAGAATAAACCAGAAGACGAGTGCAGCGATGATTGCGATGAAAATTCCGTTATGAAGACGTGAGAAATCCGTGATCTCTTGTAAGAACGGTGACGCAAGTGATGCTGATTCCTTGATTGTCTCCGTCCGCTCATTCGTAATGCCGATGACGTGACGTAAAATATCGTTCGTGACGTATAACGCGATATAGTTCATCATGATCGACGTGATGACTTCATGTACGTGGAATTTCGCTTTTAAGATACCAGGAATCGATGCCCAAAGCGCACCTGCTAAACCTGCTCCAATCAAAGCGAGTGGTAAATGAACAACTGTCGGCAAATCAAACTTGATTCCAATCCAGACTGCAACCATCCAGCCGACGAGCACTTGACCTTCGACACCGATGTTAAAAAGTCCTGTCCGAAAAGCAAACGCGACAGCAAGACCCGCGAAGATCAATGGAGCCGCCGCACGCAATGTTTCGCCGATGCTGTACGGTTCGCCAAAAATACCATAGAATAATTGATCAAACCCAGCAATCGGATCATACCCACCAATGAGCATGACGATTGCCCCGACGACCATCCCAAGCACGATGGAAAGAATCGGAATGAGGATGCCGTAAAAACGCTCTAACTTCATGAATGACCTACCTCCTCTTTCTTACCGCCGGCCATCAGGAAGCCAAGCTCAATTTCGTTCGTTTCTTTCGGATCCAAGAAGGCCACTGTTTTTCCTTCATATAACACGGCAATCCGGTCAGAGACTTGTAGAATTTCTTCGAGTTCGAATGAAATCAACAAGACAGCACGACCTTTTTCGCGCTCAAGAACCAATTGTTCATGAATGAACTCGATTGCCCCAACATCAAGACCACGAGTCGGCTGAGCCGCAATCAGCAAATCTGGTGACCGATCGACTTCACGCGCGATGATCGCCTTCTGTTGGTTACCACCAGACAAGGCACGAGCGAACGTCTCTGGACTTGGAGTTCGGACGTCGAACTTCTCGATGAGCGTTTTGGCTTTTTCCATGACTTGTTTATAGTTCATGATGCCTGCTTTTGAGTACGGTTGTTTGTAGTAGGTTTGTAAGACCATGTTATGTCCAATCGAATAATCAAGGACAAGTCCATGTTTATGTCGGTCTTGCGGGATGTGACCGACACCTGATTCCGTTACTTTCCGTGGCTTCAGGTTTTTAATCGATTTGTTGTTGAGGAAGATTTCGCCACTGTCTGCTTTACGAAGACCTGTAATGGCTTCAATCAATTCCGTTTGTCCGTTTCCGTCGATTCCTGCAATTCCAACGATTTCTCCGGCACGAATGTCGAGATTCAATCCATCGACTGCTTTGATGCCACGACCGTCCTTGACGACTAGATTCTTGATATCGAGAACGAGTTCTTGTGGAGTTGCCTTGGAATACTCCGCATTAAAGTTGACTTCACGACCTACCATCATTTCAGCAAGACGCGACTGTGTCATCGTCTCATCAATATCGACCGTGCCGATATATTTACCACGGCGAATCGTCGTACAGCGATCAGCTACTTCCATGATTTCTTTCAGTTTATGCGTAATGAGGATAATCGACTTTCCTTCCGCAATCAAGCGATTCATGATTTGAATCAATTCTTTGATCTCTTGCGGTGTCAAAACAGCAGATGGTTCATCAAAGATCAAGATGTCTGCCCCACGGTACAACGTCTTCAAAATTTCAACACGTTGTTGCATTCCGACTGAAATATCCTCGATTTTTGCATCAGGATCAACAGCAAGACCATACTGTTCAGAAATCTGGCGTACCTTTTCACGCGCCGATGCACGATCAATCTTAATCCCTGTACGTGGCTCTGCACCTAAAATGATGTTTTCAGTAACAGTGAAATTTTGAACGAGCATGAAGTGTTGGTGCACCATGCCGATTCCAAGATCATTCGCGACGTTCGGACTCGTAATATTGACTTTTTCACCACGTACACGAATTTCTCCAGCCTCAGGCTGATACAAACCAAATAAGACGTTCATCAGCGTCGATTTTCCGGCACCGTTTTCACCAAGTAAAGCGTGAATCTCACCTTTCCGAAGCTGGAGCGTGATATTATCATTTGCGACGAAATTGCCAAACTCTTTTCTGATGTTCAGCATCTCAATGACGTATTCCAAGAAAATCCACTCCCATGTTTAGTTTAAAAGGGGAGTCGCAATGCTAGCGACCCCCGCTTTCATTATTATTTAAGTGACGCTTCGTACTCTTTATACTCGTCGTCAGTCGATGGAACTTTAATGTCACCATCGATGATTTGTTTTTTGTACTCTTCGACTTTGTCGAGTGCTTCTTTTGAGACGTTGTCTTTTGAAGGAGCGATATCGACACCGCCGTCTTTTAGACCAAACTCAACGACTTTACCTGCTGGGAATTTGCCGTCCTTCGTGTCTTTCGCGACTTGCTCTACTGCTGTATCCACACGTTTGACCATTGATGTCAATGTGACGTTCTCTGGCATACCTTCTTCGACTTGGTCACGGTCTACACCGATAACCCAAACATCTTCACCGTTCTTTTTACGGTTTTTCGCTTCTGTGAATACCCCTTGTCCAGTACCACCAGCTGCGTGATAGATGACGTCGACTTTTTTACCGTACATACCTGAAGCGATTGCTTGTCCTTTTTCTGCAGCGTTGAAATCTTCTGCGTATTGAATTTCGATTTCCGCTTTCGGGTTAGCCGCTTTAACACCTGCTTTAAATCCGCTTTCGAACTTTTTGATCAAGTCCGAGTTGACACCACCGACAAATCCAACTTTATCCGTTTTAGTCGTTAGACCTGCAACGACACCAACGAGGAACGAACCTTCGTTTTCTTTGAAGACGATTGAAGCGACGTTTGGTTTATCAACGACTTGGTCAACGAGTGCGAAGTTGTTCTTTTTGAACTGATCCGCTACTTTACCGATATCTTCAGCCATCAAGAAACCAATCCCGAGAATTAAGTCGTATTTTGCACGTGCTAATTGCTGAAGGTTCGGTTGATAGTCTGATTGTTTTGCAGATTGGAGATATTTATAGCCAGTACCTTCTTTTAAGTCATTGTCTTTCCCGAACTTTTGGATACCTTCCCAAGCAGATTGGTTGAATGATTTATCATCCACGCCACCTGTATCTGTAACCATACCTACTTTAAAGCCTTCTGATTTGCTGCCGTTACCTGAATCTTTCGAATCGTCGTTGCCACCACATGCTGCAAGGACGGAACTCATTGCTAAACCTGTTGCTGCTAATGCGAGAAGTGACTTCTTTTTCATCTGGAAAAATCCCCTTTCGAATATGGTCATACAAAGTTCAAGACTACGTCTAGCACCTGAGGCTGGCGATGAGGAGCGTTACGTAGGTTTTGACGGGAAGCGCTTTCAGTATTCATCCTAAAACCATGGCTCACACACGTTTACGGATGACGTGGAAATCGAACTTATCTGCTCGGAAATAGTTCGCTGAAAAAAGAACGGAACGGTCGAGCTCATCATAATGCGTCTGACGCAAAGCGAGCAGAGGTTGGTCCGTATGTAATTGTTCAGCGATTTTCGGATCAATACGCGGCTCGATATGCGTCACAGCATGTGTGACACGTCGTCCGAGTTCTTTTTCTAAAGCATCAAACAATGATGTCGAAGAGGTGAACTGCTCTTCATTTTTAATATAATGGCTTGGAATCTTATCGATACAATAGACGACAGGAACATCTCCTGCGAGTCGGATTCGTTCGATTCGATATACCAATTCATCCGGACCAAGTTGAAAGCGTTCTCGGTCGCGCTCAGTCGGTTGGACCATCTCGGATGATAGTACTTCTGAGGTCGGAATCATGCCTGCGCGCGCGATCATCTCTGTCACGCTGTATAACTCCTCGATACCAGAAGTAAACGGTGGTCTTGCATTGATAAACGTACCGACACCGTGTTTACGGATGACAATGTTCTCATCTTCAAGAATTCGTAATGCCTCTCGAAGAGTAGCTCGACTGACGCCAAGTTGCTTTGAAAGTTCAAACTCTGAAGGGAGCTTCTCGCCTTCCTTGTAAACGCCGTCATCGATGTCTGACTTGATTTTTTCAATCACACGTAAATAAAGCAAACGATGATCTAGTTTAATCGACATGACGCATCTCCATCCTCTATCTAGTTGTAACCAGTGCTCAGACTTCTGACGTATGAGAACTCCAGCCAAGATAAGTATATGATGCTTAACACAATTCTGCAATCATTTTGTAACAGGTTAGAAGTCTGACTTCTGGCGCTTTTGTAACCCTTTTCATAACGTAATCAATAATGGAAGAAAATAGGGCATTCTACCTAAGAATGCCCTTTATCTTTTCAACGCTTATTGCTCAGGTACTTCGATTTTCCCTGAAACGACAGCCGCTTTTGCTTTCTCAAGCGCAGTCATCGTCTTTTTCGAGATTTTTTCAGATGGGACGATATCAACGCCGTCTTCTTTCAGACCATAACGAACCGTTTTACCACCTTCGAGTTTTCCATCTTTCGCTGCGTTAGCTGTATCTTCAACTGCGCGGTCGACACGTTTGATGACCGATGTTAACGTCACGTCTTCCGGCATACCTTCTTCTTTTTGATCACGGTCGACACCGATGACAGATACATCTTCTCCATTTTTCTTACGGTTCTTCGCTTCTGTGAAGACACCATTTCCTGTACCGCCTGCTGCTGGGAAGATGATATCCGCTCCTTTACCGTACATGCCGGCTGCGATGGCTTGACCTTTTTCAGGTGCTGCGAAGTCCTCTGCGTACTGAACATCGATTTTAATTTTCGGATTGACGGATTTCGCTCCAGCTTCGAAACCAGCTCGGAACCGCTCGATGACGTCCATTTTCATGCCACCGACGAAACCGATGTGATCTTTTTTCGTCTCCATAGCAGCAACGATCCCTGCAAGATACGCCCCTTCATTTTCCTTAAATGTGATCGATGTGACGTTTTTCCCTTCAACGACATTATCAACGATTGCAAATCGTGTATCCTTGAATTGATCTGCTACGGTTTTAACATCTTCATTGAATGTATTCCCGATACCGAAAACGAGATCTTCTCCACCACGTGCAAGACGTGACAAGTTCGGTTGATAATCTTGTTGTGATTTAGACTGTAAATAAGAGAACCCTTCATTTTGCTTGAGTTTGTTATCTTTACCGTACGCTTGCAGACCTTCCCAAGCTGATTGGTTGAACGATTTATCATCGATTCCACCTTTATCCGCTACCATAGCGACAGAGAACTGATCTTTTTGGTCAGCTTTCTCACCCGAACCACCGCAGGCTGCAAGTCCAACTGTTGCTACTGACATCATCGATACGATTACCTGTTTTTTCTTCATATCATCCATCTCCTCTGCATTTATGAGAGCGCTTTCATTATCTATTTGTGAAAAAGTCGCTCCCAGCCCTCATGTTGAAGGTCGGTCACTCATATGTCTGAGTATGCCAAAAAAAATATTGAAAATCAACAGACGTCTGACAACTATTTTCATGAAAGCGATTTTATTTTATTTTTGTCTTTTTTCCTTCCTTTCATTTCTAATTTTCTTATCTCATATACGACTCCTGTGTCATTTTTTTGAGCACATTATACGCGCATCCATATATATCCATTATTTTAATAAAAAAGAATCACGGTGGATACCGTGATTCTTGATTAACGTCCCATGACGCGGCGTGGTTTTGATCCTTCAGAAGGACCAATCAGACCATTTTCTTCTAGAGCATCAATCAACCGGGCAGCTCGGTTGTAGCCGATACGATACTTTCGTTGAATCATCGACGTCGATGCCGTCTCTTGGGTCAGAATGAACTGGACGACCTCATCATAGAGTGAGTCATCGACCTCTGTTTCACCTTCAGGTACATCTTTTGGAATCATCGCTTCAACATACTGCGCTTTTTGTTGACTGATGACATGATTGACAACCTTCTCGACTTCTTCGTCTGATAAGAACGCACCTTGTACACGGACGGGTTTGTTCATGCCGTTACCGAGCAACAACATATCCCCTCGTCCAAGCAATTTATCAGCGCCTCCCGTATCAAGGATCGTCCGTGAATCCGTCGCACTCGACACACTGAAGGCGATACGTGACGGAATATTCGCTTTGATGACACCAGTGATGATATCAACACTTGGTCGCTGGGTCGCGATAACCATGTGAATCCCAGCTGCTCGCGCCATTTGTGCAAGTCGCATGATTGCATCTTCAACTTCGTTTGACGCGACCATCATCAAGTCGGCTAACTCATCAACGATGACGACAATATACGGTAATCGTTGATGCACTTTTTCCTCTGCGTTCATCTTATCGATTAGTGCATTGTAGCCTTCGATGTTGCGCGCTCCGTTTTGACTGAAAATCTCATAACGACGTTCCATTTCCGAGACGACCTGTTTTAACGCCTGCGCCGCCTTTTTCGGATCGGTGACGACCGGTGCCAAAAGATGAGGAATACCGTTGTAGACGTTTAATTCGACCATTTTCGGGTCAATCATCATCAGGCGGACTTCATCCGGTCGAGCTCGCATCAAAATTGAGACGATCATCCCGTTAATGCAGACCGATTTACCGGAACCGGTCGAACCGGCAACTAAGACGTGTGGCATCTTATTCAGCTTTGCTGTCACCGTCTCACCAGAAATGCTTCGTCCGAGTGCGACGAGCAAACGATCATTGTCGGATTGAACGCTCTCCGCTCCTAACACTTCTCGAAGTGATACCATGGCGACTTCACGGTTTGGCACCTCGATTCCGACAGCCGCTTTACCAGGAATTGGTGCTTCGATGCGAATATCTTTCGCCGCTAACGCAAGCGCTAAATCATCGGCGAGTCCTGTGATTCGACTAAGCTTGATACCTTGTTTCGGTTCAATCTCATACTTCGTGACACTTGGTCCGAGATGAATCTTCAATACTTTCGCTCCGATCCCGAACGATTTTAAGGTCGCAATCAATTTCGTCGCATTATCCTTTAGTCGCTTATTCTCACCCGATAAGTCTTTGGACGTCGGCTCTGCTAATAAATCAAGCGACGGCAATTGATATCCGTCCGGTGTCTCCGTCATCGTCAGTGGTCCTTGTGTCTCCGCTGCTTGCGGTTCAACGTGATCCGTAAAGCCGATAATTGGAACGTCTTGAATGTTGACCGAAGGATCCTCTGCTTCCTGTTCCGTTTCGATCGGTTCCTCGACAGTTGCTGGTCGCAACGTCTTCGGTTTTTTCTCACGAACCGGTTTCGCTTTCAACTCTTTTTCGACACGAGGACGTGGTGTCCGTTCACGATTGCGAAACTCTTCTGCACGTTCCCGGAGCCCAAGCCACAGCTCACCATAAAACGATGGGCGTAGGATATGAACGGCCGTTCCGATGAAGAACAGACCAATCAAGAAGGCACCCGCGCTCGAAATATAATAAGCTGCGTTTTGATAGAGCCATCCATTGAGAATGCCACGCGGTGCTCCGAGCAATAGATCAATCCAGACGACTGAACCCATTAGTAGCATCGACCATGCCCATTTCTGAGCACGCGACGCGTTCGATAGTAGCAAGAGTAGCACGGCACCTATCCCGCCGTATAATAAGGAACCGAACTGACCGATTAATCGTTCTCCTCCATCAGCTAGCGTCAGTCCGACTTTCCCGAATTCCCCAAATGCGAGAACGAAGGCAAGTAGTGAAACGATTGCGATGATGGTCGCATATGTACGATACGCAATCGGCTGACGTTGTTTCTTCGCTGCCGGTCGTTTCCGTGGCGGCGTTTTTTTTCGTACGGTTTTTCGTTTCGTCGTCGCCATACGTCATCCCTCCTGATAAAAAAACGGCTCAGTGGACCAGGTATTGGTCAATCTGAGCCGCTCGTTTGTTAAATCTCCATGATGATTGGAAGAATCATCGGGCGGCGTTTCGTCTGTTCATAGAGATAAGCACTGAGTTTATCTCGAATCAACGACTTCATCTCCGTCCAATCCAATTCTCCGTTTAATTTACCTTGTAGTTGTTTCGCGACGATTCGGTTCGCTTCATTGATCATATCTTCTGATTCACGCATATAGACGAATCCGCGAGAAATGATTTCGGGTCCCGAGACGATCGTTTTGTTTTTTCGGCTAATCGTAATGACACAGAGGACGACACCGTCTTGCGATAACAAGCGACGATCACGAAGGACGATGTTTCCGACATCACCCACACCGATTCCGTCGATCAAGACGTTTCCGGCGTTCACTTTGCGTGACATCCGTGCTTTACGCTTCTCAAACTCAACGACATCCCCATTCTCGATGATGAAGATATTGTTCGCATTGACGCCAACCGTCTGTGCGAGACGACTGTGTGCCTTTTGCATCCGGAATTCTCCGTGAATCGGTAGGAAGAATTTCGGTTTGATCAAGTTGAGCATCAGCTTCAGATCTTCCGCATGACCGTGACCGGAAACGTGTACTTTCCGTTGGTTGTAGATAACATTCGCACCCGCACGGAATAAGAGATCGATCGTTTTCGAAACCGACTTCTCGTTACCTGGAATCGGCGAAGCCGCGACGACAACCGTATCATTCAAGCGAATATTGACTTGCTTGTGTGCGTTACGTGCCATTCGTGTCAAGGCTGCCATCGGCTCACCTTGCGATCCTGTCGTCAAGATGACGACTTGGTTATCATCGAGGCGATTGATGTCAGATAGATCAATCAATGTTTTCTGCTTGAAGCGTAAGTAATTCAAACGCTGTGCCACTTCAACGTTGTTGACCATGCTACGACCGACGACCGCTACTTTTCGATTGTTCGCTTCTGCTGCCGCAAACACTTGTTGTAGACGATGAATGTTCGAAGCGAATGAAGCTACAATCACACGACCCGGTGCCTCATAGATGACGTCGTTCAATTCAGAACCGACAATCGATTCTGACCCAGACATCCCTGGTCGCTCTGCATTCGTCGAGTCAGACAGCAAGCACAGCACTCCCCGTTGACCAATCGCTGCAATTTTCCCGAAATCCGCCTGTTTTCCATCGACTGGTGTGTAATCGAACTTGAAATCCCCCGTATGAACGATGGCACCTTGAGACGTTTGAATACAAACCCCAACTGCATCCGGAATCGAGTGGTTGACCCGGAAGAACGTAATAAAATGACCTGCAACGGTTAATTTCGTCTTGGCATCAATTGGACGAAGATCTGCCTTTTTCAATAAACCGGCTTCTTTTAATTTGTGTTCAATCAAACCGAGCGTCAAACGTGTTCCGTAAACAGGTACCTTCAAGTCACGTAAGACGTAACTGAGTGCCCCGATATGATCCTCGTGACCATGGGTAATGAAAATCCCTTGAATCCGCTCTTTGTTTTCTTTTAAATAACTGATGTCTGGAATGACTTTATCGATTCCAAGCATCTCGTCTCCTGGGAACATTAATCCGGCATCGATGACGAAGATGTCCTCGTCGAGTTCGACGACGTACATGTTCTTCCCGATCTCACCGGCGCCACCAAGAGCAAAGACGCTTACTTTTTCCGTCTTCTTCTTTGACACAACATGACCTCCTATAATTCATATTCACTTTTCGTGAGCCGTCCACTTATCACTATCACTATTCTAGCCGAATTTTCACAATCTGCCAACAATCGGACTAGGAAATCTAAAAAAAACGTCATTCCTGCCACATTACTCCAGGAATGACGTTAATCATGTATTCAACAAATCTTCGACTTCTTCTGTTCGTTTCGCTTTTTCCGAACGGCTTGGACGTTCACCAGCCTTCAGTTCGTCGAGCGAATACTCGAACGTCATCTCAAAATGAGGGTAATCGACGAATCGCTTCCAATCGCCTCCCCATTCAAAACCGAGTGCTTTCCCGATATCAGCGACTTCACGCCAATCACTTTTCCCTGACCGATTCCCATCATATTCAAGATCATACGAAATCTGTCCATTTACGAGTTGCACGAAATCAATTGCAAGTCCGTAGTTATGCATCGATTCACCGCCTCGTGCATTCGTGACGACTTCACCTGCCTCAGAACGCCCTTGTTCATAAAGCGCATTCTGTTGCTGGATCGAGCGGTACCCTTGCGTGATCTTGATATCGATATTGTAGCAAGAATGTGCAACACGGATCAGATCCTTTGCCCCTGCCTCGACAGCTGGATGGAGACGCTTCAGGTTCGCCTCGCTTGCATTGATCAAACGGTTTTCCCCTGCTACGTCTCGTGGGCAACTATCAATCCCGAGTTCCGGTTGGTCCATCAAAATCGTCGGCATCCGGTTCATGGATGCCGCAAGAAACAATCCAATCGCAAACATCGTCAATAAAAATACGATCCAACCGAAGATTGTTCCCCGTTTCATCAGCGGCGAAGCTTCTTCCGAAGTTTTTGTAGAATCGGTAACCCCGTCTCAAGCAACAGATAGAGTGGACGATTGAGTACATAATCAAACTCACCGATTTTTTCAATCATTCGGCTGCCCCACCCAGATTTAAAGGCATAGAGTCCCGCGTAATGATCATCCGGGTCGGTCGAACCACTGACTCCACCGAAGTCATAGGAGAGCGCACCATGTTCTTTCGCATATTTCATCATCGTCCATTGCATCAAATGGTTCGGCATGAATTCCCGGTACTCGTTCGATGAGGCTCCATATAAGTAATAGGAACGACGACCAGCAAGCGTCAAAAGACCACCAGACAGGATGACACCGTTTGGATGTTTGGCAGCAATCGTCATCAGTTCCGTTTTCGACTTTTCTGCTTTTTCAATTTGTGCTGTCGTCTGCTCCAAGCGATTGTTTAAGCTTTTTAGCTTCTTCTCGGCCGTCTCTTTCTCAAGCTGACGGTGAATCTTCGAGAGTTCCTTATCGGCTTGAAGTAATAAGGCTTCCGTATTCTCAAGAGCACGTACGACATCAAGTTTCGTCAAAAACAAGACCGCATCACCCTTTGGATGGAGATGATCATACAGATTCTCGAAATAATCCAGGCCGCGGATCGAGAACCCATCCCGTTCGCCCGTCTCGACCATCAGCTTCGCGAATGTCTTGAGTCCTTCACGATCCGCTTGTTCGCATACGATCCCTTTGCGTTCAGCAAGACGGACGTTGTAGCGGAACTTCGAATGGAAACCGTCGAAGATCTCTTTTTCTGTTCCTTCAAGATTCGTCTCCATCGTAAAGCGTGGTTGCGCGTAGTCAAAACCGCCGCCAAAACCGTTATGTTTGAAGCCAAGTCCTTGCATCTCCTGTAACAGACCTGGATATTCTTCCCGCTCGACGTTCGGATCGAATTTAATCGCAATCGCCTTCTGTTGTTTTGCGACACGTATCGCTTCATCACGAAGAGCACGAAGTGCGTCCGTATCCGTATAATCGACGACGAAACCGCGCGGTGCATAACAAAGCGTGAACGGTAGCTTCGGTACTTTCTTAAACAAGAGCAGACCAACTCCGGCAATCTCACCAGAAGTTGTTCCGACCGCGATCCGTTCATGTGTCCATCCTGTCGCGCTTTTGACTTCTCCCCATGCTGGAAGCTGAAGTAAGTCGCCTTTTGGATGTGTTTTTACGAATGTTTCAAATTGATCTATGGTTACAACGATTGGTTGATAAGTCACTTCTGTTCCTCCATTTGCCGTATCATCTCTTTGACGATGACTTCCTCATCGAGAGGGATTTTCTCATCCCCAATGATTTGATATTTTTCATGACCTTTGCCGGCTAAGATGACGATATTATCTGGTCGTGCGAGTCGTGCTGCATAACGCACGGCCTCTTCCCGATCACCGATTTCAACGAACTGATCGTGGGTCATCCCTTTGGCGATGCCGGATGTAATTGACTCATATGCTTCATATCGTGGATCATCCGTCGTGATGACGACGGTTCCTGCGTAGGTCGAAGCCAGTTCGCCCATCTTCGGTCGTTTCGTCACGTCGCGGTTTCCACCTGTCCCGATCAGGAAGACGATCTTTTCCTTCGGTACGTCAACGAGTGCTTTCAGACACTGTTCAATGCCGTCAGGAGTATGCGCGTAGTCGACATACACGTTATATCCTTCGATTGGTAAGCGTTGCATCCGACCTTTTGCCGGACGGATTGCTGAAATCGCTCCTGCAATCGTCGTTAGGTCGTATCCGCAAGACAAGAGGATCCCTGTCGCAAGCAACAGATTGTAGACGTTAAAGCGACCGATGAAATTCGCCGTGACGTCGACTTGTTCTTCTTTGTACATCATCGTGAACGTCGTTTGTTGAAGTGACTGTTCAATCGCCGTTGCTCGGAGGTCAGCTGCGTTGTCGATACCGTACGTCATGACACGAGCACCTGTCATCATTTCGTACAGTTCGCTCGTCGGATCATCGGCATTCAAGACCGCGACTTTCTCTGTCGACAGCCGTTGTCCGAGCTGTGCGAATAACAATCCTTTGGCACGTGCATAGTTCTCAAACGTTTTGTGAAAATCGAGGTGATCATGCGTCAGATTCGTGAATCCCGCAATGTCGTAATCGACACCCGTTACTCGACCAAGCTCTAGTCCATGCGAAGAGACTTCCATGATGACGTCTTGGACATCTTCTTTATGCATTTGATGCAAAAATGCTTGTAATTCGGAGCTTTGTGGTGTCGTATTGCGACTTGGTACGACGCGGTCACCAATCTTGACTTCGACCGTTCCGATGATACCCGTTTTCCGACCAAGGTGCGCTAATATATCACGGACAATCGTCGTCGTCGTCGTTTTCCCGTTCGTTCCTGTAATACCAATCATCCGCATCTTTTCAGAAGGATAATCATAGAATTTGCCAGCCAATTCGGCAATGGCACGTGATGTACTACGAACGAGAATGACAGGAATCGACACATTGACCGGTTGTTCCGCAACGATTGCGACCGCTCCTTGTGCTTCTGCCTGTTTGGCATAGTCGTGTCCATCAACAGTATACCCTTTGATGGCGACGAACAATGTTCCCGGTTTAACATCCCGTGAATCGGTCGTGATGGACGTGACGTCCACTTCTACCATTCGTTCGATTTTTTGCGTCTGTATGACTTGAATCAGTTCAGCTAAATTCAACGGTATTCCTTCTTTCTCGACATCGTCATTTCATATGTTTCATCTATTCCGTTCTGCTGTCATGCTTCCTCTTCTTGGTCTGCTGGAAGAATATAGGCCTTTGCCGGTTCCTCCGAAAAGATGTGCTCAATCAGCCCTTCGATGTCCGATGGACGAATTCGTTCTACATCCGCTAGTACTTCTTCGAGTGACGGGTGACGATGCAGATGCAACTCATTTCGGGCATTTCGGTTCATATGGCTCGATGTGCCTTCGTTTCCTAAAATTAGAGAACCTTTTAGCTGTTCAATGCCATCTTCGAGTTCCTTAGCGGATAGTCCGTCTCGCTTCAAGCGATCAATCTCAGCAGCGAGAACCTGTTCGACCTCTTCGACTGATTCCGGAGACGTGCCGACATAGATCGTGAACGTTCCATGATCGTCAAACGTCGTGTAATAGGAAAAGACTGAATAGGCAAGACCGCGTTCCTCTCGGATGGATTGGAACAAGCGACTCGACATCGTCGCACCGAATGCATTGTTGAGTAAGGCGAGGGCAGGCAAACGTGGGTCAGCAGAAGGAATCGCACGGAAATTATAACAAATATGAGCCTGTTCCGTATCCTTTTCCTTACGAATCACACCATTTTGTAACCTTGGCTCTGTCGTCTCGCGTGTCTTCGATCGTGATTCGAGGATCGACATCCGCTCTTGAATCTGCGCAATCAACTCGTCTGAGACGTTTCCGGCAACGGAAATGACGATTTGATCCGGAGCATACGCTTCTTCGAGATATCGTCCGATCATCGTTCGATCAATCCGAAGCACACTCTCTTCCGTTCCAAGAATCGGTCGAGCCATGACATCCTCTCCGTAAGCCGCAACAGCTAATAACTCATGGACGAGATCATCCGGTGTGTCATCGTACATCTTGATCTCTTCAATGACGACCTTTTTCTCTTTTTCCAGTTCATCCGCGTCAAACGTCGATTCGAGGAACATATCCGCCAATACGTGAAAGGCTTCACCTGCATGTTCATCTAGTGTCTTGACGTAATAACACGTTTGATCCTTACTCGTGAACGCATTAATATTTCCACCAAGTCGGTCAAAGTAAACCGCAATCTCTTTTGCCGTATGGCGTTTTGTTCCTTTAAACATCATATGCTCGATGAGATGACTGATCCCATGCTCCTCGATCTGTTCCGTCCGACTTCCTGCTTGAATGAAGATTCCGGTCGCGACGCTGCGTGCTTCTGGCATCCGTTCAACGATTAGTCGAACCCCGTTTTCTAGTTGTATCCGTTCGATCATAGTAATTCCTCCAAATATAGGAAACAAGGTGGCTCTCGTTGCATTCTCTGCACCGTCGAGCCACCTTGGATTCATTAGTTACGACGTGGTGGACGTTGTCCGTCACGTGGTGGGCGTGAACCCTGATCCCGGCGTGGCGGGCGGTTCTCACGCTCTGTCTTTTTCTTTTCTTCGTATGCGGCACGGTCTTCTTCGCTTAATCCTTCGACGAGCAGGACTTTGTGCGACGCGTTAACGCGTCCTTTGTCATCGATTTCTGTGACACGGACTTTTAGCTTATCTCCAAGTTTAACGACATCTTCCGTTTGACCAACACGGTCAAGTGCGAGTTCCGAGATGTGGACGAGTGCGTCTTTTCCTTTGAACAATTCAACGAATGCACCGAATTTCTCAACGCGACGGACCGTTCCATCGAATTCTTCACCGACGACGACTTCACGGACGATATCTTCGATCAATTGACGGGCACGATCGATGCCAGCTTGATCCGTCGAAGCGATAAAGACTGTTCCGTCTTGATCGATGTCGATCTTAACGCCTGTCTCATCGATGATACCGTTGATGACTTTACCACCAGGTCCGATGACATCACGGATTTTATCTGGATTGATTTTAAGTGTGACGATTTTCGGCGCGTATTGCGACAATTCGACACGCGGTTCAGCAATGACAGATTGCATATGCTCAAGAATATGCAGACGACCAAGACGTGCTTGTTCAAGTGCTTCTTCAAGAATTTGACGCGTGATTCCGCCAATTTTCATATCCATTTGGAGAGCTGTGACACCTTCGTGAGTTCCAGCGACTTTAAAGTCCATATCTCCGAGATGATCTTCCATCCCTTGGATATCTGTCAAGATCGAGTAATTTTCGCCTTCCATGATCAAGCCCATCGCGATACCAGCGACAGGTGCTTTTAATGGAACACCCGCATCCATCATGGCAAGGATCGAACCACAGATGGAAGCCTGTGATGAAGAACCGTTCGACTCAAGGACTTCCGACACGAGACGAATCGTGTACGGGAAATCAACTTCATTCGGAAGAACTGGTAAAAG